>DATBFX010000347.1:0-7458 GCA_036558305.1 Thermomicrobiales bacterium | reverse complement strand
GTGCCGGTGCCGACCGGCGCCATGCTGCTTTCCCCCTCGGTCCCCTCCACCGTCTGCTCGTTGAGCACCGTGACGACGGCCGAGGCGACCTGCTCGACCACCTGGACCGCGGTCGGTTCGCTGGTCGCCGCCCCGGTCGTGGGGGTCGGCGTCACGTCGTGCGCCCAGACGCCGGCGATGACGCCGATCGCGAGCCCGAAGGCAAAGATCACCCGTCCGCGTTTCACGGCCGCCTCCTTCGCCGCTTCGTCCCACCCGGCCGGCCCGACCGACCGACGGCGACGAGACTACCAGCGGCGGGTCGCACCGCCGTCGGCCGAAGGGCGTATTCGCGACGGCACCGGCTACGCCGGTGCCGCCTGATGAGCACGGATCGGCACCACTGGGACGCACCGATAAGTTGGATTACGGTTCATCGGCGGGAGGCGAAAGGACGGGAGAGAGGAGGCGGCTCGATTTGATGTCGAGGAGGGTGGACTGGTCGGAACGGAGGGCGGCGGCGAGGGCGGTTTCGAGGTCGTCGGTGGGGCCGACGCGGATACCGGTGGCGCCGAAGGCGGTGGCGGCGGCTGCGTAGTCGGTGTCGAGGAAATCGCAGGAGAGGGCTTTGCCGGTGTCGCGGCGGTCGTGGAGGACCCAGGCGAGGGAGCTGTTGTTGAGGATGACGAAGGTGATGGGGAGATTGCGGCGGACGGCAGTTTCGACTTCGGCGAGGGAGTAGCCCCAGGCGCCGTCGCCGATGAGGGCGATGGCGCGGCCGGTCGAACCGAGGGCGGTTTGGGCGCCGAGGGCAGCGGGACCGCCCCAGCCGATACCGGCGAGACCGCGGGGGGCCATGAAGCGGCGGCCGGGTTGGCGGATCGGGAGGTAGGCGGCGCCCCAACCGGAGACGAGCGAGGCGTCGCAGACGAGGACGTCGTCGGGACCGATGGTCATGGCGATGGCGTCGACGACGTCGCGGGGATCGACGGTGCCGGGTTCGGTGGCGAGGGTGGCGTTGTAGGTTTGCCAGGCGTCTCGAGCGGCGGCGACGGCCGTGGTGCCCCAGGAGGATCGGCTCGGCTCGGTTTGGAGGAGATCGAGGAGGATGCGGAGGGTATCGCGGGCATCGCCGACGAGTGCCTCGCGAGCAGATGAGGAGATGGCGTCCGAGTCGACGTCGAGTTGTATCAGTCTCTGATCGGGGCGAGGATAGCGCCAGGAGAAGGTCGTTAGTTGGCCGAGTTTGCAACCGATGGCGAAGATGGTGTCGGCGGCGGCGAGGAGGTGGTTGGCTCCGGTCCGGCCGAAGACACCGGCGACGCCGGCAGAGAGTGGGTGGGCGTCTGAGATGATCCCTTTACCGGTGATGCTGGTGAGGACGGGGGCGGCGAGTTTCTCGGCGAGTTGGGCGACCTCCTCCCAGGCGCCGGACCAGACGGCGCCGCTGCCGACGAGGAGGATTGGGCGTTCGCCGGCGCGGAGGAGTGCGGCGGCGCGATCGAGGGCGTCGGAGGGGGCGACGGCGCGGTCGAGGGGGTAGCAGGTTGAGAGGGCGGGGAGGTCTTGGAGTGGGACGGGGCCGGCGAAGACGTCGTCGGGGATCTCGAGGACGACGGGGCCGGGGCGGCCGGAGAGGGCAGTCTGGATGGCGGTGGCGATGGTGGAGGCGGCCGTGGAGGGATCGTCGAGGCGGAAGAGGGCTTTGGCGACCGGACGGAGGGTGTCGGCCTGGCGGAAGCCCTGGGAGATCTGGCCGAAGAGGCGGTGGTGTTCTTGGTCGCGGGGGATGTCGGCGACGATGGCGAGGAGAGGGGTGGAGGAGTTGAGGGCTTCGGCGAGACCGGAGACGAGGTTGGTGGCGCCGGGGCCGACGGTGGCGTCGCAGACGCCGAGACGGCCGGAGGCGCGGGCGTAGCCGTCGGCGGCGTAGATGCCGCTGCGTTCGTCGCGGACGAGGACGTGGTCGATGCGGGGGCGGCGGTCGAAGATGCCGTCGTAAAGAGGCCGCGTCTGGCCGCCGGGGACGCCGAAGACGTGTTCGACGCCGGCGGTGGCGAGGATCTCGGCGAGGAGGTCGCCGACGTGGGGGTGGATGGTCATCTATCAGCTCCGAGTGCTGAATTCTCGAACCGATTCCAGCGCAAGCATTATCGCGTGAGTCGGTCGGCAACACCTTGCACGGCGGGATACCATTCGAAGAGCGAAGCCGAGTTGGATCAGGTCTCCGAAGTGGGGACGGATGCGCAGGTATTCACATGGCGACGTCGGCCCAGCGGTTGCTCGACCGCGAAGAGACCGGGATGGTCCGGTTGAGGATGTCGTACCAGGAGTGGCTCGATCGCGTCGATGAGCACGCCCATTCCGAGTGGGTCGATGGCGAGGTGATCATCTACATGCCACCGGATCAGGCGCATCAGGACGGTGAGTTGTTTCTGGCCACGCTTTTGCGGTTGTTCGTCGGCATGCGTGATCTCGGTAAAATCATGATCGCGCCCTTTGAGATGCGGCTTCAGATGGTCAACGCTTCGCGCGAACCGGACATCATCTTTGTGGCAAAGGAGCACCTCCATCGACTGACGACGAAGCGGCTCGATGGGCCGGCCGATCTGGCGATTGAGATGCTGTCGAAGTGGACGGCAAGTTACGACCGGCGGGTGAAGCTGGTTGAGTATGCGCGATCGGGCATACGTGAGTGCTGGCTTGTTGATATGCGTCCGGCGCGGCGCAGGTTCGAGTTGTTCGTGCTCGGCGACGGGGATCGCTACGAGTCGATTGAGCCAGACGAGCGTGGATGCTACCACTCAATGGTCGTCCCTGGTTTCTGGGTCGATCCGCGTTGGTTTGATCGCCTCCCGCTGCCCGAGCCCGTCGATGCGCTGATGGAGATCGCCGGCGACGAGTTTCTTGAGATGGTGCGCGCGCGGAAGCGCGATTGATTGCTCGGTCCAATCCTCGCATTGAATGCCCACAAACACTTCGTTTGACTCTAGCTGGTTATGCGCTGAGCGTGTGAGCAATCAACTCCAGGATTCGACCGACGGTCTCCCATGCCTCGGATGAGGCGAGACGTGCGACCGGGATTCCCACTTCTGATTTCTCAGGTTTCCGCGCACTCGCGAGGTTGCGGTCGATGCTGAGAATCAGTTGGCGTAAAACCTGATTGATCTGAGGCTCTCGGAGAGCCGAGTGGTATCTTCCGAGGCTGATCCATAGGAGATCGTAGGATAGGTTAGCGAGAATACCGGAGACACCTGGAACGACGAGGGCGATTGAAAAAACGTCGTCCCTGTGATGCCGGAACACGGCATCCATACCTACCGCACGCGCCTTTGGCAAGAGATACCTGGCCGCATCGCGCATCTGAGCCGGCGCGTTCTGGAAAAACTCCTCCTCGGTGATGCCGCTGGGGCGGGAGGATCGGGTCGTTTTCGTCTGGCGGGCCTGCTCGGATTGCCCGATGACCCGCGGCACGAGTGCTTGAAGACGTGCGTCTGCTTGTTGACCGACGAATTGTTTGATTTCGATGCCGAGCACTTCCACGGTGGACATCTGGCGATTGAGAAACTCGATTATGGTACGGAGCGACGGCGGGATGGCATCGGCAACGAAGAGGAGCCGGACCCGGCCGTCGGTGAGATTTTGCCGGGCCTGCTCCCAGAATGCCTCGGTGTCGCTGCTGCCAATGAGGGAGGAGAGTTCGGCTTCAGGGTCCAAACCGGTTGTTGCGCAGCGCCGCGCGTGGTCTCCCCGTAGGCGGTCGATGGGCCAATGCCGTTGCGCGTTGGCGGCGTAGTCCAGCATCTGGGCGACCACTTCACGGCGAGCCCGTGTGTCGGAGCTTCGCTTGACTTCGACAAACGTCGGAATCGCGTCTTGATCGAGGAAGAGGTGGTCGACTGACCACCAGTCGGTTCCTTCGGCTTCACCCGGAATACCCTGCTCACGTCCGATCAGAAGCCATCGGCGCGGCGCGTCTGGATCGATTTGCTCGCCTCCCAGGAGCTCGGGATGGTGCTCAAGGAGAAGTTGCAGCGTTGTTTCGGCGTCGTAAGTCTGCTCAATCATGCGCTCCAAGCGCCCATCAGCGTGCTTTATGAAGATGCTACCCTGCACCACGCAGTCCTCTACTCCTCTCCGCCGCTCCTCGCCAGCGCATAATACTTCGCGTCCGGATGCGCCACGACCAGGGCGGCCGTGGTTTGTTCGGGGTCGAATTGGTAGCCGTCGGTGACGCGGATGCCGATGGCGGTGGCGTCGAGGAGGCGGGAGACGAGGAGGTGTTGGGAGAGGTCGGGGCAGGCGGGGTAGCCCCAGGAGTAGCGTTTGCCCTGGTCGGGGGCGAGGCCGAGGGCGGCGCGGAGGCGTTGGTGGGTGTATTCGGCGAGGGCCTCGGCGGTTTGGACGGAGAGGCCGTGGCCGAAGAAGGATTCGGAGTATTCGCCGGCAGCCTGGAGGCGTTCGGTGCGGTGGGTGGCTTCGGGGCCGACGGTGACGATCTGGAAGGTCGCGATGTCGCGGCGACCTGAGGCGAGGGGGAGGAAGTAGTCGGCCAGGCAGAGGCGTTCGCGGCGGGGTTGGCGGGGGAAGGGGAAGCGTCCCAATTCGCGGTCGGGGTCGGCGGGGTCGAAAATGATGAGGTCGTTGTTGTCTGAGTTGGCGGGGAAGTAGCCGTAGCGGACGCGGGGTTGGAGCCAGGCGGTGGCTTCGGCTTCCTGCTGCATCGACTGGAGGCGGGGGAGGAACTCCTGGTTCTGGAGGTCTTCCCAGGCTTCGTCTTTGACGCCCTTGCCGCCCCAGTGGAGGCGGAAGAGGGTTTTGAGGTCGAGGTGGGGCCAGACGTCGGCGAGGGTGAAGTCGGTCAATTCGGCGACGCCCCAGAAGGGCGGGGTGGCGGGGTCGACGTCGCGGACGGTTTTGCCTTCGGTGGCGGCGGCTTCGGCGGGGGCGGTGAAAGATTCGCGGAGGGGGCGGCTGAGGGCGCGGCGAGCGTCTTCGATGGTGGTTTGGACGAGGTGCGGGCGCGCCTCGGGTTGGACGAGGCGGTCCATGACGGCGAGACCTTCGAAGGCGTCTTTGCAGTAGAAGACGCCGGGTTCGTAGGGGGTCTCCTCGTCGATGGCGAAGAGAGTTCGATGCGCGTAGGGGCGGTTGATGGCGGCGCCGCCGATGAGGACGGGGAAGCGGAGGTTCTGGTGGTGGAGTTCTTTGACGCAGAGGGGCATCTGCTTGCTGGTCGAGACGAGGAGGGCGGAGAGACCGATGGCGGTGGCGTTGGTTTCGACGGCTTTGTCGATGATGCGGCTGATCGGGACCTGCTTGCCGAGGTCGTGGACGGTGTAGCCGTTGTTGGTGAGGATGGTGTTGACGAGGTTTTTGCCGATGTCGTGGACGTCGCCGAAGACGGTGGCGAGGACGACGGTGCCCTTGGTGACGCCTTCCTGCTTCTCCAGGTAGGTCTCCAAGCGGGCGACGGCCTTCTTCATCGCTTCGGCCGATTGGAGGACGAAGGGGAGGATCAGTTCGCCGGCGCCGAATTTGTCGCCGACCTCCTTCATGGCGGGGAGGAGGACGTTGTTGAGGACCTCGACGGGGTCGCCGGCTTCGGCGACGGCCTGGTCGATGTCGTCTTCGATGCCGTCCTTCTTGCGGTGGAGGATGCGCTCGTGGAGGCGTTCGCGGACCGGAAGGTCGGCCATCGGGTCGGGGCCGGTGGATTGGGCGGTTTCGGTGCGCCCCTCGAAATGTTCGATGTAGCGTTGGAGGGCGTCGGGGCGGCGGGCGAAGACGAGGTCTTCGGCGAGGTCGCGTTCCTCCTTCGGGATCTCGGCGAAGGGGACGACGTGGGAGGGGTGGACGATGGCGAGGTCGAGACCGGCTTCGATGCAGTGGTAGAGGAAGACGGCGTTGAGGACCTTGCGGGCGGCGGGGTTGAGCCCGAAGGAGACGTTGGAGACGCCGAGGATCGAGAGGACGCCGGGGAGCTCGCGTTCGATCAGGCGGATACCGTCGATGGTTTCGATGGCGGAGCGGGTGAATTCGGGGTCGCCGGTGGCGAGGGTGAAGGTGAGGGCATCGAAGACGAGGTCTTCGGGGCGGAGACCGTATTCGCCGGTGACGATGTCGTAGATCGTGCGGGCGACGGCGAGTTTGCGCTGGGCGGTTTTGGCCATGCCCTCTTCGTCGATGGTGAGGGCGATGACGGCGGCGCCGTGGGCGACGGCGGTGGGGAGGACGGCTTCGATGCGGGCGCGGCCGTTTTCCATGTTGATCGAGTTGACGATGGCGCGGCCGGGGTATTGCTCGAGGGCGTCTTTGATGACGTCGGCTTCGGTGCTGTCGATGACGAGCGGCGCTTCGAGGTTGAGGGCGAGTTTCTTGACGAGTTTGCGCATGATGTCGCGTTCGTCGGCGCGTTCGGTGAGGGCGGTGCAGACGTCGAGGGCGTGAGCTCCTTCGTCCATCTGGGTGCGGGCGACTTCGAGCAGACCGTCGTAGTCGTCGGCGAGGGTGAGGCGCTTGACCTTCTTTGAGCCTTGCGTGTTGAGGCGTTCGCCGACGATGAGGGGGGCGGGTTCCTGGTGGAGGGAGAGCGAGCGGATCATGCTGGAGATTTCGGCGGCCGGGGTCGCGGGGCGGATGGTGACGGGGCGGGCGCGGAGTTGGTCGACGATCAGTTTCAGGTGGTCGGGGGTGGTGCCGCAGCAGCCGCCGACGAGACCGACCTGGAATTCTTCGACCATCTCGCGGAGACCGCGGGCCATCGGTTCGGGTTCCATCGGGAAAACCGCCAATCCGTTGACGTTGATCGGGATGCCGGCGTTGGGGATGATGGCGACGGGTTTGGTGGCGTGCTCGCCGAGGTAGTGGGCGGGTTCGCGCATGTAGTCGGGACCGGTAGAGCAGTTGAGCCCGATGACGTCGAGCGGGAGGTGTTCGAGGACGTTGAGGGCGGCGGCGACGTCGGTGCCGAGGAGCATGCGACCGGAGGTATCGAGGGTGACGGAGCCGTGGATGGGGACGTGCTTGCCGGTGTCCTCGCGGACGCGGAGGATGGCGTGGACGGCGGCTTTGAGTTCGAGGATGTCCTGGACGGTTTCGACGATGAGGATGTCGACGCCGCCGTCGACGAGACCGCGGACCTGATCGAGGAAGAGATCGACGACCTCCTGGAAGCGGTGCTGACCGAGGAGGGGGTCCTCGGAGGCGGGGAGGAGACCGGTGGGGCCGATGGAGCCGGCGACGAAGCGGGGGTGGGAGGGCGTGCTGTAGTGCTTGGCGACGCGGCCGGCGAGTTCGGCGGCGGCGCGGTTGAGCTCGTAGGTGTGGTCGGCGAGGCCGTATTCGTCGAGTTTGATTTTGCTGCCGCCGAAGGTGTCGGTTTCGAGGACGTCGACGCCGGCTTCGAGGAAACTCGCGTGGACGCCTTCGACGACCGCGGGGTTGACGAGGACGAGGTAGTCGTTGCAGCCCTCCTTG
>DATBFX010000346.1:0-2810 GCA_036558305.1 Thermomicrobiales bacterium | reverse complement strand
AGCGCGCTGTCGACCCGGTAGGTGTCGTCGCCGGCACCGCCGGTCAACGTGTCGCCGCCGGCTTTTCCGTCCAGCACGTTATTGCCCGCGTTCCCCGTCAATCGATTGACGAGCGCGTTGCCGGTCGCATCGATCGCAGCGCTTCCGGTGAGCATCACGTCTTCGATCGCCGCCTGCGCGACGAAGCCGACGGACGATTGAACGGTATCGCGGCTCGCGCCGCCCGTCACCAGATCGCCGGGATCGTCGACGATATACACATCCGCGCCGCCGCCGCCCGTCATGGCATCCGCGCCGGTGCCACCGTCGAGCACGTCGCTTCCGATGCCGCCGCTCAGCGTGTCGTTGCCCGCGAATCCGAAGAGCTGACTTCCCCAGGGATCGGCGTTCAAGACGTCGGGTCCCGCCGTGCCGCGCCTGACGTGGAGCTTGTCCTGGATGAGCGCATCGTCCCAGACGGTTCCGTCGCTGAAGTGGACCTCCACCGGGAACGCGGGATCCTGACGGCCTTCCAGCTCGATGCCGTCGATACCGTCGTTGGTCTCGACGGAAAATACGAACGAGCCATCGCCGCGATCGCGCATGGTGATTGCAACGTCGGAGGGACGGAGGCCCGCGTCGACGGCCACGATCGCCTTGTCACGCGTCACGTAGTCATCACCATAAACCGCAACGAAGTCTCGGCCGCCGCCCCTTTTCAGCACGTACCAGTCGTCCCCCGGACCGCCGGACAACGTGTCGTCGCCCGGGCCGCCATCCAGCGAGTCGTCGCCGTTGGCACCGTTCAGCACATCCACGCCCTCTCCACCCTGCAGCACGTCATTCCCATCCTGGCCGATGAGATAGTCGTCGCCGCCGAAGCCCTGCAACAGGTCGTCCTCGCTGCCGCCATCCAGCGTGTCGTTGTTGAGGCCGCCTATCAACGTGTCCTTGCCGTTCTCGCCGTACAGGCTGCTGCCCCAGGCGGGATCGCTTCCCGCTATCAGCGTGTCGTCGTCGTCGCCACCGTGGAGCTCGTCGTGCCCGGTCGCCCCGCCCCGCAACGTGTCGCGACCCGTGCCGCCGAGCAACGTGTCGTTGTCCTCGCCGCCGTCCAGCGCGTCGTCACCCGCGCCACCATCGAGAGTGTCGTAGCCTTCATTGCCGGCGAGGGCGTCGTTTCCAGCGTCTCCATAGATGCGGTCGTTGCCACTGCCACCCGCGAGGGAATCGTCGCCGGCGCCACCGTTCAGGCGGTCGTCGTCGGCTCCGCCGGCCAGATCATCGTTGCCGCCGTTGCCGTACAGAAAATCGTTGCCGGCGAGCGCATCGAATCGATCGTCGCCATCGGTGCCGTTGAACAGGTCGGGATTGGGCGAAGGCGTCGTCGACCTGCTCGCATAGAGCAAGGCGCTCACGTCGCCCTCCGGAATCGTGGAGCCGTCCGCAAACCCGATATCGGCGCGCGACGAGATATCGATCCGGTCGTTGCTGCCACGGATATGCAAGCCCCCGCCCTGGAAATAGACGTCGTCCCGGGTTATCGAAGCATCGAAGACGACATGGTTGACGGGCGCTTGGGAGCCATCCACGGGCGGGTCGTCCCGGATCGAGTCATGTCCGAAGCCACTGGCGAAGAGGTACGTATCGGAACCTCCGCCGCCACGCAGGTCGTCGTCTCCGGCGCCACCCGAGATGACGTTGTTCGACGCGTTGCCTATCAACCAGTTGTCGCCACCGTCGCCCTGCAATTGCGACGCACCGACATCGTCGCCCAGCGTCAGTGCTTCGACGTTCTCCGGCAGGTCGGCCGGCGTGTAGGTGCGTGTGCCGGTGCCATGCAATTCGACGGTGTCGAATCCCTCTCCCGGTCTTTCGACGATCACGTCGGTTCCATCGACGATGTACGTGTCGTCACCCAGACCGCCGCGCAGCTTGTTCGGCGCCGAATTGCCGGCGAGCACGTTGTCCAGGTTGTTTCCCCACCCGTCGACGGCAGCCGTGCCGCTCAAGGCGAGTCGTTCGACGTTGGCGGGCAATTCGTACGTGACGGAGCTGACGACCTGATCGGCGGTCGACGCCTGGTCGCCGCCGCCGTAGACGCCGCTTTCAACGACACGGTCTTTCGCGTTGTCGACGACATAGACGTCGTTACCGCCGGAACCAAGCATCGTGTCCGCGCCTGGCCCGCCGTCGAGGTAGTACCAGAAATTCGTGAACGAACCTCCATATCCGATCCTGTTGTCGAGCGCGTTGCCAAGGAAGCTGTCACCTCCGTCGGTTATGCGATCGCGGCTGCCATTGAGGTCGAACGCGTTCTCGATGTTCGCGGGCAGCGTGAATGTCCCGGCGCCGTGGGTAAGGAAGATCGTGTCGTTGCCCTCACCCGGATTCTCGGCGACCTGTCCGCCTTTGAAGAAATCGTAGTAATACGTGTCGTCGCCCTTCCCGCCCGACATCACGGCGAAGGCGTTCGTCGATCCGCCGTCGAGCGAGGCGACTGGCGTGCCGTCGGGCTCGAGGAAGGACCCCGGCCCATCGAAGACGTTGTTACCGTCGTTGCCGACGAGATAGCTGATCGCGTTCGATCCGTTCGCCCAGGCGTTGGCGTTCAGGCTGCCGGTCAGCACGAGACGCTCGACGTTGGGACGCAAGGCATAGCTCACCGAGCTCTGGATCGTGTCGTTGCCGGCGTTGACCGGCTCGCTGACGGTGTCGTCGGCGCTGTCGACGACGAACGTGTCGTCCGACGTGGTTCCGGTCATCGCATTCGCCGCTCCCGCTTGCACCCGGGCGGCGATTTGAGCAGCATCCCAGACCGTGCCATTGGC
>DATBFX010000345.1:0-41936 GCA_036558305.1 Thermomicrobiales bacterium | reverse complement strand
TTACCCGGCAGAAGATCACGATCAAACCGGTCAGCTGGTCGATGCTCCCCGACAACGTCGGCCTGATCCGCATCAGCGAGTTCTCGACGGGCGCGACGGACGGGGTGAAGGAGGCGCTGAAGGAACTGAAGGCGGACGGGGCGACGTCGCTGATCCTCGATCTGCGCGACAACCCCGGCGGCCTCGTCAACGAGGCGATCGGGGTGGCCAGCCAGTTCATGAAGGAAGGGACGCCGATCTACCAGTACCAGGAGCGGGACCAGGCAGCGCGGCCGGTGCCGACGGTCGGCAACGGTCTGGGGATCGATCTGCCGATGGCGGTGCTCGTCAACCAGGGGTCGGCTTCCGCGGCGGAGATCGTCGCCGCCGGTCTGAGGGACAACGGGCGGGCAAGACTCTACGGCGAGAAGACGTTCGGTACGGGGACGGTGCTGACCCAGTTCCCGCTCGACGATGGTTCGGTGGTGGTGCTCGGGATCGCACTCTGGTTGACGCCGGACGGGCAGCAGATCTGGCACAAGGGCGTCGAACCGGACGTCACCGTCGATCTCGCCGCCGACGCCGATCCGCTCCATCCGGTCGACAACCGCCCGATCCGCTCTTCCGACCTCGACCAAAGCCGGGACGAACAATTGAAGGACGCGTTCAACGGGATCTTGGGGGCGGCGACGAAAGCGCCGTAGCGCGACACATCCGGATAATAATGTTCGAAGGCCAACCGTCGCCGCAACCCGGTGTAAGGGCGGACCGCGGTGTCCGCCCTGTTCCTCAACGCGACGCCGCCTGACCGAGCCGGGCGGACACGGCGGTCCGCCCCTACGCATCATTCGCAGCGATTCCCACCAACGGCATGGCACAGGACGTGCGCTCACGACGGCGGACCCGAGAGGAGGCCGACGGAGAGGAGGTGCCCGTGTCGTATCCGTATCCGCAGGACCGGCATCGCGATCGCAAGGAGAAGGGCGAGCAGCCTTACAAGGACGCGAAAGAGGCGATGGCGGTGACGGACGCGCAACTTCAGGCGGAGGCCGAGGCGTTCGGGGAGGCCGGGAAAAGGGAGACCGACGAAGAGCGCACCGCTCGCTTCGCGGCCGAGGCGGGGGACCGATTACGGCGTACCGGCGACGAAATCGCCGCGGCGGCCGGCGCCGAGGGGAGTGGCGCGCCGGAAGGAGCGGTCTGATGTCTGGTCCTAACGTTCCCGGTGATTCGTGCTCTGTTTGGCCATGCCCTGACCGGCGCCGAAGCCGCCGGTGGTGATGCGGCCCTCCTCGTCGGTGTCGAGTGTGGGGCCGTGTTCGGCGGTTTCGCGTCGTGCCGCCTGTTGCAGCAGCGCGGCCGCTTGCTCGCCGGTGATCTCGCCGGAGCGCACCCGCGCTTCGAGATCGTCGGTGGTGGCCAGGCGGTCGAAGTCGAGGGGGAGTCCGGTTTCGGGGTCGCGCGTGACCGAGGACTCGTCTGCGCTGTTCACGTGTCGCCTCCTTGTTGGGCGAATCGATTGTCCGGCTGCGGCCGGTTATGTAGGCGGGGCAGCACAAACGGTGCCATCTGCACGGCGGTGCCGATTTCGGCATCGTGGTATGGTTGGACCATTCGTGTCGCCAACTGAGCGACCCGATCGGTGGAGATCCCCGGTACCGATGGGCCTGGCGCCTAGCGATTGGAGGCAACCCCGCCCGTGATGTCGACGGAGAGCTGGCCGCAACCCGCCGTTCGCTTGTGGACGTTGGCCCAGCGCTTTCAGAAGTTCATCGTCGTCGGCGCAGTCGGTTTGGCCGTCAACCAGGGATTGCTCCTCATTCTGCACGGTGTCGCCGGAGTGCGACTCGCGGTCGCCTCGCCGGTGGCGATCTTCGTCTCGATGGTCGTCACGTTCCTCCTCAACGAGCACTGGACCTGGCACGACCGCGGGAGCGGTCCGATCTTGCACCGGTTGTACGCGTACTTCCCGATCAACACGGTCGGACTCCTGATCAACTACGGCGTGTTGAGCGTCCTCTACCACGACCACGGCGTTCACTACCTGATCGCCAACCTGGTCGGCGCGGCGATCGCCGCGGTTTGGAACTTTGCCCTCAACAACGTCATCACCTGGCGCGATTAGGGGCGCCGTCGCGGCGCGACGAGCGATGTGGCGGGCTCAGCCCACGCGGACAATTGCCGAAGCGGTCTCGATCGAGCAACGGACCGGCGATGCCTTGACCGTCGCGGACCGGCGCTGGTTGACGCCGCTCCTCGTCGTGTTCGTGCTCAAGGGGCTCCTCCTGGTTGCGGTGATCGGGCCGTTCACCGGGCACGACGAGGTCGACCACTTCTACTACGTCGCCCGCCTCGCCCACGGTGACGGGCTCGGTGTGGTCGGCAAGGTCGACTTGCCGCCCCAGGCCGCGCCCTATCGCGCCTACGTGGCCGACTTTCCGCACAACGCCGAGGTGATCCAACCGCCGCTCTATCACCTCTTGTTGGTGCCGTTCTACTGGCTGGCGCCGGGCGGAGACGAAGATCGCCTCTACGTGCTTCGGCTGGCATCCGTCGCCCTTGGCACAGCGGTCGTTTGGCTGGCGTATTTGACGGCACGTCTGATCTTCCCGGACGACCTCTGGGTGCGCGCCGGAGTGCCGATCGCCGTCGCGCTGCAACCGCAGTTCGCCTTCGAGGCGGTCATCGTCAACCACGACATCCTGGTGATCGCCCTCTCGACGCTGCTGTTGTATCTGCTGCTCCTCTGGTATCCGGCGGGGTATTCGACCCGGCGTCTCAGATGGTTGGGCGTGGTCGGCGGTGCCGGGCTCTGGACGAAGGCGAGTTTCGGTCTTGCCCTGCCGGTGGTCGTGTTGGCGATCGGGTTGGCATGGAGGCGGCGGCGTGGCCGAGTCAGGGAATTGGTCGTCTCCCTGTTCTGGTCGTGCGGGTTGGCGCTGCTGATCGCGGCGCCATGGTTCGTGCGATCGCTCTGGTACTACGGCGATCCGACCGGCGCCCGACGGCTGCACGAGATTCCCGACTACGGGACGCAGGCGTCGTCGCTCGGATCGATGCTCTTCTCGAGTCTGTTTTGGCGGGGCCGGCTCGAGGACTTCTGGGGCAACTACGGTTGGCGCCTGGTACCGTTCGATCCGCACGTCTACAACGCGGTCTACCTCGTCTGGGCGCTCGCCGGGCTCGGGTTGCTCGTGATGCTGGTGCGGGAAGCGATCGCGCGGGTGCGGCGGCGGCCTTCTGCTTTGAGCCGGTTTCAGTGGACGGCGATCGGGTTACAGGCGCTCTGGATCGTCCTCGCCGTCGCCGGCGTGTTGTACGTCGGCACGATCCAATTCACCCAGTCGCGGTTTGCCTTTCCGGCGATGGTGGCGTTCGCCGTGGTGTCGGTGCTGGGATTCGGTCAGTTGGTGCCGCGCCGCGTCCGGCCGATGCTGGCGCCGACCCTGTTCGTCCTCCTGATGGCGTTGAACGCGATCACCGCCATCCGCTTCCTCATCCCGTACTACTACGGTGTGTCGGGCGTGACGGTGCTGACGAAGTGAGCACCCGGCGCCTCGTGCCGCTGGCCGTCGGTGTTCTCGGCGCCGCGTTGCTGGTCGTGGCCGGCACGGTCTGGCGCGTCGACGTCCGGCACAGCGCCCCGTACGGGTTCAGCAAGACGATCGACTTCGGCCGGTTGATCGCCGTTCGCGGCGGATACGTCAGTCCGAACTACGACGACTTCGACCGGCTCGATCTCGATCTCCGCGCCTATTCTCCGGGCGCCGTCTACGATCTCACGATCCACATCCGGCCCGCCGTTCCCGGTGCCGAAGACGTCCGAACGCTGCACCTCGATCTGCCGGCGTCGGCGATCGGCAGCCGAAAGGAGACGTTCGGCGATCCGTTTGTCACCGTGCGATTCGCGCCGGTCGCCGACTCCGCGGGTAAGACGTACTACGTTTGGGTCGAACCGGGCATCCGAAATCGGGACGACGTGGTCGCGCTCTGGAGTCTCAAGAGCTACTCTCGGGTGCCGGCCTGGCGGGTGGTTTCGGCATTCGTCAACGAGGCGCCGGGGGGGGCACTGCGCGGAATCGTGCGGCTGGCACTGATCTTGCTACTCGGAGGGCTGGTATTCTCCTCGGGATGGTTCCTCTCGCAAATGGTCGCCGCGTCGGCTGGGGCATCGGGCGAGCCGGGCGAGAGGAGGATGCGGTGGCACCGTCAAGAAACGGATGGTATACAGTAGCCGGGCAGGCGCGCCGACGGGACGGCGCGCTGCTGTGTTCGGCGGTCCATTCCGTCTGTCAATCGACGCCGCCGCATGCGCGAGACCCCGTGGAGTGATGATCGCGACCCCGTAGTAGGTTCGGCGGTGTTCCGCGGAAGGACCAAGAAGCGATGCAGGTTTCCCCGAACGGCGCCAACGGCTCGATGCCCACCAACGGAGCTGCCCGCACCGCGTCGTCCGAAGCCACGACGTTGATCATGGGAGCAGGGCCGGGCGGTCTCTGCTCCGCTTACGTCCTGAGTAAAGCCGGGCTGCCGGCGGTCGTGGTCGAAAAGGCGCCGTTCGTCGGCGGTCTGGCGCGGACGATTCACCGGCAGACCGAGCACGGCGAATTCAAGTTCGACATCGGCGGTCACCGCTGGTTCACGAAGAACGACGACCTCAACGACCTCTTCAAGGAGGTCGTCGCCGAGGAGTTGCTCTGGGTCAACCGGATCAGCCGCATCTATTTCGACGGTCGCTACGTCGACTACCCGCTCAAGATCAGCAACGCGCTCAAGGCGATGGGGCCGGTGACCTCGGCGAAGGCGATGGCCGACTACGGGCTGACGCGGGTGAAGCACCGAATTAAGCCCGAAGAGATCGTCTCGATGGAAGACGCCTACGTCGACCAATTCGGGCCGACGCTCTACGAGTTGTTTTTCCAACGCTACTCGGAAAAGGTCTGGGGTTTGCCCTGCGACCAACTGAGCGGCGACTGGGTCGCCCAGCGGTCGAAGGGGATGTCGCTGGTGACCGCGGTCAAGGACGCGATCGTGCCGACCAAGGGCAAGGTCGTCAGTCTGATCGACGAGTTCATGTACCCGCGCAATGGCTTCGGGCGCTTTTCCGAGCGGATGGCCGACGGGATCACCGGGATGGGGAACCAGGTCCGGCTCGGCGCGGGGGTCGACCGCGTCCACCGCGACGGGACCAAGGTGACGGCGGTCACGGTCAGCACGGACAAGGGCACGGAGCGGATCGAGGCGGCCAACTTCATCTCGTCGATCCCGCTGACGCTGCTAGCGAAGATCATCGAACCGGCCGCACCGCCCGACGTGCTGGAGGCGGCCGACAAACTCTTTTTCCGCAACGTGATCACCGTCAACGTGATGTTCAAGCGGCGGCAGGTGACCCACGACACCTGGCTCTACGTCCACGACCGGAAGATCCTCTTCGGCCGCTTCCACGAGCCGAAGAACTGGAGCCCGGCGATGGTGCCGTCCGACGACTACACCTCGCTGGTGGTCGAGTACTTCTCCTCATTCGGCGACCAGATCTGGAACATGAGCGAGGAGCAACTGGTCGAGCAGACGGTCAAGCACCTGGTCGACGACCTGCACTTCGTCGATCGGAGCGAGGTGATCGGCGGGTTCATCGTCCGGGCGCCGCGGGCGTATCCGGTCTACACGATCGGGTACGACGAACCGCTCAACAAGATCAAGGCGTTCATCAACTCCTTCGAGAATCTGCAGTTCATCGGTCGCGGCGGGTCGTTCCGGTACAACAACACCGACCACTCGATCGAGACCGGGATGCTGGCGGCCAAGAACATCCTGGGGGAACGGCACGACCTCGATCAGGTCAACGCCGATCAGGAGTATCACGAGATCAAACGCGTCGCCGAGCCGGTCGGCGCTGCCCGGCAGTGAGTGGCAAGTGGCAAGTAACGAACTCTTGCCACTTGCCACTTGTGACTTGATACTCGTTCAAGGCATCGATCGCACCACGGGGAACCGAATCGGGTGACCTGGGAGACGGCAGATGGCTGAGTTGGCCGAGCCGATGACCGTGCGCGAGCCGGCGGTTGGCGCGATGACGCGCGCCCGCGCGGCGTGGCGCGACCAACTCAACGTCCGCGCCTGGCCGGTGGCGCGGCAGTTCTTGCTGGCGCTGGTCTTCGTCTACCTGGCGAAGCAGGCGATCAACGTTTTCGTGTTCCCCCCGTTTTCCGGGCACGACGAGGTCGCGCACTACGCCTACCTCCGCACGGTTGCGACCGAGCACCGGGTGCCGGTGCTGCCGGATTTCAAGAAGTGGATCGCCTCCGGCGATACGGCAAACCAGCCGCCGGGCGATTTCATCCCGGACGACCTCTACAAGTACTGCCTGTTCGTCCTTGGTTGGCAGGGCACGAACGTCTGCGAGTTGAACAATCCGAGCTATCTCGCCGACCCGCCGCACGTGCGGAATTACAGCCAGGGCGTGGGGCCGCAGTTGGTCGGCTACCAGTACGACGCCAACCACCCGCCGCTGTACTACATTTTGAACGCTCCGCTCTATTGGCTGACCGAGCGGGGATCGCCCGCGTCGCAACTCTACGTGTTGCGAGCGGCGGCGATCCCGCTCGGGTTGATGACGGTGGTGCTGGCCTACTTGATGGTCCGGGCCCTCTTTCCGGGCGATGCGTTCCTGTCGATCACCGTCCCGGCCTTCGTCGCCTTCCAACCGCAGATCTCGTACGAGGCGGCGATGGTCAACAACGACATCCTTTGCATCGCGCTCTACAGTTGGGTGTTGTACCTGCTGATCGTCGGTATCCGCGACCGGTTCCCGACCAGGACGTGCGTGCTAACCGGCTTTGCCTTTGGCCTGGCGCTGCTGGCCAAGGGGACGTCGATGACGGCGGCGCCGCTGATCGCGGTGGCGATTGTCCTCGGGGTCGGACTCCGCAACGTGCGCGGTTGGGTCGGCAAGGGCGCCCTGACGGCGGGGATCGCGGCGGCGCTGGCCTGGCCGTGGTACCTCTTCCTGTATCACACGTACGGGAATTTCAGCGCCTTCGACCAGATCTCGGCGTTGCAGTGGTTCAACTACTGGAGTACGACGGGTCGGAAATACCCCAGTTTTCTGGACCTGTTCTGGGACAAGCCGTTCGCGGTGATGCGCTGGAAGGAGACCTGGGGCTACTTCGGCTGGCGACGCCTGCCGTTGGACGATGGTCTCCTCTGGGCGATCGCGGTTCCCTGCATCGCCGGGCTGGTCGGTCTGCTCGCCTACGCGGTGACGGCGGGGGGTGTGGGTCGCCGCTGGGTCGCCGCCGATCGCGTGATGCGGCCGTCGCGGTGGCAGGTCTACGGTCTGCTGCTGTTGCTGCTGACGGTGGTCGTCTCCTATCTGGCGATCATCCAGTTCGGTTTGCGGTTTGCATTGACGCAGGCCAGGTACTACTTTCCGGCGATCAACGCCGTGGCGGTGTTGCTCATGCTCGGGTTGCGGACCTTGATTCCTCACCGCTGGCATCGGTACGGACAGGCGGCCGTCCTGGCGGCGTTGGTGATCATGAACGTGGTGATCTACACCCAGTACGTCGTGCCCTATCGCCTGGAAGGTTGGGTGTGATGGACGGTGGCGACACCGACCGCCGGGACCGCCCCGCCAAAAGCGCGACGCTGGGCCGCGAACTCGTCTGGGCGGCGTTGGCGATCGCCTTCGCCGTCTATCTCGGGACGGGTCGGGTTTCGACGTACCTGGGGGCGGAGGGGCGGGGAAGGTCCGCGGTCTGGGATGTCTGGCAGAATCTGTTTAGCGACCTGCCGGGCGGCGATTCGTTCGTGTTGCGGCTGGGGTACGCGCTGATGATCGTCGTCTTCGTCGGCGGCAGTCTGGTCGCGCTCTGGCTCGCCCTGGCGGCGGACGGATCGGATGAGCCGAGGGAACGCCCGGTCGCCGACCTTCCGTGACCGACGCCGTTCGTCACGATTCCGCCGATTCGGCGATCCCCGAATACCGACGGGTGCCGCCCGTGGTCTGGCTGGCGCTCTTTGGCGTGCTCGCGGTGTGGGTCGCCCACCGGGCCGGTGCCTTCGACCTCTGGACGACGGTGCGAACGGCGGACGGGAGCGCGGTCCGCCTTCCCAACGTCTACGGCACGGTCGACCACCCATTCCATGCCACGCGGGCGGACCTGCTGCGACGGGCGATCCTCGATGGGCATCCGCTGCGGTGGGTCGGCAGTCATCAGGGGGGCTATCCGGTCGAGTTCTATCCGCTCGGCGTCGCCGGTCTCGAGGTGGGGCTCTGGGCGCTGCTCGTCGGCTCGGTCCCGATGCTGGTGGTCCACAAGCTCGTCGTGACGCTGATCTTCCTGGCGCCGGGTCTGGCGTACGGGTTGGCGGCGCGGCGGGATCGGCTGCCGCTCGGGGTGGGGTTGGTGGCGCTGGCGGCGCACGTGGTCGTGCGTGGGTGGTGGTGGTCGGGGGGGTATCAGGAACTCGTCGAGTGGGGGCTGATCACGAACGTCGCAGCGGCGGTGTCGGCGCTGTTCGTGCTGGTGTTTTTGACGTCGTATCTGGATCGAGGACGGGGATGGGATGGCGCCCTCGCCGCGCTGTTTGGTGGGTTTTGTCTCTATTCGAATCCGCGGTCGGCGATTGCGCTGGCGATCGTGGGGGTGGGGGCGGGGGTGGCGGTCGGATTCGGGCGGTGGGCCGACCGCAGGATTCCTCGGACTCGTAGGGGCGGGCCTCCGTGCCCGCCCTCCTCAAGAACACGGAGTGGCGTTGAGGAAGAGGGCGGGCACGAAGGCCCGCCCCCACAGGTGTTAGGCGAATTTACCCAGATTGTGAAACGCCTGGTCCTGGTGGCCTTGGCGACAGCGCTGATCGCCGCGCCCGAGATCGTTTCATTGCTGAGGTTCGAGCATCTCTACTACTTCGTGCAATATCAGAAATACGCGGATCTGAGCGCCTACTGGCATTCGTCGATTCAGGCGGTGTCCGGCCCGGTGTTCGTCGTCGGTTTGGCAGGCTTGGCAACCGCGCTGGTCTTACCCTGGCGGCCAATCACGCGGGCGATTGGGATCACGTTCGCCCTCTACTGTCTGGTGACGGCATTCCTGAGCGAGGGCGCGGGACCGGGAAGTCTCGTCGAACAATTGGAGACGACGCGGCTGATGCCGTTTCAACGCCTGCTGATGCTGTTCCTGGCGGCGGTGGCGGTCCACGATCTTGCGTGGTGGCTCGCTGGTTTGGTGCCGAGAGCGCGTGGGCTGGCAACCGATGCCGTCCTGATCGTGGTTTCGGTGGCGATGCCGGTGCTTTACGTGCTCTCGCCGCCGGCGTGGATACCGGTGGGCGA
Organism: Thermomicrobiales bacterium; assembly: GCA_036558305.1. Taxonomy (GTDB): domain Bacteria; phylum Chloroflexota; class Chloroflexia; order Thermomicrobiales; family UBA6265; genus DATBFX01. The sequence continues at coordinate 32,623 of DATBFX010000345.1, read as the reverse complement.
TCGCGGCCTGGTGGAGGTGCCGACCGCGGCCGTGCCGGGAATCGCGGACCTGCGGGAGGCGGTGCGGGTAGCCGACGAGGCGGCGGCGCCGGGGACGGCGCTGCTGGTGCTCGGTTCGACCCTGTCGTGGCACTCGAATCTCTGGGCGCCGCTCTGGAGCGACCGCCCGTTTTTCTACGACGACTGGCTCTGGTACTGGCAGACGCGCCACGTCGGTCCGTACGATCCGCTCACGGAGCACGCCTACGATCCCGCGGCAATGGACGACGTCCTGTCGCCGGACTACCTCGACGAGCACGGGATCGGGGCAGTGATCGTGACGAGGACGGCGCGGACCGATCTCGCGGCGAGCGCTGCCGAGTCCGCATCGAACCTCGAACGGATTCGGTCCGGCAACTACGATGTCTACCTGGTGCGCGATCCGACGACCGTCGTGACGGTCGGGAGCACGAACGCGGAATCGGAGTCGGTCACGGATCAACAAATCGACGCGGTAGGAACGAGCACAGGAGGCGTCGCCAAGATTCGCCGCAACTGGTTTCCGCGATGGCGCGCCTGGGTCAACGGCCGGTCGGTACCGGTGACGGAGACGGCGGACGGCTACATGACGGTGTCCGTACCCAGCGGTCGGGTCGAGATCGAGCTGAAGTACGTCGTGGACCGCTGGGATTGGGTCGCGCGCGCGATGTGCGTCGCCGGACTGGCGATGGTCGTGGTGCTTGCCGTGCCGCGACTGCGCACCGCTAGACCCAGGGTTCGATCGGGACGTCGATGATGGTCGGCAGATCGCGCGCCAGGGCGTCGGCGATCGCCTGTTCGAGGCCGGCCGGCGACTCGACGCGGACGCCTGGGATGCGGTAGGCCGCGGCAAGATCGACATAATCCGGATTGACGAGATCGACGGCAAGATAGCGGCCGCCGCGCAGGCGCGCCTGGTTCTCCTTGACGGCGGAATAGCAGGCGTCGTTGAAGATGACGATCGGGATGCCGAGGCGCTCCTGGACGGCGGTGCCGAGTTCCGACATGGTGAACTGGAATCCGCCGTCGCCGGCGACCGCCACCACCGCCGCCTCCGGTCGGGCGATCTTGGCGCCGATCGCCGCCGGCAGGGCGAAGCCGAGGGTGCCGTAGCCGGACGGGAACATGTAGGTGCGCGGTTCGTAGACCGGGTAGAGGTTGCAGGCGACGTAGCTGAGCTGCGTCATGTCGGTGACTGCGATCCCGTCGCGCGGGATGGCGCGGCGGAGGGCGTCGACGAACGGCCGGCGTTCCGCGTGCCAGGAGGTCGCTTCGGCCTGGGCGCGGGCGGTGGCGATCCGCTCGCGCGGAAAGGAGGTTGCGGTGTAACCCTCGCCGGCCAGCAGTTGGACCATGCCTTCGGCGGCAAGGCGGGCGTCGCCGAGGATGGAGATCGTCGGTTGCGCGTTGAGCGTCATCTCGCGCTCGTCGACGTCGACACGAATCAACTCGGGTGCGATCGGCATCTGGAAGTCGTAAGTGAGTTGCGCGCCGAGCTTCGAACCGAAGACGATCAGACAATCCGCCTCGGCCAGGACCGCGTCGACCTCGTTGCCCGGAGACCAGAGGGCGCCGAGCGACAGTGGATGGTCGTCGGGGATCGACCCCTTGCCCATGAACGAGGTCACCACCGGAGCACCGAGTCGTTCGGCCAGCGCGACGATTGCATCGCGCGCCCCGGCGTGGATGGCGCCGCCGCCGCAGTAGATCGCGATCGTCCGGGCTTGCTTCAGGCGGTCCACGGCGGTCGCGATCGCCCTCGGATCGGGTTGGAGCGGCGCGGGGCGCACCGGTTCTGGAAGCGAGGCGTCCGGTGCCGGTTCGTCGAGAACGTCGAGCGGAAATTCGACGTGGACCGGGAGAGGACGGCCGGAGTTGAGGTGACGGAAGGCTTCGGTCATTGCGGCGGGGACGTCGGACGCGACCATGACGCGGGTGTTCCATTTGGTGACGGCGGCCATGACCGCGCGCTGGTCCTTCAGGTCGTGGAGACTGCCCCGCATGGCGTCGAGGTGGTCGCGGCGATTGTTGGAGGAGAGGACGAGGACCGGCGACGAGTCGGTGTACGCCTCGCCGATCGGGGTGGCGATGTTGGTGACGCCCGGACCGGTGATGACGACGGCGACGCCGGGTTTGCCACTGGCACGGGCGTACCCGTCGGCCATGAAACCGGCGCCTTGCTCGTGGCGGGCGAGAACGTGGCGAAGCCGGGAGGAGGCGAGCGCGTCGTAGAGCGCCAGGGTGTGGACGCCGGGGATACCGAAGACGGTGTCGACGCCGTTCGCTTCGAGCATCGCGATCGCGAGCTCTGCTCCGGTAGCAGGCGTGTCCGTCTCCCTCGCCAACGTCTCGATCACCGCGGCCGCCACGACCATCGCCACCTCCCGTGCGCGAGCAACAACACGCGTGCTACTCAACCGAACGTTCAGACGAACAGCGGCTCCATCTGTTGCTGCTCGACCAACTCCTGCATCGCCGCGTCGGAGGGTCGCTCGCGGAAGCGGTCGGCGGCGTCCAAGACCCTGGGCAGGATCGAGATATCGCCCACGGTGTTGAGGAAGACCTCGGGTCGACCGAGGACCCAGTCGACGGCGCGATCGATCGCGTCCTGGTCGAGCAAGGGTTCGTACCAGGTGGTCGTGGTGTGGGGTCGATCGCCCCAGGGGGCGCGCGTGATCGACTTGATGGTCTGGATCGCAACCCCCCGCTCCCGGCAGAGGGCGGCAAGCGCCTCGAAGTCGGCGGCGTACTGCGGGTTCTGCATCATCACGTGGCTGTAGGGGAGCAGGACCGAGTCGAAGGGGAACTGTTCCAGCGCGCGCTTGTGCATTGCCGCGACCGTCGTGCCGTGCCCGGTGACGCCGATGAAGCGCACGAGCCCTTCGTCGCGGGCGGCGGTTGCCGCCTCCAGCGCGCCGCCGGGGCCCATCGCGGTCTTCCACTCGTCGGGGTCGACGAGGTTGTGGAGTTGGATCAGGTCGACCCGGTCGACGCGCAGCCGTTCGAGGGAGCGGCGGATCTGATCGTGCGCGGCCTGACGGCTTCGCTCGCCGGTCTTGGTAGCGAGGAAGACCTCGGCGCGATGGTGCTCCAGCCAGGGACCGAGCCGTAACTCGGAGTCGCCGTAGCTGGCGGCGGTGTCGATGTGGTTGATGCCGTAGCGGCCGATGAGGTCCATCGTGCGGTCGGCATCTGCCTGAGAGACGGCACTGAGGGCGGCCGCTCCGAAGATGATGCGGGTGCTGTCGTGGCCGGTACAGCCGAAGGGTCGGGTCGCGATCACGTTTTTCCTCCCTTCCTCCAGTGTCTAACGTCGCGGCCTCGCCCGAACGCGAGGGCGACTGCCGCTCACAAACGTCCCGGCAGGGTAACACAGTGCCTTGCCACCGAGTACTTCCGCATCCGGATGCGCCGCCACGTCCCGGCGGGCACTCGGCACCGCGAGCGCGTCAGGTGGAGTTGGCGAGCCAATCCGCGCCACGGGAGGAGAGCTGCCAGGTGAGTCTGGATCGGCTGCCGCGCGTGGGAACGGGTTGCAGCAAACCGCGGGATCGGGCGGCGGTGAACAGGACTTCCACGAACGACGGTTGCCAGTCGCATTCCTCGGCGATCGCCTTCAGACCGTGAGCCGGATTGAGACCGCCGTTCTGGTCGACGATCCAGGAAAGAAAGATGCGAAGGAAGGGATCGAGCGGCGAGGCGACGTGGGGGGTGTCGGCGCGGCGGGAGCGGGGGATGCGTTCGATACCTGAGGCGTTCATGAGCAGGAATGGTATCACCCAGGCGAATCGTACCGGCTGCTATGCTTTGTGACGGGTACCGACACGGTCGGCGGCACGGGGATGGTTGAGACGACGAGGGACGGGCTCTTGGGAGAACCGGCGGCGCGCGAGGCAGCCGACCACCGCATCATCCGGTCCCGTCTTCTCCCCGGCGGCGATCTCGTCGCGGCCGTGCTGAATCGCCAACTGATGGTCCTTGCCGATCGCGGCGGGTCGAGCGGATCGGTCGGTCGCCGGTGGGCGGACGTCTGCGCCGAGGCGGTGGCGGCGTTCGTGGGGGGGGCGTCGCCGATTCCCGGCGGCGGTTCGGCACCGTTCGTGATCGAGCGCGTCGCCCGCCTGGACGACGTACCGCGGATCGCGGCCGTCGCCTCCAGGCGCGGCCTGCAAAACCCGGATTTCCTCTTCGTCGGCATCCACGATGGGCGGCCGGCGATCCAGGCCGCCGACGCCAAGTTCTCGGTCGAGACGGCGCGGTCGAAACAGGTCAGTCCTGCCGTCGTCGAAGCACTCTTCGGGTTGGGCGATCTGCTCGCCCCGTTGGTCGGCGACCTCCCCGCCGGGATCGACGTCCTCCCCGGCGTGTTTCTCAGCCCGGATTTTCCGTTGACGGAGATGATGCTGCGCGGACGCCACGGCATCGTCAGAGCGACGGTCAACACGCGCGAAGTCGTCCTCGTTCCGGCACCGGCCCGCACGTTCTTCGCCGAACTGGAAGGCGCGAATCTGATGCCGGTCCTGGCCGGCGTGGACGCCTTACCGATCCGGATCGAGGCGAGTCTCCTGGCCGGGCTCTACTACTTCCGCCTCTCCAGGGCCGCGATCGGCTGCTGGTTCGACGCGACCCGTCCCCTCCTCGCACTCAACGATCGGATCGCGGTCGACGAACCCGCGGTCCTGGCGGAAACCGAAGCGAGGGCAAGTCGGGCGGTCTCCGCCTTCGACCTGATCTTGTCCTGGGACAGCGACGTCGAGTCGGTCCGCGCCCAGCGTGCCGCGGTCGAGCAAGTGGCCGGTTTGCCGGTGATGTCGCGGGATTTGCGCGGCTGGACCGAGTCTGTCTGTCGCCAGCTCGGCTGCGAACCGCCGTCCGCGAACCAGGTGAGACGTCGCCTCGGTGCCTGGTTCCGCGGTGCCCTGCGCGACCGTTTCGGGCCGATGTCGCCGCCGATCGACGACTTCGGCGAGCAGTTACGGGAACTGGGGCGCGTCGCCGCCGCGCTGGCGCCGAGACTCGAAACGGAGACGAGACGGGTCGTTTCGGAGTTGGCGGCGAGACCGAACGAGGACGCCACGATCGATGAGGAAACGACGTCCCCGAATCCGTAGGGGCGGGTCGCCGTGCCCGCCCTGGTCCTCAGGGCCGCAACGCGATGTCGAGGAGAAGGCAAGCATCGCCCAGAGGGCACTCGACCCCGCCTACGCGCCCCTTTTGCGGTGTCCACAGCGGTCCAACAAGTTGCGGTCGCGGCTTCTCGGGTACGGGTGGACCGTCGATATCCACGTCTTTCGGGGGTGCGGGCCGGTCGGCGTGTGGCCTGCTCGGAGACGATCCTTGCCGGCGATCGGGCCACCCGCTGTTCGGCCCCATCGCGCCATCGTGGAGTTCGCGCGTTCTCGCCGCGACGTTCCCGGTTTGGGTTGCAGACAACGACGAAAGGCGGCGATATACTCACGCGGCTGAGTTAGGGTGGGGGAGTCGGACATGCCGGCCCGATCGGGGTCGCACGGTGTGGCGCTTCATCACCTTGAGACTTTCCGTCGCCTTGTGGAGGATCAAGCCACGGCGGCGAGACAGGCGACGATGCAGAGGAGTGGAAGGAGAAACACCAGCATGGCGGACACGGTGACGGCCCCCGCGAAAGTCGCGATCACGGTCACGGTTAACGGTCGGCAGCACTCGGCAGAGGTCGAGCCGAGGACGCTGCTCGTCCACTTCCTGCGCGAGACGCTCGGTTTGACCGGGACCCACGTCGGTTGCGACACCAGCAGTTGCGGCGCCTGCGTCGTCCACCTGAACGGCGAAGGGGTCAAGAGCTGCACCGTCCTCGCGGTCCAGGCCGACGGCGCCGAGATTCTGACGATCGAGGGACTCGCCCAGGACGGGAAACTCCATCCGGTCCAGGAAGGATTCTGGGAAAAGCACGGACTCCAGTGCGGCTACTGCACGCCGGGCATGATCATGTCGAGCGTGGCGCTGCTCAAACGCAACCCGCACCCGACCGACGATGAGATCCGCCACGCCCTCGAAGGCAACCTCTGCCGCTGCACCGGCTACCAAAACATCGTTGAGGCGATCAAATACGCGGCCGGGAACGCGGGTTAGGGCGGAAGGCGGAGGGCGGAAGGCGGCAAAGAGACGATGCCGTCCCGCTGACGTTTCCCCTTCCGCCCTCCGCCTTCCGCCTTCCGCCCTTCGTCAAGGAGGACGTGCATGGTTGCGACTGCTGAAGCTCCGCAGAAGATGGTCGGACAGGCGATCAAGCGGCGCGAGGACCCGCGGCTGATCACCGGTGCCGGGAATTACCTCGACGATGTGAAGTTACCCGGGCTGACGTACGCGGCGCTGGTGCGCTCGCCGCATGCGCACGCGAAGATCGCGGGCATCGACGCCGGCAAGGCGCAAGGGATGCCGGGGGTACTCGGGGTCTTCACCGGCGACGACTTCATGGACCTCAATCCGCTGCCGGCTGCATGGCAGGCGGCGGGTGTCAAGAACAACGCGGTGACACCGCGGGTGCTGGCGGTGAAGGAGGTGCATCAGGTCGGCGATCCGGTGGCGGTCGTCGTCGCCGAATCGTTGGTGCAGGCCACCGACGCGGCCGAAGCGGTCGCGGTCGCATGGGAACCGCTGCCGGTGGTCGTCGATGGCAAAAAGGCGATCGAACCCGGCGCGCCGCAACTCCACGAAGAGGCGCCGAACAACGTCGTCCTCGAATGGACCTGCGGCAAGGACGCGGCGACGGTCGACGCGGCCCTGGCCCAGGCCGAGATCCGCGTCAGCCAGCACCTGATCAACCAGCGGTTGATCCCGACCGCGATCGAGCCGCGAGGCTCGATCGGGCTGTACGATCCGGGAACGGGTGAGTACCGGAGTTGGATGACCTCGCAGGCGCCGCACGTGATGCGGTTGCTGATCGCCGCCTTCGTGCTCGGCGTCCCGGAGCAGAAGATCCGGGTCACCGCGCCGAACGTCGGCGGCGGGTTCGGTTCCAAGATTTTCCTGTACTACGACATGCCGCTGACGATGGCGCTGTCGAAAAAGGTCGGACGGCCCGTCAAGTTCTTCGAGGACCGGTCGGAAAACTACCTGACGACGACGCACGGTCGCGACCACAGCACCGACGTCGAGGTCGGCGCGACGAAGGACGGCAGGATCACGGCGCTCAAGGTCGACACCGTCGCCAACCTCGGCGCCTACTTCTCGACGATCGCGGCGGGGATCCCGACCACGCTCTACGGCCGGATGGTCGCCGGCGCCTACAAGATCCCGGACATCCACGTCCACGTCACCGCCGCCTACTCAAACACGGCGATGGTCGATGCCTACCGCGGCGCCGGGCGACCGGAGGCGACGTACGTGATCGAGCGGGTCTGCGATCTCGTCGCCGGCGCGACCGGGCTCGATCCGGCCGAGGTGCGGCGGCGGAATTTCATCCAGCCGGGCGACTTCCCCTACGACACCGGTGTCGGCATGCTGCCATACGACAGCGGCAACTACGAACCGGCCCTCGATAAGGCATTGCAGAACGTCGGTTACGCCGATCTCCGCCGGGAGCAGGCGGCGCGGCGGCAACGCGGCGACGGCAAGCTCCTCGGGATCGGGCTCTCCTCGTACGTCGAGGTCTGTGGTGTGGCGCCGTCGAAGTGGATCGGTCTCCCCGGCGAGGGCTGGGGCGCCGGTCTCTGGGAGAGCGCCAACGTCAAGGTCCACCTGACCGGAAAGGTCGTGGTCACGACCGGGTCGCTGCCGCACGGGCAGGGGCACGAGACGACGTTCGCCCAACTCGTCGCCGACGAACTCGGCGTGCCGTACGACGATGTCCAGGTCGAGCACTCGGACACCCAGGGCACGCCGTTCGGGTTCGGCAGCTACGGGAGCCGATCGCTGGCCGTCGGCGGCACCGCCGTCTACAAGAGCACCGCCAAGGTGCGCAACAAGGCGATCAAACTGGCGGCGCACATGCTGGAGGCAGCGGAAGAGGACATCGTCTGGGAGAACGGCAAGGCGTTCGTCCAGGGCTCGCCCGACGCAGCGAAGACGATCCAGGAGATCGCGCTCGCCGCCCACGTCGGCTACGACCTGCCGGAAGGGATGGAACCGTTCCTCGACGAGACGACCTACTACGACCCGCCCAACTGCACCTTCCCGTTCGGCACCCATGTCTGCGTCGTCGAAGTCGACAAGGAGACCGGCGAGATCGCACTTCTGCGCTACGTGGCGGTCGACGACGTCGGCAACGTCGTCAATCCCCTGATCGTGGACGGTCAGGTGCACGGAGGGATCGCCCAGGGGCTCTCGCAGGCGCTCTACGAAGGCGCCCATTACAACGACGACGGGCAGCTCGAGACCGGGACGATGAGCGACTACGCCATTCCGAAGGCGCACATGGTCCCGACCTACGAACTCGACAAGACGGTCACGCCGACGACGGTTAACCCGATCGGTGCCAAGGGGGCTGGCGAGGCCGGCACGATCGCCTCGACGCCGGCGGTCGCCAATGCCGTGATCGACGCGCTTGCCCAACTCGGGATCAAGCACATCGACATGCCGCTGACCCCGGAACGGGTGTGGCGGGCGATCAACGAAGCCGGTAGCCGGTAGCCGGTAGGATCGGTTGGCGGCAACGACCGTCGTTCTCCTACCGGCTACCGGCTACCGGCTCAGAAAGGAGCAACCGTGTTCCCGAGCCAATTCGCGTATCACCGTCCAAGTAGCGTGCAAGAGGCGATCCAGTTGCTGGCGGCCGATCCGGATGCGAAGGTGCTCGCCGGGGGACATTCGCTGCTGCCGGCGATGAAGTTGCGGCTGGCGAATCCGTCGGCGGTCGTCGACATCGGGCGAATCGGCGGATTGCGCGGGATTACCGTCAACGGCGACGGCAGTGTGGCGATCGGTGCGTTGACGACGTACCAGGATCTGCTCGATTCGCAGGAGCTCAAGCAAGCGTTTCCGATCATCGCCGAGACGGCGAACGTTGTCGGTGATCCCCAGGTGCGGGCGCGAGGGACGCTCGGCGGGTCTCTGGCGCACTCCGATCCGGCGGCAGACTTCACGGCCGTCATGCTGGCGCTGGACGCCGAGGTGAAGGCGGTTGGCAGCAATGGTGAGAGTTCGATCGGAATCGACGACCTCTTCGTCGGTCTGCTCACGACCTCGTTGAATGCCGACGAGATCATTACCGAGATCAGGCTGCCCAGCGCGGCCGGTCGGAAGCGAGGTCAGGCGTACGAGAAGCACGCCCACCCGGCGTCGGGCTACGCGGTCGTCGGAATTGCGGCCGTGCTCGAACTCGACGGTGGGACCATCAGGTCGGCGCGGGTCGCCGTTACCGGTGCCCCCGAAAAGGCGACGCGGGCGCGCGCCACCGAGCAGGCGATCACCGGCCAGGCGGTGAGCGCAGACGCCATCGCGCGGGCGGCTGCGGTCGCGGCGGACGGGCTTGGCGAGTTGAACGGTGACGTCTACGCTTCGCCAGAGTACCGCGCCCATCTGGTGCGGGTGCTGACGAGGCGGGCGCTCACGCGGGCGGCCGGAATTTAGCACGGGTTCGAGAGAATTCCCGCCAAAGGTTTTGTCGGCGCGGGCCGGGTGCCGTCTGGAGGGCAGCCGGCCCGCCCGTACGTTGCCCTGGAAACGCGGTTCCGGTGTGCGAAACCGGGGGGCATCGTCTGCGACGCATCAACCGGTGAAGATGCCCAGCGGTAGCGCCGCCGTCACGATCCAGTTCGGGGCGTCGACGACCTCGCTGATCTTCAGGTCGACCGCGACCGAGCAGAGGGCGTAGGCCTCGTGCGGCGTCAACCCGTGCTCGCGGCCGAGGTAGGCGATCATGTAGCGGATCGCCTGCTGGGTCGCCGCCCAGAGGTCGGGACCGTGCGCGGTCACGCCCTGCCAACCGGAGGTGTTCCAACTGGCCGTCATCGCACCGGGGCGACGGAAGGTCAGTTCCGGCAACTCCTGACCCTTGATCAGGTCGAAGCGGAGCGTCACCGTCGATTCGATCTCGATCCCCGTGCCGCAGACCTCGCCGTCGCCCTGAGCCGCGTGGACATCGCCGCAAGAGAAGAGGGCACCGGGGACCAGGATCGGCAACTGAACCGAGGTGCCCGCGGTGAGTTGGCGAATGTCGAGATTGCCGCCGCCGCGGCGGGGCGGGATCGTCGAAAGGGCGCCCGGCTCGGCCAGGGCGACGCCCATCACGCCGCAAAACGGCTCGAACGGCACCACGATCCCCGGTTTGAACTCGGCGCGGTCGCCGGCGCTGAGATCCCAGATCTTCAGGTAGGGCGTGGCGAATTCCGCGTCTTCCGCCAATAGGCCGAAACCGGGGATGACGGCGGTCCAACCCCACTCCTTCGGCCGCACCTCGACGACGTCGATGACGAGGGTATCGCCCGGTTCGGCGCCCCGTACGGCGACCGGGCCGCTGATCTGGTGGATCGGGTCGAAGTCGAGTGTGGCCAGGACCTCGGCCGTCGCGGTGCGCGTCACCTGCCCGTTCGTGATCTCGGGTGTCTCGAACACGACCGTATCGCCGGAGTCGATCGTGACGGCCGGCGGTAGGCTGTTGTCCCAGCGGCAATGGGTTTTCGCCGGATCGACGCGGTGGGTACTCGGCATGGTACTCCTCCTCCGTTCAGCGTAAGCGCCGTCGCCATTCGGGGCCGTGCCCGTGGACCTGAACCGCGGGGGATGAGGCGCCGCATCGTCCGAGGGGTTTGCCGGCATTCCGGATGAAGGAGCGTCCCGTACCCGCCTTCTCATCATGCAACACCAGCTACGATTGGGCCAGTTCCGGTGCGGACGCTGCTCCGCGCGGTCCCGGTCCCGATTCCGGCAACGACTCAGGTGAGTCTGGTTGGGGTGGGCAGGTCGCCATCAAGCCACCTTCTGGCCGACCTTACGGCACCAGGCCCTGCATGATCGTTTCGGGCGTATCGGTGCAAAGCGCGACGGCGCCGAGATCGCGCACGCGGATCGCTCCTTCGCGGTCGTTCACGGTCCAGACGACGACAGCGAGGCCGGAATCCGAAAGGCGCGCCGCTGTCTCCTTGGTGTAAGCCGGCGCAAAGAGCGCAACCGCCGATGCGTTCAGCTCCGTGGCGCTCGTAAACAGGGCGTCGGAGACGAAGCTGCTCAACAGCCAGAGGTCGGCATCGGGGGCGAGGGAGCGGACGGCACGGAGGATACCCCAATCGAAAGAGGAGATCGCCCAGCGCGCGTCGGGGCAACGGGCGAGGGTCGCCAGGACCTCGCGTTCGATCCCCCCTTGCTTGATCTCGACGTCGAGGTGGGCGCGATTGCCGACGAGGGAGAGGACGTCGTGGAGCGTCGGCACCTGCTCCCCTCGGCCCGCGCTGAGGTCGATGATCGCATCGAGGGGGAGTTCGTCGACGTTTCCCCGGCCGTTGGTCGTGCGGGCGACGGCGCGGTCGTGGATGACGATGGGGACGCGATCGACCGTGGCGTGCACGTCGAGTTCGATGCCGTCGGCGCCGATCTCCAGGGCGCGGCGGAAGGCGCGCAAGGTGTTCTCGGGTTCGCTTGCCGACGCACCCCGGTGGGCGTAGATCCGCATTGGTGCTCCTCTCTACGAAGTGCCAAGTGGCAAGGGTCAAGTGGCAAGTAGCGCCGACTTGCCACTTGGCACATGCCACTTGCCACTCAGAGTTGACACGTTGCGTATCAACCTTTATACTCGCTTTGACGAAAGTAGCGAGGTGGGAGAATGGCGGCACGCTTCAACGAACCTCTCTTCGTGATCAGTGTAGCGGCGCGTCTCGTCGAGATGCACCCGCAAACGTTGCGGAAGTACGAAAAGGAAGGTCTGATCGAGCCGTCCCGGACGTCGGGAAACCTGCGGCTCTATTCGGACCGCGACATCGAACGGCTGCGCCAGGTGAAGTACCTGGTCGAGCAGCGCGGTCTGAACCTCGCGGGCGTCCAACTCGTGCTGGAATTGACGCGCAAGCTGCGATCGCTCCGCGAGCAGACGGATGCCCTCTACCAGGACGCGGCGCGCACCGGCTCGCAACGGCGCGCCGGCGATTCGTACGCGCTGCTGCGCGACGAACTCGACGGCGTCTTGCGGATGCTCGGCTTCGTCGAAGAGCCCCAGCGCGACGACCGCCGCGACGGGCGGCCGATCCTTCAATAGCGATCAGTCGGTTTGTATCCGGCGTACCGGCGATCCGGGCGCGGTTTGATGCGGCGCGTGCCGGCGTCGGCACGGCAAGGATGACCAGATGTCAACCAACCAACGATTTACCGAAAAGGCGCAAGAGGCGATCCTGACCGCGCAGCGCGAGACCCAGGAGCGCCGTCTCTCACAACTCGAACCGGAGGCCATTCTCTACGGTCTCCTGGTCCAAAGCGACGGCGTCGCACCCCAGGTGCTGCACAAGGCGGGGGTCGATCCGAACGCGGCGTTGCGGGAGGTGACGGCGGAACTCGATCGGCTGCCGAAGCTGCAATACAGTGCGGAGCCGGCGGTGTCGAGCGGCACCCGCAAGGTGCTGGACCAGGCCGAAAAGGAAGCGCGGCAATTCGGGGATGAGTACATCAGCGCGGAACACTTGCTGCTCGGCGTGATGAGCGTGTCTGGTTCGCCGGCGGCGCGAGTGCTGCAGCGCCTCGGGTTGACGACGGACAAGGCGAAGGCCGCACTGAAGGAGATCCGCGGCAGCCAGCGGGTGACCGATCCGAATCCGGAAGGGAAGTACCAGGCGCTGGAGCGGTACGGGCGCGACCTGACCGAGCTGGCCGAGAAGGGCAAACTCGATCCAGTGATCGGCCGCGACGATGAGATTCGGCGGGTGATCCAGGTGCTTTCGCGCCGGACCAAGAACAACCCGGTCCTGATCGGCGAGCCGGGGGTCGGCAAGACGGCGATCGCCGAAGGGCTGGCGCAGCGGATCGTCCGCGGCGACGTGCCCGAGGGATTGAAAGACAAGCGGATCATCGCGCTCGACATGGGCGCGCTGGTCGCCGGCGCCAAATTTCGGGGCGAGTTCGAGGAGCGGCTGAAGGCGGTCCTCAAGGAAGTCGAGGACTCCGACGGCCAGATCATCCTCTTCATCGACGAGTTGCACACGGTCGTCGGCGCCGGTCGGGCCGAGGGTTCGATGGACGCCGCCAACCTGCTCAAGCCGATGCTGGCGCGGGGCGAGTTGCACGCGATCGGCGCGACGACGCTCGACGAGTACCGCAAGCACATCGAGAAGGACGCGGCGTTGGAGCGGCGGTTCCAGCCGGTCTACGTCGGCGAGCCGTCGGTCGAGGACACGATCTCGATCCTGCGCGGTCTGCGCGAGCGGTACGAGGTGCACCACCACGTCAAGATCCTCGATTCGGCGCTGGTGGCGGCGGCGGTGTTGTCGCACCGCTACATCTCCGACCGGTTCCTGCCGGACAAGGCGATCGACCTGGTCGACGAGGCGGCCTCGAAACTGCGGATGGAGATCACCTCGATGCCGGTCGAGCTCGACGAGGCCGAGCGACGGATCATGCAACTCGAGATCGAGCGCGAGGCGCTGAAGAAGGAAAAGGACGACGCTTCGAAGGCGAGGTTGCAGGCGCTGGAAAAGGACCTGGCCGATCTCAAGGAGCAGCGGGACGCCCTGCGCTCGCGCTGGGACCAGGAGCGGCAGGCGATCCAGGCGGTCTCCGACCTCCGGGATCGGGTCGATCAGACGCGGAACGAGATCGAGCAGGCGCAGCGGCAGTACGACCTCAACCGGGCGGCCGAGCTTCAGTACGGCAAGCTGGTCGAGTTGGAGAAGCGGATCAAGGAGGAGGAGAAGAAGCTGGGGCAACTCCAGGCGAGCGGCAAACTCCTCAAGGAAGAGGTCGACGCCGAGGACATCGCCGAAGTCGTCAGCCGGTGGACCGGGGTGCCGGTCAGCCGCCTGATGGAAGGCGAGATCGAAAAGCTGCTGAAGATGGAGGACCGCATCCACCTGCGGGTCGTCGGGCAGGACGAGGCGATCTCGGCAGTGGCGAACGCGATCCGGCGGGCGCGGGCAGGGCTCTCCGATCCGAACCGGCCGCTGGGAAGTTTCATCTTCCTCGGGCCGACCGGGGTCGGCAAAACCGAGCTGGCGCGGGCGCTGGCCGAATTCCTGTTCGACAGCGACCAGGCGATGATCCGGATCGACATGTCGGAGTACATGGAGAAGCACAGTGTCAGCCGGTTGATCGGAGCGCCGCCGGGGTACGTCGGCTACGACGAGGGCGGTCAACTGACCGAGGCGGTGCGGCGGCGGCCGTACAGCGTGGTGCTGTTCGACGAGATCGAAAAGGCCCACCCGGACGTCTTCAACGTCTTGCTCCAGATCCTCGACGACGGGCGGTTGACGGACGGGCAGGGCCGGATCGTCGACTTCAAAAACACGGTCATCATCATGACCAGCAACCTCGGCTCGACCTACATCGCCGCGTTGGCAAACAGCGAGGAGGAGATGCGCGCCAAGGTGATGGAGGCCTTGCGCGGCAACTTCCGGCCGGAGTTCCTGAACCGGATCGACGAGGTCGTCATCTTCAAGGCCCTGACGCGGGACCAGATCGGCGAAATCGTCGATATCCAGTTGGCGCGGTTATCGAAGCGGCTGGAGGATCGCCAGATCTCGGTGCTGGTGACGCCTGGGGCCAAGGAGTGGCTGGCCAACCGCGGGTACGACCCGGTCTTCGGTGCCCGGCCGCTGAAACGGTTGATCCAGAAGGAGATCCTCGACCCACTCTCGATGATGCTGCTCGGCGGCGAATTGCGGGACGGCGAGACGGTGACAGTCGATGCGGCGGGTGGCAAACTCGTTTTCCACGCGAACATGAGCCAGGCGCCGATGGTGGCGTAGGCGTCGGGCGAACCCTCACCCCAACCCCTCTCCCGGTTCGCGGGAGAGGGGCTTTTGTTTGTTGCCGGTCGGTGGGGCGGTGATCGGCGAGGGTGATGGCTCGCTGCGGTGCGACCGGGAGGGACACGTGGTGACCGGCGTGCGCGGCCGGGGCGGGGGGCCTTGCCGAGGGGACGTTTGGGCAGGTGGCCAGGGCTGGGCAGATTCACTGACTGCCCAGGCCCGCCACCATGCCAGGGCGATCCGCTTGATCGGAGACAATATCAGACCATATGAGCTTTGTTAATCGCACGGCCGAGCTCGGCTGGCTCGCGGCGAGAAAATGAGGTCAGACGAGGCCGAGGCGGGTGGCAGCAGCGGCGGCCTCGCGGCGGTTGGCGACGCCGAGCTTGCCGCAGATGTTGGCGACGTGGGTCTCGACGGTGCGGGGCGAGACGAAGAGCGCCGCGGCGATCTCCTTGTCCATGTGATGGGACGCGAGCAGTCGCAGCACCTCGACCTCGCGCTGCGTCAGTCCCGCCGGGTAGCTCGCGGCTGCTGACCTCGTCGGGAGGAGGGCGGCAAGAGCGTCGGCCCGCGCCAGCGTAGGCGCCGACCGCAGTGGCACGCAGATCGCCCGTGCCTCCTCGATGAGAGCGGCGGCGGCGCCGCTCGTCCCGATCGCGGTGCGCAGAGCGGCGAGCGCGAGCAGGGTCTGCGCCCGCTCGAACGGGACCGCACAGGCCGTGGCGAGGTCGAGCGCCGAGGTCAAGTGCGCCTCCGCCTCCTTGTGGTCCCGTCCGGCGGTGGCGATCTCTCCGAGGAGGCGGTGCGCGGCCAGGCGCACCAGCGGTTGATCGGGCTCGGCGGCGAGTTCGAGGGCGGCGGTGGCTCGCGCCCGCGCCCGCGCCGGATCGCCAGCCGCGAGGTGCCAACGCGCCCACGCCGCCTCGCCCTCCGCCCGCCCCAGCACGGCCCCGGCCCAGGAGAGCCAGCGGTCGTGGGCTTCCAGCCACGGGCAGGCACCTTCGGGGTCGCCGCGATCGAGGCAGAGATCCGCCGCTAGGCGCTGGAGGAAGAGACCTTCCTGGTGGATGATGTCGCTGGGTTCTGTCGCCGGTCCGTCGGGGAAAAGCGGTTGGATGTGGTTCCAGGCCGCGTCGGGGTCGCCCCGATGGCGGGCGAGGGTGGCGACGGCGGCGGTGACCTCGCGGCGAAGGTAGCAATTGGCGGGTATCGGCAGGTCGCGCAGGACCTGGTCCGCCTCGTCCCACCGCCCGTCGGCGACCAGGCAGTTCAGCCACGCCAATCGGGGCGAGAGGCCGGGCTGGAGCGCGCCCCCGGCTCGACCGAGCGCCGCCTCGGCGTCGGCCGCCAACCGGCGGCGGTCGGCGAGGTCGGCGGCGCGGTAGGTCAGGGCAACATCCCGCAGCTCGCAGAGGAAGGTGAAGGCGAGCAAACAGAAATGGTCGACTTCGCCGAACAGGGCACGCGCCCGCGTCCACTCTTCGTGTGCCCGATCGGGTCGGCCCAACGCCGCGTGGGCGATGCCGAGTCCATGGTGAGCAAATGCGGCGGTGACGCGGATGCCTCCACCCGCGCCCGAGACGCCGGTGAACGCGCCGACGAACCGCTCTCCCACCGCGACTGCCGTTGCAAGTTGCCCGCCCGAGGCGCAAAACCACGGGTAGACGCAGCGCCGGGAATCGTAGCCAGCGGCATGGAGACGATCCGCGATGAGTTGCTCTCCCGTTTGGTCGCTCTCCACCGTCGTGGTGATCACGTTGGCATACCACCGCCGGAACCCCTCGGGCGTCTGCGCCGTGTCGGGCCCTATCGTCTCCAGTGTCTCGATCCCACTTGCCTGCTCGGCGAGACCCAACCGGTATCGGTCCGCGTAGCAGAGGTGGATCCCTCGGAAATAGCGAACCTCGGCCGCCTGGACGGTGTCCCCGGCCCGTGCGGCGAGGCGCTCGACCTCGTCGAGGGCGGCGATCCCGCTGACCGGGTCGGAGAAGCGCACCAGGTACGCCATGCGGAACAGGAGTTCTCGGTGCTTCCGCTCCTGGCCGGAGACCCCGTCGAGGTGTGCGGCTGCAGCACGGAAGCGCTCGGCCGCCGTATGCCAGGCGTAGGCGCGCTGCGCCCGCTCCGCGGCGCGCGCCAACCAGGTGGCGGCGCGCGGATCGCCCGCCTGTTGGAAATGCAGCGCCACCGCGTCGGGATCGGGGTGGGCAGCCGCCGCGAGGTGCTCGGCGACCTGTCTGTGCCAGATGCGCCGGCGCGGTGGCAGGACCCCTTCATAGAGCGCTTCACGGGTGAGTGCGTGGACGAAGCGGACACGGGTACCGTCCCGGACGGCATCCATGAGGTGTGCCTCGACCGCGCGTTCGACGATCGCCAGCAACGTCTCATCGTCGAGATTGGCGACGGCCGCCCAGAGGTCGAGGGGCACCTCGTGGCCGATGACCGCGGCGATCGCCAGCGGTTGCCGCGTCTCCTCGCCGAGGCGGGCGATCCGGCCGTCGATCACCTGACCCAGGAGTGGGGGGACGACGAGCCGGTCGAGTTCGCCGAGTGACCAGCCGCCGTCGCACGAGCGGAGCAGGCCCTCCTCTTCGAGGGCGCGCAGAACCTCGGTGGCGAAAAACGGATTGCCCTCGGCGTGCCGGTCAAGGTAGGCGACGAGGCGCTCGGCGTCTACGTCCGTGAGGGCGTAGCGGGACGTGACGAGCGCCCGGAGTCCGCCGGCGTCGAGCCGCCGCAGATCCAGACGGACCCCGTCGGCGACGTGAGCCAGCGCCGGCAACTGGAGAGCGAACGGGTGACCCCTGGTCAACTCGTCAGCGCGGTAGGTGGCGAGCACGAGCAGGGGCCATTGGCGAACGTGCGGGGCGAGCGAACCGAGGAGTTCGACGCTGGCCGGATCGGCCCAGTGGAGGTCTTCGAGGACGAGCGCGGTCGGCCGCGCCGCGGCCAGGTTGGACAGGAACCGCCGCACTTCGGCGAAGAGGGCGGCTCGGTCGGTCACGCGCTCCAATCTGCCGCCCGCGAAGGCGGCCGGAGGTGCTGGGAGCGGAGCACCGGGGGAGTAGCCGGCGAAGAGGTCGCGCCAGGGACCGTAGGCCGGCGCGTTCGAGAGGTCGTAGCAGTGACCGGGCAGCACGTAAGCGCCGTGCGCGGTCGCCTCACTGGCGAGGTCGCGCGCCAGCGACGTCTTGCCGATCCCGGCCTCACCGCCGAGGAGGACCAGCCGGCCGTGCCCGGAAAGAGCGGCGGTGAGTTCGGCGCGCAGCACCGCCTGCTCCCGCGCCCGCCCGACGAGGACGGGCGGCGGGGGCGGCGCGGGAATGGCGGTAGAGCCGGCGGTCCCGTCCGGGGCCACGGCGGACCTCCCATCCGCGCCCGCCGGCGGCCGGACCGGCGGGACCGAGGGTTTGGTGTCGTGGCCCTATTATGCCGCGTCGCGGAACCCCTGTCACCGGCGCTACCCGGCGGGTTTCACGTTCTGGTTGACGCGGAAGAGGTTGGTCGGGTCGTACTTGGCCTTGATCCGGGCCAGGCGGTCGTAGTTGGTGCCGTAGGCGGCCCGCACCCGGTCGGCCCCTTCCTCCATCATCATGTTGACGTAGGCGCCGCCCGCCGAGTACGGGTGGAGCGCCTCCCAGTACGCCCGCGCCCACGCGATGAGGCGGTCCCTCTCGGCCGGGTCGGGGCCGATGCCGGCCATCACCTGCCCCCACTTCGCGCCCCGCCAGTTCCAGGCGGTGGCGTCGGCGGGGACCCGACCCGCCGCCCCGTCGATCGGGTAGAGGTGCATGCCCGACTGCACGGTCGGCAGGGTCGCCCCGAACTCGGCGTGGCGGGCGATCGCGTCGTCCGTGAGTTCGGCGAAGAAGTCGGCCTTCCAGTACCACTGCAGCCCGGGCGGGTAGAGGCCGTCGAACAGACCCTGCAGGGCGGGGTGGGCGATGGGACCGACCCAGTCGAGGGCAGGTGGGCCGAAGCGAGCCCGGATCGGGGCGAAGGTCGACTCCGCCCGCTCCAGCGGCCCGGTGTAGCACCAGACAACACCGCAGATCGGTTTGCCGTGCAGGTCCTCCGGGAAGGGTGGCGCAGGGGGGACGATGTGGAAGCAAAAGAAGCCGGTCAGCTCATCCGGTGCGGCCGGCAGGAAGTCGCGGTACCAGCGCAGCACCTCCCCGCCCCGCGCCACGTCCCAGAACATCGGCCCGGCGTAGACGGTGTGGACCGGATGCAGGTTGAAGAGGAAGGTGGTGACGGCGCCGAAGTTGCCGCCACCGCCGCGCAGAGCCCAGAAGAGGTCGGGGTGGTCGTCCTCACTCGCGGTGACGAAGCGGCCGTCGGCCAGGACGACGTCGGCCTCGAGCAGGTTATCGATGGTCAGGCCGTACCGGCGCGTCAGGTGCCCCAGCCCGCCGCCGAGGGTCAGGCCGCCGACGCCGGTGGTGGAGACGATGCCGCTGGGAGTGGCGAGGCCGAAGGCGTGGGTTGCGTGGTCGACGTCGGCCCAGGTGCAGCCGCCGCCGACACGAACGGTGCGCGCCACCGGGTCGACCCGCACGCCTTTCATGGGCGACAGGTCGACCACGAGTCCGCCGTCGCAGAGACCGAGCCCGGCGCCGTGGTGGCCGCCGCCGCGGACGGCGACGAGCAGGCCGTGCTCCCGGCCGAAGGTCACCGCCGCGATCACGTCGGCGGCGTCGACGCAATGGGCGATCAGTGCGGGACGCTTGTCGATCATCGCGTTGTAGACCGTGCGCGCGTGGTCGTACTCGGCGTCGCCGGGGCGGACCAGCCCGCCGCGCAGGGCGCTCGCGAAGGCGGCAACGGCGGATTCTTCCAGGGTCGAGATGTCGGGAGCTGTGGCAACGACCATCGGGGACCTCCTCGGTGTCTCCACCGCGCGATGACTCGCCGCCCGCTTCGGGCGGTGCCGGTTCGTCGTGGGTCGCTGCCCGATCATGTCGGGTGTCGGAGGGACGGCGCATCCGTACCGAGTACGGATTTGTTGACTCGATCCCGATCGCGGTGGGGCGCGGCGTTCGGTCGTGCAGGCGTCGGGCGTTTTCTGGTAGGGGGAGTCTACCGTGCACCAGTCTGCGACCGTCGAGGACGAGTGCGGGCAAGAGAGGCTCCGCTGCCATTGAGCGCACCTCGGACGACGCGAAGCCGGCGCCCAGAACGAGGGGCGCCGGCATTCCCCACCGGTGTCTCGGAGGCGGTTACGAGGTGTGCGACGCGGCGTGCTCGGCCACCGGCATCATGATGTGCTCGTAGGGGGTGCCGGCCCACATGACCCACGGCCCGCCGTTGGCGTGGTCGGTGGTGAAGGCGGTCGGGTCGATCTTCCCCGGCAGGACGAGCATGACGTGCGGGGGCGAGGCCATCCACTCGTTGCCCGCTTCCGGCGCGGTGGCAAACGGGTCGGTGTTGCTGGCGTCGCTGCCGCCCTGGAGCATGTAGGCCAACCCCGGCACCGTCACGTGCGGGTCCTGCTTGGCCATGAACGCGTACGTCCAGTCCAGCCACGTCTGGTCGAAGCACCAGGGGTCGGGGCCCGGCGTCCCGTAGGCATCGGGCAGGCAGGACCAGCCGTTGCTGCCCTGGCGCAGCACGACGAACTTGCCGTCCGCATCGAGCGCGTTGTCCAGGATCGTGGCATGCTCGGCGACGGAGGCCGGGGCGGCGCTCATCGCGTCGGCGATCTTGGCCTGGGCGTCCGGGGTAGCCTGACCGGCGACGTGGGCCGAACGGGCCAGCCCGACGGCGGCGGTTCCGGCGACCAGCGCCAGCAGCAGGGCCGCGTGCAGCGTTCTCTTCCGCAGCATCGTGGTGGGTCCTTTCACGGATGGACGGTCGGTCTGGTTGGGGAGACGGTCGTCTCCGCGGCCGTAGGGAAGGTCGTCTGTCGATCGCGGCTCCTTTCGTTGCCTAGAGGCGCAGGACATCGGGAACCAACCGCGCGGGCACGTTCGTGCCGATCTGGCGAACGACCGCGAACGCGGTCTCGATGGGTTCCCAGCGGCGGGAGTTGCACCGCCAGGATGTATCTGCCGGCCAAGAAGCGCATTGGTAGGACCTACTCGATTCCTGCTTAAGGAATGCGGGTGACGTTGGGGTCGTCGAGGTGAAGGGCGAGCGGAGACTCAGTCGAGACCGTGCTCGTTCGCGTAGCTGATGGCACCGCGCCGCGACTTGACGCCGAGCTTGCGCAGAATGTTGCCGACGTGAGCGCCGGCCGTCCGCGGACTAATAGAGAGTGCTAACGCGATCTCTTTGTCGGTCTGATGCCGCGCCAACAGGCGCAACACCGCCAGCTCGCGTTGCGTCAGGTTCGGCGGAGCGACCGCACGCGACTCGTTCTCGATGGCGCGGGCGCTCGAGACCGGGGACCGGGCGGATGTGGGGGCCGCCAATGGGACGCGGTTGCCACCAACGACGTGGAGGAGGGGTGAGGCTTCCTCGCTCGTTCCCATCGCCGCGCGGAGTTCGGCGAGGGCGAGGAGGATGAGGTGCTCGGCCTCCCGGAGCGCGTCGCGGAACCGCGCCCTCTCGTTGCGCGCATCCTCGGTGAGTCCGTCGTGCCCGAATGGCTCACCCGCCCGATCCGGGATGAGCCGCTGGAGAGAGGATGATTCGGCGGGAACGCCGTTCGGGGACGTGGCAATGGCCATGGCGGGTCTCCTCGGTGGTCGACTCAGGTCGCGTCCATCACTAGCGACACCGCGCGACGAAGGGCAGAGAGGTCGGGGCGGGGACCGGGTCGACGCGGACGACGGGGGCGGCGTGCCCGGCGCCCCCGGTGGCGCCGGCCGGGGCGGCGATGGCGAGTGCCAGAGCGAGAACGAGCACGGCGGCGAGGGCGGCCAGGACCAGACCGGTGCGCGGGCGGCGGACGGCGGCCACCGAGTCCGTACCGGGGAGCGCGTCGGCGAGGGCGACCGGGGGCGCCGCGGCCGCCTGGGGACCGCGTTCAGGGGCTGAGGCGGTTGGGTTTTCGGGATGGGCGGCGCGGCGCGCCCGGGCTGCCTCGATGGCGGCGAGGCGCTCCAGTTGGTAGGTCCCGGGCGCACGATAGATCGAAAGCATGGGGCACCTCCTGGTGGGGCGGCTCGAGAACGGGCTACCTGAACGCGTCGATCTGGATGATTTCCGACAATGGGGTGCCGAGGTGGCCGACCGCGAGGGCGCACGCGGCGGCGCAGGCGACGGCGAGAGCGGTCACGCGACGGGCGTCGCGGTCGGCGGACGTTGCGCGGGCCTGGGCAAGGAGGTGATTGCGGGCGGCCTCGGCGAGGAGGTCGCGGCGGCGCTGAGCAGCGATGAAGTCGTAAGCGCTGGGGAGACCATGGAGGGCTCCTTCCTGGGGGTCTGCGCGTCCCCGGGTCTTCCAGGGCCGTCCGGGCCGTTCCGGATCGTGTGGTCATCTTGCGCCCCGCAGTGGCCCGGCACATCGGTGGCGGGTACGGAAACGCACGGTCTGCAATGGCAGAGCCCATCTCCGTACCGGGTACGGAGGGGGCGAATCAGACGGAGACGACGTGGGTGGCTCGTTCGGGTCGTTGCGAGACCTCAGGCGATCAGATCGGTGCCGCCGGTGGCAACGTTGACGCTGTGGCTGCACTCGAGGCGAGGGGCAACTGTCGCCCTTGCGATCCGAGCGCGCGTCTCGTAGCATCGCGCCGACGAGCGAGGAGCGGTGGCGATGCCCGACGGCGAATCCGGCGATCCCCAACCTCTCGACGCGACGCCTCCGAAGAGGCGGCGAGGACGACCGCCCAACCCCGAACGCGAAGGAGTTCCGCGCAAGGACTACTCGGGGGTCGAACTCCTGAAATGGGCCAACGGCATGTTGGCCAGCCATGGGGTCGTCCGAGAGAGCAACTCCGACGACGTCGCCGAGCTCCGGGCGCTGGCCGAGGCGCGCGGCTGGGGACACGCGACCGAAGAGCATCCGCAACGCCGGCGGGAGCGGCGGTGGCGGGCGACGGTCTACCGATTGGATGCGCCTGGCGCCCAGGCCTGGGTCACGGGCGGCGCGACCGGTAATGCTCCGCGGGAAGCCGACGCATTGGCGATCGCGCTGGCGAGGATGCTCGCGCGTCCGCCACGAGAAGCGACCGAGACGACGCCGGAGGAGTGAGACCCGGCGTTCGTGAATTCCCTTTGACCGCTATAATCGCGGTTGTTGCCCGGCCGGTTGCGCGCGGAAGGCAAAGACGCCATGGACCTGATCGAGGGGATCATCAAGGCCGGTCTCATGCTGCTGTTCCTGGTCGTCGTCATCGGCGCCCTCGCGGCACTGTTCATGATCGTCTTCGGCATCGCGACCGGCATCGACGACAAGATGCAGAGCTGACGGAGTGGTCAGTAGTCAGCAGCCAGTGGTTAGGCGTTCGTACGGATCGTCACAACTGACTACTGACTACCCGTTCTCCTGACTTCTCGTTTCGCACATGGATCAGCTCGGAAAAATCCTCATCGCCATAGGCGCCGTGTTCATCTGCCTGGGTGTGGTGGCGATGGTGGCGGCGCGTCTGCCTTTCCTGAGCAACCTCGGGCGGTTGCCGGGCGACCTCGTCTGGCGACGGGGTTCGGTCACGATCTATGTGCCGATCGTGACGTGTCTCCTGGTCAGTCTTCTGCTGTCGCTCGTACTCGGGCTGATTCTGCGGCGCTGAACGTTGGGAGCCGACGGCTCACCGCCCGGTTAGCGGCGCCGGGGCGTGGAATCGCCGCCGGAGTCTTCGGCATCGAGGAGGGCCTGTCGAAGCGACGCCGAGAGATCTTCGATGTCGAAAGGTTTGAGAACGACCGGACAGTTCCAGTCGTCGAACTGCGATCGGTAGCGATCGACGAACCGCTGATTCGCCGTGGCCACGACCACGGGGACGCGCGCGGTGGACGCCTCGGTCTTGATCATGCGCAGGAAGTCCCACCCGAGGTCCTCCTCGCCGAAGAGGAGATCGAGGAGGATCAGGTTCGGTCGGAGGCGACGTACCTCCTCCGGATCGGCCGGAGGGTAAGAGTGGACGGAAAGGCGGTAGCCGTCGTCTTCGAGCAGGTCCTGGTAGACCTGAAGCACCGCCTCGTCGTCGTCGATGACCAGAATCAGCGGCGTCTCGGCCGGGTCGCCCATGGTCGCGACTGCCTTTCCCGCCTACCGCACCGTCGAACGTCGTCACCGATCGCCCGCCAAGAATGCGGGACAGCCAAGCATTCGTAGAGATACGGTACACGATGCCAATGATCGAGACAACACGACAGAACTGAGGCGCGCTCCGAACCCATTGGCGGACGGTCATTCCCGACTTCACGTTGATATCCGGCCTTCCCCTGACTGGCAGAGAACACCCCAAATTGCGCCCTGTGCCCCCTTGACACAGCGTACGTACGGGTGTATCTTAACGGCACGTCAAACGCGGAACGGTCTTCGGGCCGGGCGGCGGGCGACGGAGCAGACGCCGACCGGGGTACGCGCGCAAGCGCCCAACTCGTCGGCGTTTTGCTTTGCCCGAGCTTTCCCCCTCGCCAGAGGTGCCGCGCCGGCGGATTGGGGAAGCCGCATCGCTCACCCGGCATGGAGGTCGCGTCGGCGGGCGTGCCGGCTGGGTGGTCCTGGTGCCTGGATAGCCCATTTGTCCACAAAGCGAGGACTCGTCTTGACTCTGCACATTGCCTCGACTATGGTGCGGCCGCGTACTGTATCGATATGCATGGAGGCACAGCAATGGACGGGTCGCGCTTCGATGCCTTGACGAAATCGCTGTCCGTCCATGGTTCACGACGGCGTGTGTTGGCCCTCTTCGCTTCGGGTCTCCTCGGAGTGGGTGGGCGCCGGGCCGTCGCCGCGCGCGTCTGCGGCGATGCCGGTACCGTCTGCCGCGAGAACGCCAACTGCTGTTCCGGCCTCTGCGGTAAGGACGCCAGCGGACGCCGCGTTTGCGTCTGCCCCGCCCAGTTGGTGACCTGTGGCGGACTCTGCGTCGACCCGACCACCGCGTACCTGTCCGACACCGCCAACTGCGGCGCCTGCGGCCACCGCTGCCCGTCGGCACCATGCAAGAGCCCGACCTGCACCGACGGCGTCTGTCGTCTGAATTCCAATCCCGCGGCAGACGGCAAACCCTGCGACGACGGTAACCGCTGCACCACGGGCACGACCTGCGAGGCTGGAACCTGCGGCGGCGGCATAACGATCACCTGCACGGCGCTGGACCAGTGCCACCTCGCCGGGACCTGCGATCCGCAAACGGGCCTCTGCTCCAATCCCAATGCGCCGGACAACACCGGCTGCGACGACGGCAAGCCCTGCACGACCGGCGACGTCTGCACGGGTGGCGCCTGCGCGGGCACGCCAGTCGCCGACGGGACGGGGTGCGGGACGGGACTGGTCTGCTTCGGCGCGACCTGTCAGGCCGGGTGCGTCGTCGCCGGCGTTTTCTACGCGCCGGATGCCGACGACCCGAACAACACGTGCCGGTCCTGCCAACCGGCGGTGAGCGTGACCGCCTTCACTCCCAAGCCCGACAACTCCCCGTGCAACGACGGCAACGCCTGCACGCAGACCGACACCTGCCAGGGTGGGACGTGCGTGGGTGGCAACCCCGTCGTCTGCACCGCTTCGGATCAGTGCCACGACGTCGGTACCTGCGATACCAGCACCGGGTTGTGCTCGAATCCGGCCAAGGCCGATGGCTTCCCGTGCGACGACGGCAGTGCCTGCACCGCCGGCGACCAATGCATCGGAGGTACGTGCGCGCCCGGTCCCTCCTGCCCGGCACCCGACGACTGCCACGACGTGGGTACCTGCGCCGGCAACACCTGTACCTACCCGGTGTTCGAGGACGGCCGGGTCTGCCAACTGGCCGGCCAGACCGTCGGCCAATTCGGCCACTGCTGCGCGGGTGGGGCCTGCCTGGCCTGTTGCAGCGACTCCGACTGCGAGCCGCCGGCGACCTGTGGCGGTGGCGGAACGCCAAATGTCTGCGGCACCGCGGGCGGCGGGAACTGCGCCGCCCTCGGGCACGCGTGCTCGGTCCCCACCGACTGCTGCAGCGGCGTCTGCTGCGAATCCGACGGGGCCCACATCTGTTGCACACTCTAGGCGATCCGCGGGTCCGACCGGCTCCCCTCTCCCGCACATCGGGAGAAGGGAGCCGGGGTGAGGAAGTGAATTTTGCGCGGTGCGTGCGAGGTCCACGGACTTTCGACCGGGTGCGGATCCGACCCATGAGGAACGTGTCCACCGGCTACCGGCGACGATCTATCAGGGGTGTACGTAACTCGCCTTCACGACCGTGTGCAACCCGCCCCGCACCGTGTAGTCGGCGGTCACGGTCATCCGGCGCGGCGCGGTCGCGGCGACCAGGTCGTTGAGGATGCGATTCGCGACGACCTCGTGCGTGTGGCCCTCGTTCCGGAACGACTGCAAGTAGGACTTGAACGACCGCAACTCGACGATCCGCTCGCCCGGCGCATACTCGACCGTGATCGTCGCGAAGTCCGGGTGCCCGGTCACCGGGCAGAGACAAGTGAACTCCGGCGCGGCGATCGTCACCACGTAATCGTTGTCGGGATGGGGATTGGGGAAGGTTTCGAACGACTTGCCCGATTCGACCGGCATCGAAACTCCTTCTCTCGTGATCATCGAGCTACCGCGTCAGCACCGGTTCTGCCGCCGTTATCGGTTCCGTCGGATACCCCGCTTCGACCCAGGCGTTCCAGCCGCCCATCAGGGCGAATACGTCGCGGTACCCCCGCTCGAAAAGGATGAGTGCCCCACGGGCGCTCGTCGCCTCGTCCGGTCAGGCACAGGAGAGAACGACCGGCCGGTCGCGCGGGATCTCGTTGAGGCGGTCGAGCAATTCGTCGATCGGGATGCGGACCGAACCGGGAATCCGCTTGCCGCTGCTCTCGTAGGCCGCTTCTCGCCGGACGTCGATCACCGTGACCGGATCGCCTGCGTGCAACATCCCCTTCAACGCCGCCGGCGGCAAGCGCGGTACGTCATGCTCCCGCATCCGAACGTCGCCGGCGTTCAACAGCGTCCCCGCGTCGGCGGCGACCTCCTCCGGCAGATCGGACCGGCGCAGGCGCCGGCCGTACCAGCTCAGCAGCGGCGTCGTCGATATCCCGTGGACCAGGATCGAGACCACGACCACGACGCTGACGATCCCGAAGATCCTGTCCCCGTCGGGTATCCCGGCGGTGACCGCGAGGATCGTCAGCAGCAGCGAGGCGAGCCCGCGCGGACCGAACCAGGCGATCATCAGCCGTCCGGCCCGGCTCGCCTGCGAGCGCGCCAGGACGATGAGAAACGCGGCTGGCCGGGCGACGCCGAGCACCAGAACGGCGAACAGCAGTGTGGTCGCGCTCAAGGCGTCGAGCGCCGAGTCGACGAGATCGGCGCCGAGGAAGACGAAGGTGATCAGCATCGCCATCTCGGCCGTCGTCTCGCCGTATTCGAGAAAACAGTCGCACAGCTCCTCGTCGATCAAGGCGATCGACAAGCCGGCCGCGAACGCGGCGAGGAACCCGCTGCCGCCGACCCACTGGGCGGCCGCGAAGGCGACGAAGGCGACGCCGATCGAGTAGAGCGATTCGTAGTCGCGGCGAACCAATTGCCGCCGCCTCAACGCCGCGATTGCCCGGATCGAGACGAAGGCCACCGCCACTCCCACCAGCGGTCCCAAAAGCAAGAGTTTGACCGCAAACTCGAGCCAGTCAGCGGCGGTTCTTGATTCGTGCGTCGCGATCGCCGCCAGCGCCAGCATCACCGGCAGCACGATCACGTCGTTCGCTCCCGCCTCGATCCTCAAGGTGTGGCGAACGGAGCGGGGTACGATCCGGCTGTTCAGCACGTCGCGCAGCAGGATGGCGTCGGTCGAGGCCAGTACGGCGCCGACGAGGAAGGCGAGCGACCATGGCAGATCGAACAGACCGGTTGCCATCAGACCGATGAAGAGGATCGTCAGCAGCGCCCCCGGTCCAAGGGCGAGCGCCGGCAACAGCCAATGGCTGCGCAGTTGGCCCAGGTTGACCTTGATCGCGTCGGTGAAAAAGACGAGGATCAGACTGACCGTCCCCACCGTCTGGATCACAGGGGAATCGATCTTGAGGTCGATGACGTCGAACCCCCACGGGCCGACGACGACGCCGAGCGCGACGAAGACGAGCACCTGAGACAGGGGACCGCGCTCCACCAGGCCCGAGACGAGACCGGAGACGATGACGACGAGTCCGATCGCGCCAAGGAAGACGGCGAGCCGGTGCTCGTCGAACGGCTCACCAACCGCGGCAAGGACGATCTGGGATGACATGATCGCTTTCGACGTCGAGCTCGGGCAAAGTCACCGGGGAGGCGCACCGTCGCGATTCCTGCCGACATCCTACGGCGTCGGTCCACTTCGGTGCCACCTCCCCGCGGCTGGCGCGTTCTTTGCCGTGCAAAAATACCCGTGAGGTGGACGGCCGAGAAGCGTGGAGGGAAGCGGCGATGCTTCGGGGCGAACGGGTGCTTCTGCGCGCGATGACGCGCGACGATCTGGTCAGGCAATGGGAATTCAACAACGACATCGAGGTTGAAGTTGCCGGCGGCGGCGATCCGCCGATGCCACAGTCGTTCGAGCGGTTGCAAGCCGACTTCGACCGGGAGGCCGCGAAGGGAGGCCGAGACGACGCCTCGTTCGCGATCGACGTCGGCGGCCAATTCATCGGCAGTTGCGGCTTGTCCGACGTCGATCCCACCGCTCAGACCTGCGAACTCGGCATTGGGATCGGCGATAAGGCGTACTGGGGGCAAGGGTACGGCCGCGAGTCCGTCCGCCTCCTCGTCGAGTATGCCTTTCGGTACCGCAATCTTCGCAAGGTCTGGTTGCGGGTGCACGCCGCCAACGAACGGGCGATCCGCGCCTATCGAGCGGCGGGGTTCGTCGAGGAAGGTCGCCTGCGCCAACACGTCTGGAGCAACGGTCAATACGACGACGTCGTCTACATGGCGGTCTTCCGCGAGGAGTGGGAAGCGAAGGGGCGGGACGAACGCTAAGCCGGTTCGTCCCGCCGCAGGGCGCGCTTTACCTGCCCGGCAATTGCAGGGTGGCGGTGCCGGCTTTCCGCATCGCATCCATGCCTTGTTCGTTGGTCAGGAGTTGGGTGGTCTTGAGCGCGCGCAGGTGACCGCCGGCGGCGGCGGCGAGGATCGCCGAGGCAACGGAGGTTTCGTCGGGGCCCTCGATGATCAGGATTGCGTCGTAGTCACCGAAGCAGTAGTAGAAATCGATCAGCTTGCACCCGAATCTCCCGGCCATGGCGCGAACCGCGGCCGGACGGTCCGCCGGGTTTTTGACCATCGCCGCCCAGGCATCGGCGGTATAAGCTGCCTGGGTCATGTACAGGGCCATCGCAGTGCCTCCTCCTCATGACCGTCGCTCGACCAGGCCGCGCGCTTGCCGCCCGGTTACCGCGACGTGCGTTCGGGGAGGGTACGGCGCGCCGCCCCCGATGGATCACTCCCGCACGCGGAAGGTATGATGACGACCGGTTTGCGTGGCGCGGCCATTCGCGCTTGTTGGAGGTACCCGCGTGTCAGACGAAACCGTGGCCGGGCGAAACAAGGAGCTTGCCCGCCGCTTCTTCGACGAGATCTGGAATCGGGGTGACGAGTCGGCGATCGACCGGTACATCCCGCTTGCCGCCAAGGGCAACGATCCCGACTTCGGCTCGGGCCGGGAAGGGTTCAGGGCGCAGTGGCGGCAATGGCGCACGGCGTTTCCCGACCTCCACTTCGAGATCGTCGATCTCGTGGCGGAAGGGGATAAGGTCCTGACGCGGTGGGTGATGACGGGGACCCATCGGGGCGAGTTCCTCGGCATCCCGGCGACGGGGCGAGCGATCCGCGTCGCCGGCATGAGTCTCGATCGGATCGAGGACGGACTGGTTGCCGAGGGGTTCGATGGGTGGGATGCCCTCGGATTACGCCGGCAACTCGGCGTGTACGAGGGGCCGTAGCCGGCTCGAGCGTGCCGCGTCGATGGACGACCGATTTTGGAGAGCGACGATGAACTACTTTGCGCTGTTTTACGACGTCGTGGACGACTTTGTTGCCCGCCGGACGGCGTTCCGCGGCGACCATCTTCGGCGGGCGCGGGAAGCGCACGAGCGCGGCGAACTGGTGCTGGCGGGTGCGCTGGCGGAGCCGGCGGATCGGGCGCTGCTCGTGTTTCGCGGCGCGGACAAGACCATCGTCGAGGCGTTCGCGAAGAACGATCCTTACGTGACGAATGGGCTTGTCGTGCGCTGGGAAGTTCGGCCCTGGACGGTCGTGATCGGCAACGAGGAGTCACGGTGATCGCCCGGGTGTGGTCGGCAACAACCACGGCCGAGTTGGCCCCGGCCTACGCCGAACATTTGCGAACGCACGTTTTGCCAACCCTCAATTCGTTGGACGGGTACGCCGCCGCGCGATTGTGGCAGCGCTCTGCCGGCAACGCAATCGAACTCGTCGTCGTCACCCACTGGCGCTCGCTCGACGCGATTCGGGGATTCGCCGGAGACGACAGTGAACGGGCCGTCGTCGCCGCCGAGGCGGCGGCGCTCCTCGGAAACTACGACGATCGGGTACGTCACTACGAACTCGTCGTCGAAGACGCCGCCGACACCGCCCGAAGCTGAAGTCAGAACAGATTTCTCGAAGACGACGAGCACTCCGCAGGCATCCGACGGGCGCACCGCTCGAAGCTCGAAGCTCGAAACTCAACACTCGTGCCTTACCGTCCGCCCGTCCCCGTGAGGGTGACACCCCGAACGAAGGAGCGCTGGGCGACGAGGAAGACGACCATCACCGGGATGATCGTGATGATCGAAACGGCCATCAGCCAGTTGTATTGGGTGAAGGCCGGGCCGCGGAAGAGGTTGAGTCCGAGCGGGAGCGTGTATTTGTTGGTCGAGCGGATGTAGATCAGCGGATCGAGGACGTTGGTCCAGTTGCCGATGAAGGCGAAGATCGCCACGGTCGCCAGGGCGGGTTTGGAGAGCGGCAAGATGATGTGGAACAGGATCTGGAGGTGGGAGGCGCCGTCGATCCGGGCCGCGTCGTCGAGGTCGCGGGGGATCGTCATGAAGAACTGCCGCAGCAGGAAGATGAAGAACGGGTAGCCGAACCAGGCGGGCAGGATCAGCGGCCAGAAGGTGTTGACCAGACCGAGGTGACTGAACAGGAGGAAACGCGGCACGATCGTCACTTCGCGCGGAATCATGATCGTCGCCAACATCAAGATAAAGAGGAAATTCTTGCCACGGGCGCGCAGCCGGGCGAAACCGTAGGCGACGAGCGAGCAGGAGATCAGGTTGCCGATCACGTTGGCGCAGGTCACGATCAACGAGTTCTTGAGAAAGGTGGTGAAGGGCAGCACGCGCCAACCGTCGACGTAGTTGTGCCAGTGGAAACGGGTCGGGAAGAAACTCGGCGGGTAGGTGAAGACTTCGTTCTGCAATTTGAGCGAGGTCGAGACCATCCAGAGGAAGGGCAGCAGGAACGCGACCGAAAGGACGATCAGCAGCGCGTAGACGAAGAGCAACTGGAGCGCGCGCCGCCAGCGTAGGCCGAGGACGGCGCGGCGTCCGGTGGTTGGCGGCACCGCGGCTCGCTCGGAGAGCAAGAGACTCATCGGCATCTCCTCCCGTTACCTGGCGGTATCGCCCTCGTAGTAGACCCAGAAACGGCCGGTGAAGAAGTAGACGAGGGTGAGGAGCATGATGCCGAGCAGCATCACCCAGGCGATGGCCGAGGCGTAGCCGAGGTCGAGGAAACGGAAGGCGATGCGGTAGACGTAGAGGCCGACGACGAGGGTCGCGTTGGCGGGGCGGCCGTCGGTCATGATCAGGAAGAGGACGTAGCCCTGGAGCGAGGTGATGATGCCGACGATGATGTTGTAGAAGATGACCGGCGACATCATCGGCACAGTCACGTTCCAGAACTTGCTCCACGGCCCGGCGCCGTCGAGGACGGCGGCCTCGTAGAGGTGTTGCGGCACGCCCTGGAGACCGGCCAGGAAGATGACCGTCAAACCGCCGACGCCCCACAATCCGACCCCGCCCCAGAGACTCATCAGGATCAGTCCCGGCATCGCCCAGTCCTGCGATTGGAGCCAGAGCGGACCCTGGATGCCGACTTTCGCGAGCGAGGCGTTGATCAACCCGTAGTCGGGATGAAGGATGTTCGTCCAGAGGATCGCGACCGAGATACCGCTGACCAGGACCGGCAGGTAGAAGATGAGGCGAAAGAAGCCAACGGCCCGGATCGGCTGGTTGAGGAGCATCGCCAGCAGGAACGAGACGACGATCCCGAGGGAGACGCTGCCGAGCCCGAAGTAGAGGGTGTTGCGGACCGCCTTGGCGAAGGTCTGGTCGTCGACAAGACGCCGGTAGTTGGCGAAGCCGATCCAGTGGGGATCGCCGAGGATCGACCAATCGGTGAGGCTGATGAAGAACGAGGCGATGATCGGACCGGCGTCGAAGAGGATGAACCCGATCAACCAGAGCGAAATAAACGCGTAGAAGATGCGCTCTTCTCGCTTGGCCTGTTTGCCGAGCTTGACCTTGGTCTTTGTGCGGGCGCGGGTTCTGGTGAGCGCCTGTGACGTCGCCATCGGGTCGCCTCCTCGCCGAGACGGGATTCGGGGTGTAGGGGAGGGCCACGTGCCCTCCCGCGCTGATCAGCATGTTGCTCGCGGCGGGATTCGCGG
>DATBFX010000344.1:0-3703 GCA_036558305.1 Thermomicrobiales bacterium | reverse complement strand
CTTCCCGGCCGAGCTCCACGACAAGGCCGTCGTGGTCCCGGTGGCAACGTATGCCGGACCGGCCGAGGAGGGCGAACGGGCGCTGCGGCCGTTGCGGGAACTGGCGACGCCGCTGCTCGACCTGAGCGCGACCATGCCCTATGCGATGCTGCAGACCGCTTTCGATCCCTTTTTCCCCAAGGGCCGGCTTTACTACTGGAAGTCGCTCTACCTCAACGACTTCGAGGGAGAGACGATGGCGGCGACGATCCAACTCGCCCGCGACCGGCCGACGCCGATGTCGCTGATGGCCCTCTGGCACCTCGCCGGCGGCGCGGCGAGCCGCGTCGAGGCGGGCGCGACGGCCTTCGGCCGCCGGACCGCGCCCTACCTGCTCAGCCTCGACACGACCTGGGACGATCCGGCCGACACCGAGCGCTGCATCGCCTGGACGCGCAATGCCTGGTCCGCCATGCACCGCTTCTCCGACGGCGGGCTCTACCTGAATTTCGCCGGCTTCGGCGAGGAAAAGGAGGCGCTGGTCCGCGCCGGCTACGGCGCCAACTACGACCGGCTCGCCGCGCTCAAGGCCAGGTACGACCCCGGCAACCTCTTCCGGATGAACCAGAACATCCGGCCCAGCGCCTAACAGAGGGATGGGAGACGAGGCAGCGACGAACAGTCCGGGGCGCCCAATTTCGGCGCCCAATACCACCGCGCAGACGTTGTTTCTCGACGAACCGACTCGCGTGAAGGGTGCGAGGATCGGCATCGAGCGCCATGCGCACAAAGGACTTGACAACCCTCTGGGTGAGGTTAGGCTACGCGCCCATGCCCGAACCCGATGACCCGTTCGTTTGAGCGAGCGCGAAGCGGACCGATGAGCAAACCCGATGGTGAGGCCACTCCGCGCTACGACGTCCTCATCGCCAGCGATTTTTCGTTCCCCGGCGGCACCGGGGCGAGCATCGCCGAAGAGATCAAGGCGCAGGCGGCGGCCGGCTACGTGACGGGGCTGCTCCACGTGGAGTGTCGGTCCCGTCCCTTCAATCCGCGCATCCGGCGTTGCGTCGAAGAGGGTCTGGCGGAACTGGTGGTGACGTCGGGTCCGATCGAGACCAGACTGCTCTTGATGCGCCAACCCTGGGTCTTCCGCGAACCGCAGCAGACGCTGGCACGGGTGGAGGCGGACCGCGCGTTGTTGGTCGTCAATCAGGCCCCCGCCGATGCCGCATCGGACACCCCCTATTACGATCCGATCGCGGTGGCGGCGAGTCTGACGGAGGTGCTCCGGCGGGAGGTCCAATGGTGGCCGGTGAGTCCGCAGGCGCGCCGGGCGATCGCGCCGTTCCGGTCGCACGTCGATCTCGCCGCGCGGGATTGGGCCAACGTGATCGACGTCGACGAATGGCAGTTTCCGCGGGACCGGTTCGTGGCGGACCGACCGGTCATCGGTCGCCACGGTCGCGCCGACCCCGCCAAGTGGCCGACGAACCGCGACGATCTGCTGGCGATCTATCCCGACCGCGACGCCTATACCGTGAAACTCCTGGGCGGCGACGAGATCCCGCGCCAAATCCTCGGCGGGCTACCGGCGAACTGGTCGGTGTTGCCGTTCGGGTCGGCGTCGCCCCGCGAGTTCCTGGGCCAGATCGACTTCTACGTCCATTTCGACCAGCCCGGCCACGCCGATGCGTTTCCGCGCAGCATGCTCGAAGCGGTCGCGAGCGGCGCGGTCACGATCGCCGGCACCCCGTTCCGGGAGCTGTTCGAGGATGCCTGCCTCTACGCCGAACCGGCGGACGTGACCAACGTCGTCGACGACCTCTATCGCGATCCCGCCCGATACGCGGCGATCTCGGCCCGCGCACGGGCGCGCGTCCGGGAGCGGTTCGGGTACGAGGTTCACGCCCGGCGCCTGGAGGATTTGATCGGGCCGCCGTCGGGCATGTGGCAGCGCTACCGGATCTGCCACTCGACCGCCGCGGCGCGCGTCCTCTTCGTGACCGGCAACGGCGACGACGCCGACGATCCGAGGCAAGCGCTGGCGCTGGCCAGGCTCCTCTCGCCGCGATTTCAGGCGCTCTTCTTTGCGCAGACGCCGGCCGGCGCGAGGGCAGTCGGGCAGGCAGGTTGGCCGGTCGAGTACCTCGACTCCCGCCGGGACGCCGATGGCAACATCACTCGTTCGAACGCGATCCTCCGGCAGCGCCTCAAGTCGATCGTCGCGACGCATCGCCCGGCAGTCGTCGTCTTCGCCGGCAGCGAGCCCTTCCCTGGTCTGCCGGCGATCCGGCGCAACCATGCGGCAGTCCGCTTCGTCTGGTGCCGCTCCGCGGTTGGGCAGGACCGGTCCGGCGACGAAGCGCCCGCGACGCGGGCCGCCTTCGATCTCGTGATCGAGCCGGGGCTGGATGAGCGCGGCGCCCGCGAGGCGGCGAAGGCGATCGAAGCGGTCGTGCCTGCGATCCCCGATCGCGCATAAGGGCGAGTGCCATGCATGCGGAGCAACGGCCCGCGAAACCGGTCAGTCTCGTCCTCCTGCTCGACCTGCCGGAGGAGCGACTGACGTCCCTGGTCGCCCAGGTCGCGGCGTTGCGGACGATGACGCGGGGATTCGAACCGGTCTTCGTCGTCGACACGACGGCACTCGGGGCAATCGGCGAGGTCGGCTGTCCGGTCGAGTACGTGATGCCCTACGCCGATTGGACGACGATCCAGGACCCGTCGCGGTGGGCGAGCTATCTGGAAGAGCGGCTCAACGCGATCGTGCGGACCCACGCGCCCAAAAACGTCCTGATCGCGACCGGCGAGGTCCCGGCCGAAGGATTGGACCTCAATCTCTACGGTTGTCTGCTCCGGCTCTCTGCGTCCGCACCGCCCGAGCCCGCCGGCTCGCCCGGGTTGGCCGCGATCGCGAGCGAACTGGCGTCGATCGACGCGAAACTGGCGCGGCTTGCCGACGAAACCGTCTCGTCGAAACTCGCGCCGGTCACCCTGAGTCTGGTCGAGCTTTCGGCGGGGGTGGCGCAACTCCGGGAAAAGGTCGATCGGTTGACCAGGCTCGTCCGGGACGGGCAGGTGCGTCGCCCCGGCTTGCGGCAGCGGTTGCGAGAGGCGATGAAGGAAGCGGAGAAGCGGGCAGCCGACCGGAAGGCAGACGCGAGAGATGCCAAGAAGGGCTCGCGGTGAGGGCGGCCCCGGTCGCATCGGGCGCGATGCCTACGTCCCCTCGGTCAGCAGACTTGGCCCCCCGCGGACCGGCGTCCGCGATGCGGAGGGGCAGGCCGCCGAGCCATCTGTTCCAAGACATTGGCGTCGCGGCCCTCGTCGCCCGGGGTTCAAACCCCGGGCGACGAGCGCGCGAGGCGGAATAGGTGGCCGCCGTGCCTGCCCGGCTCCTCAGCGCGGCGTCGCTCTGTGGAACCAGGGCGGACACGGCGGTCCGCCCCTACGCACGACGTGGCCCGACTCCTCTGCAAGCGGCCCTAAGCCGGCGTTTCCACGTGACGGACCTGGGTTCCGGTCTCGGCGATGGGTTGCGTAGAGAGGGGGCGGTCGTCGGCGATCAGGCAGCGGCCGGTGGCGAGGTCGAATTGCCAACCGTGCAAGGCGCAGGTGAGGACGCCGTTGTCGATGCTGCCGAAGCGGGAGAGATCGGCGCGCAGGTGGGGGCAGCGCCGTTGGATGCGGTACCCGTGGCTGAACCAATAGTCCTGCCCGG
>DATBFX010000343.1:0-21951 GCA_036558305.1 Thermomicrobiales bacterium | reverse complement strand
GGTACTTCCACGGGGCCTTGACCGTGCCGCCCAGCAGCAGCGAGCCGGGGGGCGCGACGCTGTAGAGGTACTGGACCGAGGCGCGCTCCTGGGGGGTGAAGTAGTCCATGCGCTCGTTCCCGTACCGGGTCACGAAGAACGAACCGATCGCGGCGATGCTCACCACCGAAAGGGCTGCCGTGGTGAACCAGGATCGACCCGAATGGTCTGCTCCAAAGAAGATGGCCGCGGCAAAAAACGCCATGAAGGGCAACGAAAAAAGATAGGCGCGCAAAAGAATCTCTCCGCCGTACGACTGGAGGGCGATCAGCGGAAATGGCACCAAAGCCAGGATAGCGAACGTGAAATCGCGGTGCCCTCTCGCCAGGCGGCGCAGCCCGCCCACGAACGCCAGCCCCCAGAGCACCACGGCCATGACTGTGCGAAGATAGACAACGAATACATGACCGGCGCTTCCGCTCAGGCGATCGAACATACTGGCGCCGACCGAACCGCTGACGTCGCCGACTTGCTCCGCCACTTGACCCCCGTGCCCCGCCAAATAGCCGGTTGCGTAGAACCGCAGCCAGAGCACAACCATCACACCCATGACGATGGGCAACGCGCGCAGCGTGCAGCGGTTGAGAACGACCAGGGCCGTCACGCCTCCAAGGATCGCGAACGGGGTGAGTTGGTGGCTTGAAACGACGACCGCGAACACGGCGATGATGATCGCCACGAGAGCGGTTCGCTGTCCTCGCGTGCTCGCGACGTTCGGCATGTCCGCCGGTGCCATCCAACGGTAGAGACGTTCGGCCAACCGGGTTGGCAGCCGGACCCGCCTCAGCAATCGGAAAATGGGGTGTAGCTCACCCCCCGCGACCTCGAACCAGGTCAGAAGGATTGCGAAGATGACCAGGAGGAGAAAGTAGTTGAATCCTTGCGGTGAGAGATAGTCCTGGCCGACCCAATTCGCAAGATAGAACGTCCAGACCGCCAACCAGACCAGTCGCGTGTCCGACGTCGCGCGGCTGAAGATCATGACCAACGGTCCCAAGTAGAGCAATTCCAGGAAGACGGGCGCCCATGCGACGAAGGTGAGCGCGCTTTGGAAGCCGCAGACCTTCGTGAAGAACGCCAGCAGGATGAAGAAACCGGGCCAATTGAAGTAGGCGTCGATGGTGGGATCGACGCCGCCGTTGCGGATGACGTACTCGGCGATGCCGACGTGCTTCCACGCCGACTCGAATCGTGGCACCTGCTCGACGAGCGCGGTGATCCCGTACAGCATGAGGATCAAGGCGAGGACATGGAGGAGGAGCAGCGGAGTGCGGACTGGACGCTCGCGTAGGCTGACCGCAAAGCTGATCGTCAAAACCGCAAGCGCGACGAAGACGGGAATGGGGAGCACCGAGATGAGGCCGAAGTCGTTCATGCGACTGAGGTCGACGCGATTAAGCGACAGCAGCCAGAGCGCGACTGTTCCGATCACGATGAGAGGGCGAAAGCCGCCGTATCGAGTCTCGACGTCGATCGTCCGACGGAGAAAATGTCTGCGAAACACAACTTCGGTGGCCATCGACCCTCAGCCTGACTATTGAAGTGGACCGAATAGTACACCGAAGTTGCCCATAAGTTAAGATTAATCTTTGTGGGTTCGTCCCATTCCCTGGGGGGCCAGGCACCAGGGTAAGCGCGCATACGTCGCTGCGGAAACCGAGCATCGCCGTTTGCAGACCGAGGAGTGAGCGAGGTCGTGTTGCCACGATATGGTCAGGTCGGCGACGCCGATTCGGGAGTCGATGACGTCATCGTCGTAATGGGCGACTTCCACCTTTCGGCGGGAAGTGATCCCGCCAGCAACGCTCCCGATCCGCTCGAGATGTTTCGTGACGACGGGGCGTTCTCCCGCCTCCTCGATTCGCTGTGCGATCGCTCCCAGGTCGATGGGCGGCGTCACCGCCTCGTAATGCTCGGCGATCTCTTTGACTTCCCGCGCGTTCGGCTCCCCGGACCGCCCCGGCCGCTCGGCGAAGCACGGGCGGTCGCCCAGTTGGATCGCATCGCCGCCGGCCACACGGCCTTTTTCGCGGCGCTCGCGAAGTTATTGTCGGCGGGTTGGCGACTCGAGATCGTGCCCGGTAACCACGATACCGAACTGATGCGTTCATCGGTGCAGAAGCGACTGCTCGCGCTGTTGACGAAAGCAGGCGCCGGTTCCGCCGATACTCTCGCCGTCCGCGTTCATCCCTGGATCCTGTACGTGCCGGGCGTCTTGTACGCCGAACATGGTCAGCAGTATCACGACATCAACTCATTCCCGGCGCTCCTGCGCGGTGCGACCGCGTCGAACACGCACGACGACCGCCCGATCGGAGCGCGGTTCGACGACTATCTCCTGGACCTTTTGCACGCGACGAACCCCGATCCGGAGCTCGCCGCGGCCCCGCTTTCCCAAATCCGACGCGCCTTCCGCCGCCACCCGGGGTTGGCATTGAGAACGAGCCCGCTCCACCTGCGGTTCCTCACCGCGCTGCTCCGAGAAACGGTTGTGGTTTCACCGAAGCGGCGGGCGGCGCGCCGCGCTGCCTATCGCCAACGTTTCCTCCCTCCCTACTCGGCCGAAACCGGGTTGAGTTACGAGGTCCTCTGCGCGATCGACGCCCTCGCCGAGAAGACCGCGGCGGGATTCCGGGCGCGCGTCGCTCGGGCGCTGGTCGTTCAACCGGGGGTCGCGGGGTGGGAACGCCTTGTCGGCCGCAGCACCGACGGGCCGGCCTCCCCCGGACCCGACCTGGGGTTCCCATCGTCGGCCGCGCAGCGGTCGATGCATCTTCACGCGACCGCCGGGGCGATCCATCGAATCCTCAGCGCCGCTGGGCAGGATGTTCCGTTCTACGTCTTCGGGCACACGCACCGGGCCGAATACGTCGCGCTGGGGACCTGCGCCGGAACCCCTGTCTTTCTGAACGGCGGGAGTTGGACCGTCTCGGATTGGACACCGCACAGCGGAGGGGGAACCCCCCGTCCGTTCACATTCGTCGAAATCAGCCGCGAGGCCGCTCAGAGGAATCTACGCGCCCGCCTTCAGGTCTGGAACGACGACGCGAGGCGAGTGGAGATCGTCGCCCCCGTCACCACGAACGAGGGCACGCCGGCTGCCGGGTAGGTGGTCGGTCGGGCAAACCCCTCAACGGCCGCCGCGGCAATCTGCCAGCCGCCCGAGCGCCCGCGAACGGGACGGCGACGGCGGGCGAGATAGAGCTTGCAGAGGGAAGGGTCAAGCGGGAGGTTGACCGGAACTCGGCGACCGGGAGCAGATACGGCCAATGGCAATTCGGCCACTGGGTCTGAGGCAACGGCGCCCAGCACGCCTCGCGGCGGGGGCCAATGAGTCATTCGGGAGGGGGGAGGGGCGGTACACGGGCAAGCGCGGAACCGGCCCCTGTTCTCCATCGACGGCCCGGTGCTGCTGCATGTGGCGGCGCATCCCGAGGCGACGCTGCGGCAGACCGCGCCGGCGCCGGGGATCACCGGGTGGCGGGGCGGCCGCCTCGTCGGGGACCTGGCGGGATACCTGGTGGCACGGCGCGTCGGGCGGCGGAACACCTACGCCGTCGACCGCGCGGCGGCGGCGCGCCACCCGACGCTCGCCTCTGTACCGCTCAGGGGATGACAGGAGAGCCGGCGGGATAGCCCCCGGCGCGGGCGTCACCCCTTGAGGGCGCGCAGAACGAAGCGGGTGTGGCGGCTGCGGCCCTTGCCTAGCGCGGTGCCCAGCACCCCGCCCGAGCGCTCGTCCGCGCGCCGCAGCCGCGCGATTGCCTCGGGCGGGGGGTACCGGCCTGTCACCTCCGCCCGCGTCGGGCGACCGCGCCGGTCGCTGTCGACCACCAGCGTCCACCCATCGGTGTGCCGCAGCGAGAGTCCACCCGCCCGCGCCACCAACCAATTTCGCCGCCCCGTCGGCGCCTCGAACTGCCGCCGCTCCGAACCGTGCGCCGCCACAACCCGCGGGGCCGCGAGGCCGAACGCGCCCGCGAGCGCTTCTGCAACGTCGAACTGCT
This sequence comes from Thermomicrobiales bacterium, assembly GCA_036558305.1. GTDB lineage: Bacteria > Chloroflexota > Chloroflexia > Thermomicrobiales > UBA6265 > DATBFX01. The sequence goes on along the minus strand of DATBFX010000343.1, from coordinate 17,905 downwards.
CCGCCACCGTCCCGTTCCTTCCCGTCCGCATACCGATCGGCGTGAGTGGCCCCGGACCGTCTCTACGACCGCAGATCCCCCATGGACGCACTCCTATAGTCACCGACGTATATATGATATCTGCCGGGAATTGTGCCCGAAAACTCGGCCGGCGGCGACACGATGGAGGGTCCGTTCGGATATGCCGAGTGGGACGATGGTGCCACACCAGCGCGGCCAGTTCCGGTCGGATGCGGGGCTGCCCTCCGCGTTCATCGGCTACCTTCGCCCGACCTCCGGTCGTGAGTTGGGGGCACCGCCACAGTGGTCGGGACTCGGGCGCCGGGTCGGGCTGGCGGTCGCCTGGACGCTCTCCGACGTCCTCACCCCGGCCGGACGGCGCGTCCACGACCGGGTCCTGCGGATCGCGGTGCCCTGGGACGGGCGGGCGGTGCCGCTGCTGCAGGTGGCCGCCGACCGTTACCACATCCCCGCCGGCCAGAGCCAGAATTCGTTGGAGGAACACGCGCTCTTGGCGGTGCCCGACGCGCTGCCGCCCGGCACGCGGCCGGTCGTGCTTGCCGCCCGCGGGTTCGCGCGGGACCGGCTCTTCGCGGCGCTGCGGGCGCGCGGCGTGGACTTCGTGATCCGCGTCCGGCGGGGCACCCGGCCGACGGAGCCGGACGGGCGCGGCTGGAAGCTGGGGAGCGAGGGCGCGGCGCGGGGCAGGTGCGGTGGCACCCCGGGGTGCGCTTCGCCCTGATCAACGGCCATCCCAGCGACGTCGTCAACGCCGCGCTCTGCCGGCAGGTGCCGGGGCGGCGGGCGAACCGCCGGAAAACGCCGGAGGAGCCGTGGTACCTGGCGATCACCCTCGGCTGCCCGGCCCGCGCCCCGTGCTGGTGCTGGCGGCGCGGGTGGATCGGGCAGAGCTTCCGCGAGGTCAAGCAGCGCCTCGGTCTGGAGCGGGTCCGCGTCGGCACCCCCGACCGGCGGACCCGGCTCTTTCTCGGCCTGACGCTGGCGTCGGCGTGCCTCCTCCTGGCCGCGCCACCCGCCGCCTTCCGCCCCGCGCGGGCCGCCCACGTCGGGACCCGCGGCCCCCTCAGTCGGCCCTCCCGGATCCTGGCCCGGTTCGATGACCACCCCCAGCCGTCGTGGCCCCCGGCCCCGAGCACGGCCACCCCTTGAGGTGGGTATGCGTCAGTGCCTTGAGCGAACTCGCCGCGCGGTTGATTCGCGGCGGCACCCCCCGTCGATGCGCTCGACCGGCCCGGCGTGCCGCCGACCTCCTCGGTACGGGCGGCGCGCGTCGGCGCTCAAAGCGGACTTTGCAACAGCCCTTCTGGAGGAACGCGAGGGGTCCGTCCTATCACTCAACTCGGTGCTGCGCATTTGCGAGGCGGTCGGCAGCGGCCCGCGGCTGACGCTGCCGGCGGCGATCGACGATGCGGTCGGCCGGGTCGCCGGGGCGGACTGGCGTGAGCGGGAGGACAGCGTGGGGTACCTGGCGCTGGTCGCCGAGCGGGGACTGGGCCTCCTCGCCGCGGGCGTCAACACGGCCCGGCCGGAGGTCATCGGTGTGGCGATGCACATGCACGGGCCGACGAGGAGGCGTCCAACCGGCCGGGCGTCTACGTGCTCGTCGACCGGCGGTAGCAGAGGACGGAGCGGTGCCAACGGAGGGCGATGTCGCCGCGGTGCACCGCCCCGGGGTAGAGATTGATCCGGCGCGCTGAAATGCGCGCGTGCAACGGGCCTCCTGGCCAGGCACTCCGATAGTGGCGACGCAGGTAGGGGACTCGAGGCAAACGTTCAGTGCAGGTTGCACGGAGCACCGGACGATCAGGGGGCAGCGGTGCTCCGATCGGCACGGGTTTCGACAAGATCCGGGGCGGTCACCGGGAGCCGCACCACGACGCGGGTCCCGGCGCCGCGGGACGACTCGATGGTGAATGCCCCGTTGGCTTGGTTCACCTGCTCGGCGAGACCGACGAGGCCGAAATGGCCGGCGCGGGCGAAGTCGCTCAGGCGCGCCGGCATCACGAAGCCGCACCCATCGTCCTCCACCTCGAGCACGACCTCGCCTCCCTCTCGGTGGAGAACGATCGACAGCGCACGGGCACCGGCATGGCGAACCGCGTTGCGAGTCGTCTCCTGGACGATGCGGAAGAGCGCCAGCCCGATCGACTCGGGAAGATGTGTCGGCACGCCATCGACGTCGAGGGACATCGCCGGGAGGACCTGACCGTCTTGCCGCTGGAGACTGGCCAAGTAGCCTTCCAGCGCCGTCTCCAGTCCCAGTTCTTGGAGTCCTGGGGGACGCAACTCACCGATCATGCCCCGCAGTTGCCGGACCACGGCAAGCACCTCATTGCGCAGGTACTCTGGAGCGAGATTCGTTCCGTCCGTATCCTGATCGCCAGCGAGGGGCCGACCATTTCCGGCCAATTGGTAACTGATCGCCAAGAGGTCTTGCACCGGCCCATCGTGCAGCTCCCGCGCCAGGCGAAGCCGTTCGAGTTCGCGGCTCGCGCCGAGCAGTCCGCGCGCATCGGCCAAATCGAGGGCAGCACGATGCCGCTCGGCAATGTCTTCGACCTGCGCTTCCAGCGCCTTTCGCTCGGAGATATCTTGGATGGTGCCGACGATGCGAATCTTGCGACCTTCGTCGTCCCTGACCACCGTCCCTTCCTGGTGGACCGTGCGCTCCAGGCCATCAGACGACCGGACCCGGTGGTCGAGGCCGAATGCCGTCCCATCGGAGAGCGCGGCATGGATCGCCCGATCCACCGCGGCACGATCCGCCGGGTGGACGGCTTCGAGGAGGGTCGCGAACGTGGGGGGCGGCGAATCCGGCGGCGCGTCCAGGATGCGGCGCGTCTCTTCGGACCAGACCTGGGCACCCGACGTCAGGTCCCATTCCCAGCGGCCGAGTCGCCCGATTCGCTCCATCCGGGTCATGCTGGCGTCGATCGCGTGCAAGGCCGCCTCGGCCTCCCAGTGCAGCGACACGAGGCGCTCCAGGAGGACGTACACGGCCGCCGCCGGCAGCAGCACGAGGGGCAGTGTCCACGGGGCGGCGGTCACGGCGTAGGCGGTCGCGGCCCCGAGGCCGATCTGCGCCAACTGCCCCATGATCTCGCCGCGATCGATCTGGTGGATCACCCGCGACCAGACGTCCAGGAGCGGCATGCGAGATTGGAGAGCGACCATCGTGGCGACGGCAAGGTTCGACACGAGGTACATCGCCGCCCCGGCGACGAGGATCACGAGCGCGGTAATGGGGCGGCCGGAGGCGTGGTGGTGGGGGCCGACGTCGGCAGCGTCCAGCACGAACTCACCGGCGGCCACCTGGAGCGCCATCTGGGAGGCATTGAAGGCGGCCTCGATCCAGTCGGCGCGGCGAATCGCCTGGGCGAGGAGCGTTCCGGCGACCGCGATCAGCATGGCGACGCCGGCCGGGAAGAGGAGCACGACCGCAACGAGCACGCTCGTGTCGAGCACCAACTTCCGCTTGAAGGAGAGCGGCAACGGCCGGAGCGTCGTGGCGGCGACCAATCCGAAACAGACGACGGCGAGCACGGTGTCGGTCCGATTCGGGGAGCCGGCGACGGCGAGCAGGCCGATCGTCAGGCTCAGGGCAGCGAGCGCGATGACGGTCGCATATACCCGGGCGCCTAACGGCAGTTGGTTCATGGGATGTGCGCGCTCCGCGGCGCTAGATCGTGATCCGCTGCGATACCCACGCGTTCGCCACGCCCTCGACGGTCGTGGGAGACAGGATGCCGACGATCCGCGGCGCAAGTTGCACCTGCACCGGCACCGTGTCGTCGCTCGTTGGCACCAGGACCTTGACCCGGATCTGCATGCCCTGGCCGGTCACGTCCAGCGACGGCGATTCGGCGAACGTCACGTGCTCGCCGTAGCCGAAGCCGATGCCGGGCGACGCGAGCGCGATGTTGACATCGGGTGGCGTGGTGATCACGATCTCGGTCGCTCCGCTCACCTTCAACAGTTGATCGATGGGCACGCTGACAAAGACGTCGACGAGGTACCCATCGATCACGACGAGCGGGTCGGAGCGGCACCACATGACGCTGGCGGAGGCGGGACCGTGTCCCGCAAGGACAAAAGCCAGGATGACCAGCGAAACGAACCGAATCGGCGGCAGACGACGACATGACAGGCCCAGCATTGTAGCCCCCATGTCGCCAGAGTGGCGTCGCCTCGATTCGATTGGCCCCGCACCGCCGGACGGCCGAAGATCGCGGTCCCGTCGGGTCGGTCTTCGAACGACTTTCGACGACCTGGCGACTCTTGCGAAGGGCGAGAGAGGCACGGGACGGCCTCACGGCGGCGCGTGTGCACAACTGGTGCCAACGCCCACGTGCGCAAGATCGCCAACTTATCGTCAAGCCGACTGACGTTTGTCGATGTTGACACCTCCGATCCGTGGGGGGCGATCCGGCTGGTCGCCCAGGTCCTCCGTTCCCGGTGGCCGCGGCCGGGAACGGAAGACGTTGCGGCGCTTCATCCCCGAGGCGAGGCGGTAGGTGGCCACGACGGCGTCGCTCGCGTCGTCGAGCAAAACGACCTGCCCGCTCATCCCCTCCCGGAGTAACCGGGAGGCGTACGGGACCAGCGTCGTCCGGTGGGGAAAGACGTCGGTGACGATGGCCAGCACGCGCGTTCTGTCGCTTTCCCGGTGCTCGACCCGATACCTTCGGCCTTCCTGACCGAGTTTGGTTACCATCCACACCTCCATTGGTCAGGAATTACGAGATCTGCTTCGTCGTATCCTCTACGGAATCCGTGGTCAAGAGGATCATTCGGATCCCTTCCCGGCTGGACGGCGAGAACGGAACACGTGCGGACCAGGAGAACCGTCCGAGTGCCGCACGCTCAAGGGCAGGTGCCGTCGAGCACCCCCATTGTGGGGTTTTCGCGCCGGCGGTCTAGGTACACGAGTCCTCAAAATCGATCAACGTTTGTGGATAAAAGGGGAGTATACGTATACTTCCGGCGACGGTTGACCGCGGCGGCCATCGGTCTCATTCGGCCACGGCCGATACGCCGATCCAGATACCAATTCGCTCCTGACGGGGCATGCCGCTCGTCGCACACCCCGTCAGATGCCCTTGCTCACGCAAAGGGGAGTCCCAGAGAACGAGCCAGGTCACTCCCCTGTAGCACGTCGTTATGGCCGTTGAGGCGACGATGGTCGGTGCCATGGAGCTTCCCGAGTCGCCCAACAGGGAGACGGCGATCAGCGCGCCGATCCGGGTGCTGCTGGCCGACGACCACCCGGTCGTCCGCGCCGGCCTGCGCGCCACCCTGGAGGCCGAGCCCGACGTCGCCGTCGTCGGCGAAGCCACCGACGGCGACCAGGCCCAGCAGCGCTGCCGGGCGCTGCGACCGGACGTCCTCGTGCTCGACCTCAACATGCCCGGTCCGCCGGCGCCGGCGACCGTCGCCTTCGTCCAAGCAAACTGCCCCGACGTCCGCGTGGTCGTCTTGACCGCCTACGACGACGACGCCTACGTGCGCGGGCTGATCGAGGCCGGCGTCGGCGGCTACGTGCTCAAGGACGAGGCGCCGGAGGCGCTGGTGCAGGCGGTGCGCAGCGTCGTCGGCGGCGGCACCTGGTTCAGCCAGCCGGTCGTCACCAAGTTCGTCCGCGCCGCCGCCCGCCCCCAGGGCACCGGTCCCCACCTGACCGAACGGGAGGGCCAGCTCCTGCGCATGCTGGCGCGGGGTTGGGACAACGCCCGCATCGCCGAGGAGGTCCGCCTGGGGGAGCAGACGGTGCGCAACTACGTCAGCCGCCTCTACGGCAAACTCGGCGTCCAGACCCGCGCCGAGGCCATCGTCTGGGCCCGCGACCACGACGCGACGTAGCGGTTGGCGGGGCCCGGGTGCGGCGAGGCCGCCGGTCGGTCCCGGCCATCCGCGTCGACGGTGTTCCGCCGACTGCCTGCGCCGGTGTCTCCATGTACGGAGGCAGGTTTGGCAAGACGGCCGGTTCAATGGGGCCACGTTCCCGTTCAGGCGTTGCAACAGCTCCATTCGCTGCGGTCGACGACGCGACAGATCAGCACAACACTGCATCCGTGACGCTCGCAGATCGATGATCAAAACTTCCGTGAATCGAGGATAAATCGCCCTTGCTACCGCGGCGCTCGGGGCCGGAGAATTGAAGTCCATCCCGTCACCTCGCCCGCGAGCGCATCGAGCCGGCGACGGTGCCGAATCGGTGCCCCGCCGGGGGACCTCGGTTCGGCGATTGCCGGGTGCCCCGCCTCCCGCGCGAGCGCGGACTCACCCGGAGTTGGCCGGAGGCAACGCGCCGGCACCTTGCTCCGCCGCCGATCGAGACCGCCCCGAGGACGACGGGAGGCCCGCGGACCGGCGCGCGGTGGGCGATGGCTTCCGGTCGCGCCAGATCAGGACTCCCGCCCAGGCCAGGCCGACGAGCATGAAGGCGACGCCGAGCGGCACGTCCCAGGGCCGGTAGCGCAACGTGGTCACGCTGTGCCCGGCGGGTACCTCGACCGCCAGCCAACCGCCCGCGCCGGCCACCGGCCGGTCGTGGCCGTCGACGCGGGCCGACCAGCCCGCCACCCGGTTCTCGCGCACGACCACCTGCCCCGGTTGCGGGGCGTCGCAGGTCACGTCGATGTCGCCGCCGGTCCCGTGCGCCGCGCAGACCGTGCGGCTGCCGTCGGCGTGGACCACCGCCGCGTATTCCTGTCCGGGCGGGGCGGCGTAGACGGTGATGCCGCCGTAGGTTCCTGCCGGCGTCATCGCCTGGGACGGCGGCGTGCGGCCGGCCGCCAGCACCGGCTCCGGCGCCGCGCGGTCCTTCCAGTGCCAGGTGGTCACGTACGTGGTCAACTTCAGCCCCCGCGCGATCGCCGGCCCCCACCAGTACTGCTCGCCGAAGGGGGTGGCCACCCACTGCAGATCCGGCGTCTGCAACGCGGCGAGGACCGGATCGATCTCGGCCACCGGTTGGCGCACGGTGGAGATCCAGTTCTCGCTGAAGGTGCGGACGCGGTCGGTCGCCAGCACAAGCAGCAGGAGGAGCAGCCAGCGCGGGTCGAGGCGGAGCGCCGGCGCCGAACCGCTGCGGTCGGTGGTGATCCAGACGCTATGCCGACCCCACCGCCAGAGCGCGTCGAGTCCCGCCGCGGCCAGACCGAGCAAGGGCGGCACGGCGAGACCGGCGACGGCGGGGACGCTGCGCAGGCCGATCAGGAACTCGTGGGCGGGGCCGATGCCGTCGGTCCACCCGGCAAGCCAGCGCAGGGGCTGGGCGCTGGCCAGCCACAGCGGCACCAGCACCGCGGCCCCGAGGGCGGCGGCGAACCGGCGCTCACCGCGGCGCCAGAGCACGGCGAAGCCGACGACGGCGAGGAGGACGGCGAGCCAGCCGACGTAGGAGATGTAGAGGTAGGGGATCGGCAGCTTGCCGAGCACCTGGGTCCGGTAGAAGGCGGGGTCGTCGACGACCAGATTCAGGGGGACGAAGGCGAGCGGTTGTGCCTGGCCGAACGTGGGGTCGGTGTCCTTGGCGAACGACGGCCAGAAGTGCAGGAAGGGGACGAGCAAGGGCGCGGCGACCAGCACGGCGATCGCCAGGGCCAGGGCGTAGCGGCGCAGGAGGGCGGCAGCACCGAGCGGGTTGCCGCGCAACAGGATCAGGAGCAGCACGGGGGCGACGAACGCACAGCCGATCTGGAGGTAGCCTTGACCGGCGAGCAGGGCGAGACCGAGCACGAGCCCGAGGGCGGCGGCGGTCCGCCGGCGGCCGTCGCGGCCGAGTTGGAGGAAGGGCGGCAAGACGAGGGCACAGGCGGCACCGGAGACGACGAGGACGACGTTGCCATCCTCCATGCGGCCGGTCAGGTTGCCGGCGGCGACCGCGACGGCGCCGCTCCAGACGCGGGCAACCGTCCCCAATCCGAGCGTCCGAGCCAGCCACCACTGCGCCAGGCCGGCGAGGAGGAGCGCCGCCACCACCGTGACCTTGGCCCCGTTGATCCAGCCCCAGACCAGCGCCGGCACGACCACCAGGGGGTGGAGCATCGCGCCCTGGACGTCGGCGAAGGCGGGGTAGCCACCGCTGACCGCGCCGTTCCAGAGCGCGCACGCCCCGCACGCCCGTAAGCGGTCCCAGAGGGCATCGGCCTGGATGATCGCGAAATACTCCCGGCCGGCGGGCACGACGTCGGGGTCGAAGGTCAGGTAGGGTTTGGCGACGAGGAGCGCCCAGGCGGCGAGGACCAACCATTCGGCGGCGAAGCGCACGACCTCGGAGGTCGGCGCGCGCCGTGCCGCTGACGCAACGCCCGCGTCGCTCAGGTCCTCTCTCGGCCGAGCTTCCGGTGTGGCTGTGTCGTCGTCGGGTGATGAAACGGCAGGCGGCGCCTCGGCGCCGTTCGGTCGCGGGTTTCCGGCGCGCACCCGGAATGGCCCCATCGACCACCCCCCCGGTCCGCGCACCTGCTCACCTCCTCGGTCGGGGACGCGGCTGCGCCGTCAGGCGGTCGGGGTCTGCGAAGCAGCGGTGAGGTCGGCCTGGCTCTCGACGTCGTACCTGTCCGACACCCCTCCGCTGTCGGACATGATACCGCGGCGGAATCCGGTCCAATCCGTAGCGATGGCACCGGGGGCAACCTGTCAGATCGAAGGACGCGCACAGAGTCGTCGGACTCTTCGCTCGGCGTCGACCCGCGATTTCCGCACGCCGACGCGGGAATTTGGCAAGCGGCAAGTCTTCGCCCAGACGCACGAGATCGCGGACGATGTCAGGCGCCGTTCGGGCTGTTCGAAAACTCGTGGCGTATCCACACCCGCATTTCGCCCGGTTCGCGGTTGGCCCACAGATAATACGGGATCGCCGTAATCTGGACCGCGCGGGCGTTCGATCGCTCCGCCTGCCTGGGTCTGACGCTGCGGTAGAGGCCGTCATCCCAACCGGTTCCCGGGCGCTCCTCTCGTGCCAAGGCCGTCAGCACGACCGCCCCGCCCAGGAACGACGGCCGCTCCTCCTCGACGAAGGCAACGCCGCGCGGAAGCACGACCGCGTCGACGTCCACGCCCGGATGGTCGGCCTGTTCGAGGCAGTAGACGAGCGGCCCGCGTGTCACTGCCCATCGACCCGCGTCTTCGGCAATGCGTGGGTGTGGTTCGACCAGTCTGACCGAGATCGGGAAGTGCAAACGGACGGCATCGCCGGCGCTCCACACCCGCCGAATCGACAGATAACTTCCCGGTCGTATCTCCTCGCCGATCGGCTCGCCGTTGACCTCGACGGTCGCGTCCCGTTCGCACCAGGCCGGAATGCGGACGGAGAGGGCGAAGTCGCCTTCTCCATCGACCGCGATTGCGACGTCGCCGTGCCACGGGTAGCGGGTTTGCTGGCGGAGGCGGATAGTTCGGCCGTCGGGCAGCGAGACGCTGGCGGTGCCCCGACCGTAGAGATGGAGCTGGACACCGTCATCGGACAGCGTCGAGAAGGAGCCGGCGAGCGAGGCGATGGTGCGGGCGATGTTCGGCGGGCAGCAGGCGCATTCGAACCAGGTCTGGCGGCGGTGGCGACCGTCGTCGGCGAGGGGGTTGACGTAGAAGTAGGAGCGACCGTCGAGCGCGAGACCGGGGAGGAAGGCGTTGTAGAGGGTCCACTCCATCAGGTCGGCGTAGCGCGCCTCGCCGGTGAGCAGAAGCATCCGCCAGTTCCACATCACGCTGCCGATCGCGGCGCAGGTTTCGGTGTAGGCGCGGGCGTTCGGGAGCTCGAAGTCGTCGCCGAAGGCTTCGCCGTCGTGGCGGGCGCCGAGACCGCCGGTCAGGTACATCCGCTTCGTCGTCGTGTTCTGCCAGAGGCGTTCCAGCGTCGCCAGGAGGGTGGGATCGCCGGTCTCGGCGTAGATGTCGGCGGCGCCCGCGTTGAGGTAGAGGATGCGGACGGCGTGACCGACCATCGCGTCGAACTCGCGGTACGGTTGGTGGTCCTGCCGGTACTCGCCGCCGCCGGCCAGACCCTGCCCGCGCACGTCGAGGAGGTAGCGGGCCTGGGCGAGATACCGCCGGTCGCCGGTCTCGCGCGCCAATTCGACCAGGGCCATCTCGATCTCCGAGTGGCCGTCGGTCCCCGGTCGCTTGCCCGCCTCGGCCGGACCGAGGGTGTCGCAGATGTGGTCGGCGAAACGGCGGGCGACGTCGAGCAAGTTCGTCTTGCCGGTGGCGCGGTGGTGTGCCACCGCCGCCTGGATCAGGTGACCAGCGCAGTAGAGTTCGTGCGTCCGCTCAAGTTCGGTCCATCGCTTCTCGTCGTCGCCGGCGACGTAGTAGTTGTCGAGGTAACCGTTCGGCTGCTGCGCCGCAGCGACCTCCTGGATCACTCCATCGACCGTTCGACCGAGTTCCGGATCGGGATCGGTCGCCAGCACCCAGGCGGCCGCTTCCAACCACTTGTAGACGTCGGTGTCGTTGAAATAGAACCCCTCAAACCGCCCCGCCTCGTTCCCCGCCCCGCGCCGGAAATTGGCGAGCCGCCCGGTACTCTCCAGGAGTTCGAGTTGCGTCGGCAACGTCACCTCGCGGTTCGTCCGCATCCGCGGCGCCCAAAACCCGTCGTCCAGACGCACCGCATCGACCGGCAGCGGCCGCAGCCGCGCATGCGGACTCCGCGTCATATCTACCACGACCGACATCTGCGATCACCCTCCGAGTGGCGGGTCTCAGGTCTCAGGTCTCAAGTCTCAGGTCACGAAACTCCACTTGAGACCTGAGACCTGAGACCCACGTTTATCCCTTGATGCCCGTCAGGACGAAGCCGCGGACGAAGTAGCGCTGGAGGAGGAAGAAGAGGACGACGACCGGCAGGATGACGACGGTGGTCGCCGCCATCAGCAGGTGCCACTGGGTGGTGAAGAGACCGCGGAAGGAGGCGAGACCGAGGGCGATGGTGAACTTCTCCGGCGTCGAGAGGAAGATCAGGGGCTCCTGGAAGTTGTTCCAGTTGTCGAGGAAGGTGAAGATGAGGACGACGGCCAGGGCGGGTTGGCTGAGGGGCATCACGATCTGCCAGTAGATGCGGAATTCGGAGGCGCCGTCGATCCGGGCCGCGTCGGTCAGTTCGCGCGGGATGGTGCGGAAGAACTGGCGGAGCAGGAAGATGTAGAACACGCTGGCGATGTTCCCGATACCGGAGCCGAAGAAGTTGGGGACGATCAGCGGTTTCCAGGTGTCGATCCAACCGAAGGTGCGGAACTCGATGTAGCGCGGGATGAGGATCACGGCCTGGGGCAGCATCAGGGTGCTGAGGAGCATCCAGAACAGGAGATCGCGACCGGGAAAGCGGAGGCGGGCGAACCCGTAGGCGGCCAGCGACGCCGACAGGAGGACGCCGATCATGTTGAGACAGGTGATGATCAGGGTGTTGGCGACGTAGCGGCCGAACGGCATCGCGGTGAGCGCGTCGGGGTAGTTTTGCCAGCGCACCGGGTTGGGGATCCATTCGGGCGGAAACCGGAAAATCTGGGCCGGTTCCTTGAGGGAGGTGCTGACCATCCAGACGACCGGCAGCGCCATCACCACCGAACCCGCGCAGAGGAGGAGCCAGACGACGACCCGGCCGAGGTCGAGACCCGCCCGGTGCGGTCGCGTCGATCCGGCTTCGCCGGTTCGCGCCCGGCTCTCGCCAAGGACGACGGTCGAAGGTTCCGTGGCCATCGCGCCTCGACTCCCAGAGCGGGTCAGCGACCCTCTTCCTCGTAGTAGACCCGCCGCCCGAAGACGACGAGGGTGAACAGGCAGACCACCAGCACGATCAGGAAGACGATCCAGGCCAGGGCGGCGGCGTAGCCCATCTTGAAGTCGGTGAAGGCCCGGCGATAGAGGTAGAGGGTGGTGAAGAGGGTCGAGTTGGCCGGACCGCCGTTGGTGATGATCAACCCCTGGGTAAAGGTCTGGAGGGAGTAGATGAGACTGAGCATCGTGCTGAAGAAGATGACCGGCGACATCATCGGAATGGTGACGTCCTTGAGTTTGTGCCAGGAGCGGGCGCCGTCGATCTCGGCCGCCTCGTAGAGGTGAATCGGAATCCCCTGCAGACCGGCGAGGTAGACGATCATCGTGCCGCCGAAGCCCCAGACCGCCAGCATGATCAGCGTCGGCAGCGCCCAGTGCGGGTCCTGCAACCAGAGGATCTTTTTGAGACCGAGCTGGCGCAGCAGGTTGTTGAGCAGCCCGAACTCGGAGTTGAAGATCCAGGCCCAGAGGACGGAGCTGGCGACGATCGGCGCGATCGTCGGTAGGTAGAAGATCGTGCGGAATACCGCGAGCCCGCGGACGCGGACGTTGAGGAGGAGGGCGACGGCGAACCCGACGGTCTGCACGAGCGGCACGGTGATGATGGTGTAGGTGAAGGTGACGCGGAGGGATTTCCAGAAGAGGGGATCGTCCGTGAGCAGCTTCCGATAGTTGCCGAGTCCGACGTAGCGGCGAGGGCTCAGCATGTCCCATTCCGTCAGGCTGACGTAGGCGGTGAAGAGCATCGGACCGGCGATGAAGACGAGGAATCCGAAGACGGCCGGCAGAACGAACAGGTAGCCACTGATCGCCTCGCGCCGCCGCAACGAGAGGCGCGGCGCACGCCGGGAATGGGCGAGTTGATTCAGCATCTCAGTCGTTCACCTGTCGTCATCGCCGCCGGTCGTGTAGGGGAGCGTCCCGTGCGCTCCCGCCGTCGATGGATGCCGTTCCTCGTTCGGGCGACGGTAATCATCGGACGCGGGAGGACACGGGGTCCTCCCCTACACAAATTCCATCCACGTTCGCCCAAAGGGCGGGTTAGGCGGTGTTGGCGTCGAGCCGTGTCTTGCTCTCCTGCAAGACCTTGTTCACGTCGTCGATGACGCCGGAGGTGAGGGCCTGCTCGGCGGTCTGGTCGCCGATCCAGACGGGGTCGAGGGCGGCGGTGATGAGGGTGTCCGCCTCGTCGAACCCGGCCGGGTAGAAGTAGTTCTTGGAACTCTTGAGGAGGTAGTCGGTGACGAGTTGCTGGTAGCCCTCGGGGTGGACGCCGGGGGTGATCCACTTCGCCAGGCCATCGGCCGTCAACAGGCTCGGGTGGCTCGGCAGCCAGAGACCGGCCTGGCAGAGACCGAGTTGGTAATCGTCCGAGGCGAGGAAGGAGAGGAGTTTCCAGGAGGCATCGGGTTGGTCGGTGTCCTTGTCGATCATGTGGACGTGCGCCTGCGCCTCGGTGACCGACTGCTTCAGCATCGGCAGGACACCGCAGCCGAAGGAGAAATTGAGTTTGGAGATGTCCTGGAGGGCCCAGGAACCGTCGGCGAGGAGGGCGAGTTTGCCCGAGGCAAGCATCTGCCACTCGCTCATGCCGAGTTGGGTGATGGTCGCCGCCTGGGGCGCGACGTGGTGTTTGTTGAAGAGGTCGGCGTGGGCCTGGATGGCCTCGACGGCCGGCTGTTCGCCGAGGTGGCAGGTGTAATCGTTGGTGAAGGCTTCCCCGCCGTTGGAGTAGGAGAGGACGTCGCGGGGGAGGAACCAGGTGCCCCAACTGGTCCCCCACTGCTCGACGTCGTTGGCGTCGAAACCGTCCTGATCGGGGTGCTTGCCGGAGCTATCTAAGGTCAGCTTGCGGGCATTGTCGAGGTACTGGTCCCAGGTCCAGGCTTTGGCCGGGTCGGTCGAGGGCGGTTCGACACCGGCCTTGTCCAGGAGTTCGGCGTTGTAGTAGAGGTGGTGGATCACCCAGCAGGAGCCGATGCCGTACCACTTGCCGTTGATCGAGGCGCGGTCGGATTCCTGCGGCTGGATGAAGTAGTCGGGCGCGCCGAGGACGGGGTCCTGCTGGAGGCGGTCGGTGACGTCCATCGTCACGCCGCGCGCGACGTAGTCGGCGAGGTTGCTGCCCCAGAAGAGGTCGGGCGGTGTGCCGCCCGCCAGCGCGGTCTTGATCTTGGTCAGGTAGTCGGCCGCGGTGCCGGGGACGTGGATCCATTCGACCTCGATGTCGGGGTTGAGTTCGTGGAATTTTTGCAGCCCCTTCTCGACGTTGTCCTTTTCGAGGGGGCTACCCCAGCCCATCATGCTGATCTTGACGCTGTCGGCCAGCGCCCCACGGGCGCCGCGCTGCGCGAGGAGGGGTGCGCCAGCGAGCCCGAGGCCGAGTTTGGTCGCGCCACCGAGGAACCGGCGCCGAGAGATACCACCTTGAGCGACGAATCGTGCGTTTGCTGACATCGCTGCCTCCTTGCGGCGCTGCTGCAATCGACCAGACACCACTCGACCGTTGAGTGCTCGCGCTGACCGGCGGACCTCCGCACCTCCTTCAGCGCCGTCGACGCGACGGCAACGGGCAATGACCAACCCTTACCCGGCATGGTTCGTCACGCCGGGGGCGACGATTTCGATCCGAGGGATGGCGAGCCGGGACGCGGGGCTGGTTGCTCCATCCAGGATGACGATCGACCGCTCCTCCTTGAGAAGCCGAACGGCAACACCCGACTTGGATCGCGTACGGTCGATTCTAATCGATTAGCGTTGGCGGCTAATTTAGAATGGTCGGCGAACGCTGTCAACCCCCGCCCGACCGACGCGCGGGGGCGATTCGGGCGGCAAGCGGAGCGAAGCACCGGTGGAACCAAGGAAGCGCACGACGCTGCGGGACGTCGCGGCGCGTGCCAACGTCTCGACCGCGGTCGTCTCCTACGTGATCAACGGCGGACCGCGGCCGACATCGGCCGAGGTGCGTGAGCGCGTCCTCAAGGCCATCGCCGAGCTTGACTACCATCCCAACGGGTTCGCCCGTGGGCTGCGCGCCCGTCGCACGCACACCATCGGCTTCGTCACTTCCGATCGCGACCCGATGGAATGCATCGGCTCGCACTACGTGGCGTCGCTGCTGAGTGTGCTCACGGGCGAGCTCAAGCAGCGTGGCTACTACCTGCTGATCTACCCGATGATGTTCGGTGAGGACCTGGCGCCTTTGGAAGCGTTGCTGCGCGGCGGGCGGCTGGACGGCGTCTTCCTGCGATTGGTGCAGGACTCCCCGGCGACCGATGCACTCGTCGCCCGCGTCACCGCGGCAGACATCCCCTGCGTCTGCATCGAACGACCGGCCGCGCCGCGCTTCGGGCTGTCGGCCGTAACGTACGACGACGTGGGCGGCGCCGCGCTGGCGACGCGTCACCTCGTCGCGCGGGGGCATCGCCGAATTGCCCACCTGCGGGGCGACGTCCGGTATGCCTCAGCCCTGGCCCGGCTGGACGGTTACCGGCAGGCGCTCAGCGAGTGCGGTCTGCCGCTCGACGAGCGCCTGATCCGTGGGGCCGATTGGGAAATGGCGACGGCGGCGGCATCGGTCGAGACCTTGCTGGCCCTGGAGGAGCCGCCGACCGCCATCTTCGCCGCGAGCGACGACCTCGCGCTCGGCGCGCTGGAGCGTCTGCGCGCCCTCGGTCGTCGCGTGCCCGAAGAGGTCGCCGTCGTCGGATTCGACGGCATCCCGCTCGCCCAGGAGGTGACGCCGTCCCTGACGACGATCCGCGTCCCCTTCGACGAAATCGGTCGCCGGGCCACCGAACTGCTCCTCGGCGACGACCGTCCCGCGGATCGCACGACGATCGCGCTGCCGGTCGAGTTGATCCAGGCCGAGAGCGCCTGATCTGGATCGCCCGCATCCGGAGCGGCGCGGAGGTGGGGGAGCGACGGCGGAGGTGAACGGGTCGGGCTACGCGCACCTGGCGAGGCCGCTGTTGCCGTCGCCGGTACAGCCATCGCAGCCGGTGTCGCAGCACATCCAGCCGCCGATCCCGTCGTTGCAGTAGCAAAGTTGCTCCTCCGGTGGACACGGATTGCAGACGACCTGGCCGCTGCCCGGCCAGGTGATCGTGCCGTTGCAGCAGCAACCCCCATTCGGCAAGAAGGCGTCGCAGCACCAGGATTTGTCGCCCCGCGTGCAGGTGGTCGTGGCGCAACCGCACAGACCGTTGCCGCAGTGCGGGTAGAGCGGATCGGTGCAGGCGATCCCGCAGCCGCCGCAGTTCTTGGGATCGGTGTTGGTGTCGACGCAGTGCCCGTCCGGTGGGCAGGGGATCTTGAAGCCGTCGTCGCAGGTGCAGACGCCGAAGCCGCAGTTCTGGGTCGCCGGGCAGGCGTGACCGCACTCGCCGCAGTTGCCGCTGTCGGTCTGGGTGTCGACGCAGGTGCCGTCGCAGTCGGTCGTGGGCTCCGGACACCGACACTGACAGGTATTGGGATCGAACAACTGCCCCACACCGCAGCCGTGGTGGATGCAGGTGCCGGTGCGACGGCAGTAGACCATGGTCGACGGCGGATCGTCACAGGCACAGGTCTCCGGGTTGGTGAAGCAACCGTTTGTGCAACCTCGGGTAGCGCAGGCCGACCAGGTGCCGGTCGCTGCGAGGCAGGCCGACTCTTGGCAGTGCGGACAGTCCGGAGCATCGAGGATGTCGCACAGCTTCGGCTTGACGCAGCGGTGGTGCGAAGGGTGGCAGACGGTCTTCTTGCCGTGACCAGCGCAGTCGGCGTCCTCCGTGCATTCGGGCTGTGTGGCGAGGGTGCCACGCCGGCCGAGGAGCGTCGCGGCGAACCCGCCGCCGAGGAGCCCGATCAGTTGGCGGCGGGTCAGACCGTGCGCGACCGTGCGGGCGAAGCGATCGAAGCGCTGACTGTCCATGTCGTCCTCCTCGACGTCTTGGGGTCACGCGCAGGTGCCGTTGACGCACTTCCCGGGGAACCCGCAACAGGTGTCGACGTTCTCCGTGCAGGGGTCGCCCTTGTTGACGCACTGGAATTGGCACGTCCCATTGATGCAGCGGTTGGGGCGGCAGCAGAGGGAGAGCGAGTTGCAGGTCTCGCCCCTGGGGGTGCAGGGACGGCAATACCCCTGGCCGCCGGGGGTGAAGGGGCGGCAATCGTTGGCGGGGTAGCTGCCGCCGTGGCAGCACTCGCCCGGGAAGGCGACGTCGCAGGGTTCGTCCAGCGGGAGGCAGCAGGTACCGAGGTGGCAGATGTCGGGGGACTCGCAGGTGTAGCGACAGAGACCCGTCTGTTCGTCGCAGACGTTGCAACCGCTGGCGTCGCATTTCGGGACGCTGCACAAGCCGTTGCCATCGCAGCGGTCGCATTCGGAGCAGTTACTCTCGCAGCGACCGGTCTTGTCGTTGCAGGTTTCGCACTTGGCGGCCTCGCAGGTAGAGACGCACGCCCCATTGACCGGGTCGCAGTGCTGGCACGGACCGCAAACGACCGGTTGGCAGGTTCCGTCCCGGTCGCACGTTTCGCAGGGACGGCAGGGGACGCACCGGCCGTCTTCCGCGCACTTTGTGCAGCGGTCGCAGGTCGATTGGCAGGCGCCGGTCTCGGGGTTGCAGCGGGCGCACGGGCCGCAGTCCTTCGGGCGGCAGGTTCCCTCCATCGTGCACTCTTCGCAGACGTCGCAGTGGGAGATGCAGGTGCGGGTGGCGGCGTTGCAGGTCGAACAGCGGTCGCACGGCGAGGCGCACTGGAAGGCACCGCCCTCGACCGAGATGCAGATGCTGCACGGGTCGCAGGTGTCGACGCAGCGGGCGACGTCGCCGTCCGTCCGGCATTCCTGGCACTCGCGGCAGGTCGATCGGCACGCGCCGTCCGGACCGCACTCCTCGCACGGGCCGCAGGTCGAGACACAGGTGCCGTCCGCGGTACAGGTGAGGCACTTGCCGGCATCGCACTTCGGCGCGCAGGAGCCGTCGACGTAGGTGCCGCAGACGTCGCAGTCTGAGACGCAGTTGCCCTGACCGTCGCAGACGCCACAGGCGTTGGGGTCGCAGACGATGCAGCCGCCCTGACCGTCGCATTGCTCGCAGGGACCGGAGCAGGTCGATAC
>DATBFX010000342.1:0-2398 GCA_036558305.1 Thermomicrobiales bacterium | reverse complement strand
AGCATTTGGCTTGGCCCGCGTTTCACCAAACGCCCGCGTCCGGGTTGGCCGACGACGCGGCCGCCTTCGTAGACGACGTCGCCGCGACTGATCGTGACGACCGGCCAACCCGTCACTTCCCACCCGTCGTACGGGGAGTAGTCGGCGTTGGTTTCCATCGCGCTGCCGTCGACGGTCTTCGTGACGGTCGGATCCCAGATCGTGAGGTCGGCGTCGGACCCGACGGCGATGGTGCCCTTCTGCGGGAAGAGACCGAAGAGGCGGGCGGCGTTGGTCGAGGTGACCTCGACGAAGCGGTGGATCGAGATGCGGTTCTTGCTGACACCCTCGGAGAAGAGCATCGGGAGGAGCGTTTCGAGGTCGGCGACGCCGGGGCGGAGGTTCGCGATCGAAAGGGAGGGGTCGAGTTTCTCGCCCAGTTTCCACGGCGCGTGGTCGGTACAGAAGGTCTGGATGTCGCCGTCCCAGAGACCGTTCCAGAGGGCGCGGACGTCGGACGCTTCGCGCAACGGCGGTTGGCCGATGTACTTGGCGCCGTCCGGTTCGTTGAGGCGGTCGGAAGTGAGGTAGAGGTAAAGCGGGCGGGTCTCGACGTAGACGGGGACGCCGCGGGCGCGGGCGCGGTGGCACGCCTCCAAGGCCGCCTGGCTGGAGAGGTGGACGACGTAGATCGGCGCCTCCGCCGCTTCGGCGAACCCGATCGCGCGCACGGCCGCGACCTCTTCGGAGAAGACCGGGCGACTCGCCCCGTACCACTCCGGTCCGGTGCGACCGGCGGCGACGAGCCGTTCGGTGACGTGGCCGATGATGCAGCCGTCTTCGCAGTGGACGAGGGTCAGCATGCCCAACTCGGCGGCAGAGCGCATGACCTCCAGGTAGTCGCGCGCCCGGTTGTCGAAGTTGCCGAGCACCATGAAGATCTTGATGCTGGTGTGGCCCTCGGCGACGAGTTGCCGCAACGCCTCCGGTCCAGCCAGGGCCGGGTCGAGAACGACGGGATGGAGCGCGTAGTCGACGCAGGCCATCGGACCGACTTCGGCGGCGGTGCGGTGGATCACCGCGACGACCCCTTCGTCGGGGCGGGGGAAGGTGATGTTGCCGACGGTGGTGATCCCGCCGGCCGCCGCGGCCCGCGTGCCGCTGGCGAAGTCGTCCGCCCAGCGGAGTTGCCCATCGGGGAGGTCGACGCCCGTCAGGTGGACGTGCATGTCGATCCCGCCGGGGAGGACGAGGCGGTTCGTGGCGTCGATCTCCGACTTGGCGGTCATCGTGCCGCCGATCTGGACGATGCGGCCGTCGCGGATCCCGATGTCGGCGTCGTGGTGACTGGATGCCGTAACCAGTGTTCCTCCACGAATCGCGAGGTCGACAGTCTGTCCGTCGGTCATTTTCGTGTCCCTCCCCCATCTCGCGGCTCTGTCTTTGTGGCCGACCGTCGACGGTGCGGTGTGGCTCGACTGGTCACGGTTTGCTCTTCACGGTCAAGTCGGCGAAGGGCCGGAGTTTCGCGGCGTTGCTCGCCAGGACGTGATCGGCGACCTGCTCCAACGTCGCCCACCAGACACCCTCGAACCCGTTGATGTAGTCGATCAGGCGGTTCAGGAGGCGGATGCGCGAGGGGCGACCGATGACGAACGGGTGCATCGTCAGGACGTAGCACCCGCCGAAGTCGTGGTATCCGGCGAACTCCTCGGACCAGACCTCGAACACCTTTTGCGGGCTGGAGATGCCGGTGCCGAGTGCGGGAATCGAGCAGAATCCGAAGTGCGGCCAATCATCGTTGATCCACTGGATCGGGATCTCGACCAGGGTCTCGCCGCCGTCGCCGGCGGAAATCAGGTACGGCTCGTCGTCGCCCATCAGGCTGGAATCGTAGATGAAGCCGTACTTCTTGAGGAGGCCGGGTGAGTTCGGTTTCAACTCCCAGGCAGGTGAGCGGTAGCCGCGCGGCCGTTTGCCGGTGATCGATTCGAGGACTTCGAGACCGCGGACCATGATCCGCTCCTCCTCGTCCTCGTCGACGAAATCGGGCCGCTCGTGCAGATAGCCGTGGTGTCCCACCTCGTGCCCCCGCGCGATCATCTCCCGGACCAGATCCGGGTGCTGCTCCGCCGTGTAGCCGGGGATGAAGAACGAGGCGGGGATACCGTGTTGTTCGAGCAGATCGAAAATACGCGGCGTCCCCACATTCGGCCCGTATGTCGCTTCCGACTGGAGCGACAACCGCTTCGTCGCGCTCTTCGGATCGTAGACCAGGGGGACGCACTCGCCATCCTCGTCGAAGGAGAGGACGACGGCGCACCGGTTGCCGTTCGGCCACGGGAAGTTGGGCACGATCTACCTCCTTTGTTAGGCGGCGAGGCGGCAAGGCGGCAAGGACGGTTCGTTCGTTTCCTTG
>DATBFX010000341.1:0-71925 GCA_036558305.1 Thermomicrobiales bacterium | reverse complement strand
GCATTCGTCGTCGAACCGGCGGGGGAGCGGAGTGCACGGTTGTTGATCCGCCTTCGGGCCGACACGGTGCAACGCTTCCCGTTCGCGCTCGTGGGGCCTCTGGTTTGGGAACCGCTCCATTTCTTGATGGAGCGGAAGATGCTGCGGGGGATCCGGGAGCGGGCAGAGCTCGGTGGGAAAGCCGGCGCTCGGGACGACGAGGCGTGGCAGCAGGAGCGGGTGACGACCGACGAGGCGCGACGGCAAAGCAAGGCGGGAGGGGTCGAGACCGATGCGCCGTCGTATGCCGACGAGACGGGAACAACCGATCTCGGCATCGAAGAACCACGCGTGAACACCGATACCGGCGAACCGCCGACCAAACGGCGGCCGAGTTAAGGGCGAACCCGCCGCCTTCGATCCGATCGCGTCCAACGTCCCCTGGCCCGGAGCTTGCGTGGGGTAAGCAACGGTAGTTCCGGTTGCAGAAAAACGAACGCGTCGCGTCCGTCCTCCGGCCTCGTGCGCAAGGGAAAGGAACAGCCTTGGACACGCCCCCCACCGAGCAGGACTCCGGCGTCTGTGCCGTCGTGCCCGACCGGCTATCTCGGCGTGCCGCGCTGACTCGCCTGGGTGCGCACGGTGGAGCAGCCGCGATGCTCGGCGCCATCGGCGTGGGCGTGGCACAGACCTCGGCGCATGGCATCGACGAACAACACGACGATGCGTCGGCGTCGACGGATCAGGAGATCCGCGTCCCCGCCGCCTCGCGCGATGCGCTGCCGGCACCGGAATCCGGTTCGGCGGGGCGGCTGCGTTACCTGGAGGATGACGACCGTTCCCTCTGGCTCGAAAACGACCAGGGCTGGTTTAGCCTGCAAGGCGAGGTCTTCAACGTCCGCGCGTTCGGGGCGACGGGCGACGGCAAGACGGACGATTGGGCGGCATTCCACGCCGCCATCGATGCGATGACGTCGGCCTTGAACGAGGACTCGACGTCGCCGTACGGGCGGACCCTACTCGTCCCTCCAGGCAGCTATCGACTCGCCCAATCGCTCGTCCTCGATCGAGCGATCCACCTCGCGGGCGTGAGCACGGGCGGGCCATACGGCGATTCTGTCCTCGTCGTCGATCGGGGCATCCACGGGGTGATCGTCGGGGCGGCAGAACCGGGTACCACCGGCCAGCCGGGTCGCCGCGGCGACGGCTCGATCATCGAGCATCTGCGGATCGAGTTAACGAGTAGCGCAGGCGCGAAGGGAGCGACGAGCAGCGAGAGTGGCACGCAAGAGGGACCACACGGCGTATGGTTACAGGCGCCGGCGACCGTGCGCGACTGTTCGATCGGCGGCTTCGCCGGGAACGGCTTGCACGTCGAATCCGGCGGAGGCGGCGAAGGCGCGACCGGGTGGGTGGTCACGGAGAGCCGTGTCGAGCGTTGCGGGGGTCACGGCCTGGCGGTGCGCGGCGACAACGCGGACGGCGGCACCTGCGTTGCGCTGCTGACCGTCGGTAACGGCGGGTGGGGAATCGCGGACGAAGGAACGCGCGGGAACACATACCTCCAGTGTCGCGCCGACGGCAACGGTGCGGGGGCGTTCACGACGAACGGTCCGGCGAACCGGGGCGTGTTCGTCGGCTGCGACTCCGCCTCGGGTCAGGCACAAAGCCAGTTTGCCGCGACCACGATCGTGGTCGGCGGAAATCACCAGGCAGGTTACGAGGGCGGCAACGCCTGGACGGCCTCGGCCTCGCGGATGACCCTGATTGCCCAAGCGCCCGGCGGCGGCGAAACGGCGTTGCCGACGGTACCGACCCTCGTCTTGCAGGGCAGCGACGGGCAGGCCGACGCGCACGTCCAGGTCCTCGGCGGAGACGGCGAGCAGCAAGTCACGATCGACGCCGCCGGTCGCCTCCTGGTGGGTCCCATCCCGCCGGGCGAGGACACCGGCGGGACGGCGGAAGGCCGCGGGCTACCGGTTCAGATCGGGCATCCCGTCAGCGGGCAGGCCGGTCTGCGTTGGATCGCGACCGGCGATTTCACCGGCTGGGTGGCGCAGGCGCGGGCCTACCGCGACGCGGTCGGTCCCGACGCGCAGGCCGACTTCACCCAGGGCCGCCTCACGTTCCAGACTCCCGATGCCAACGGTGCCGAGATCGACACGATGACGTTGCGACAGGGCAGCGTCGGCATCGGGACGGTCCAACCGGCCGCCCTGCTCGATCTCACCTCGACGACCAGCGGCTTCCTCCCGCCGCGGATGACGAGCGATCAGCGGGATGCCATGACCGCGCCGCCCGAGGGCCTGGTCATCTACAACCTGTCGACCCACCGGCTCGACCTCTACGTCGGCGATTCCTGGCGCGAAATCGCCCTGACCGCCGTCGGTGGGTGATTCGGTCAGACCCGCTCAGTCAAACAGGTGATCGTCGGTTCCCGCCGCCGCCGGCGATAGCCCGGCGACCGACCGCCCCCGGTGCTGCGCCGGTTCCGACACGACGACGTGCCGGTGGCTCAGGACGCGTTTGAGGCTGGTACCGGCATAGACCGCGGCGAACACGGCCGCCGACAACAGGACGATGGCGGCACCGGAGGCGATGTCGTACTCGTAGCTGAGGAACATCCCGAAGAAACCGCAGGCGGCACCGATGAGGGTGGAGAGGATCAGCAGGCGACCGAAGGAGTGGGTGAGGAGTCGCGCGGTGGTGGGCGGGATGACGATGGCGGCGGCGATCAGGGTGACGCCGACGACGTTCATCGAGGCGACGATGGTGGCGGCGAGGGCGAGGGCGAACCCGGTGTCGACCCATTGGGTCGGAACGCCGTAGACGCGGGCGAGCTCGGGATCGAACGTGGCGAAAAGGAGTTGCTTGTAGGCGAAGAACATCCCCAGGGCGACGACGGCGGTGACGGCGGCGATGACGACGATGTCCTCGCGGGTGACGCCGAGGATGTTGCCGAATAGGGCCGCCTCGAAGTTGCGGGTGAACCGTCGCGTTTTGCTGATGAGGGCGACGCCGAGGGCGAAGGAGGCCGTGGTGACGATGCCGATGGCGGCGTCCCCGCCGATGTTGCGCCGTTTGGCGGTGGCGTTGATCAACAGCGCCGAGAAGAACCCCCAGAGACCGGCGCCGATGTAGAAGTTCCAACTCATCAGGTAGCTAACGACCGCTCCCCCGAACACGGAGTGCGACAACCCATGCCCGATGTAACTCATCCGCCGCAGAATGATCGAGACACCGACCATGCCGCAGAGGGCGCCGACGAGCGTGGCGACGACGAGACCGTGGCGGAAAAACTCGTATTGGAAGGGTTCGGTGAAGTGGGACATGCAAGTCGTCAGTCGTCAGTCGTCAGTCGATAGTCGTTGCAGGCAAGAATGCGCATAGTCGGAGTCTCCTTCTAGGCGGCCGACGAGTCGCCCGTCTGCAACTGACGACTGACGACTGACGACTGACGACTCGAAAACGGCCCGTGCGTCCCCGCTTCGGCGACGAGGAGGTTGCCGGTTTCGAGGTCGCGGATCACCCGCATCTCGGTGCCGAAGGTGCGGGAGAGAATTGGCCCGGTGAAGACGGTGCTCGGCGGACCCTGGGCGACGACACCGGCGTTGACGCAGACGACCCAGGGGAGGTGAGCGGCGACGGTGTTGAGTTCGTGGGTGGTCATGACGGTGGTGACGCCGTCGTCGCGGTTGAGGTGGGCGAGCAGGTGGAGGATGTCGTCGCGGGTCTTGATATCGACGCTGGCGGTCGGTTCGTCGAGGAACAGGATCCGAGGGCGACCGATCAGGGCGCGGGCAAGAAACGTCCGTTGCTGTTGTCCACCCGACAGGTCGCGGATGTGCCGGTGGCCGAGTTTGCCGATGCCGAGCCGCTCCAGCGTTTCGGCGACCTCGCGCCGGTCGCCCCGGCTCGGCCAGGGCCAGGGTCCCATCCGACCGACCTTGCCCATCAGGACGACGTTTTCGACGCTGACCGGGAATCCCCAATCGACCGTCTCGACTTGCGGGACGTAACCGACGCCGGCCGGTGGCCGTCCCGGTGCGACGGGTCGACCACCGACGACGACCTCGCCATCGACCCGCGGCACCAGTCCGAGCATCGTGCGCAGTAGTGTCGTCTTGCCGGCGCCGCTCGGGCCGATCATGCCGACGAATTGACCGGGGGTCACCCGGAGCGAAACGTCGCGCAAGACCGCCGTTGCGTCGTACGCGCAGGAGACCTGCTGGAGGTGAATGGCGTGAGAAGTCATGAGCTTCGAGCTTCGAGCTTCGAGCTTTGGGCGGCCAAGAGCACGTCGTTCGCGTCTGGTGTCATCTCGGCATCCATCCGTTACTCCTTGAGACGCAAGTAGGTGGCCGGTGTCAGATCCCTTCCGCCTTTTGCCTCACGGCACGTACGTGTCCCAGGGTTCGATGCCGGCGAGGGCGTTGATGGTGCCGCCGAGGGCGGGGATCATCAGCGACATGTCCATCAGCATCATGCCGACGTAGGTGTGGTCGGGGTCGCCGGGGTCGCCGGGAGGCTCGTCGTCGCGCATCTTGTCGATGTACTTGGCGCCGGCCTCTTTGGCGATCTGTTCGAGGACGGTGCTCGGGAAGACTTCGGAGCCGAACACGGCCGGGACGTGCTCCTGCTTGATCTGGTCGATCAGCGCGGCAACCTCTTGCGGCGACGGTTCGGAGAAGTCTGAGGGCTGGGCGGCGCCGATGACGGTCATGCCGTAGTGCTGGGCGAAGTAGGCGTAGGCGTCGTGGTAGGTGAGGAGTTTACGGTTGCCTTCGGGGATCGTCTGCACCGACTGCATGATGCCGTTGTCGAGTTGGGTGAGGACGGCGAGGTAGCGGTCGAGGTTTTGCTGGTAGTAATCGGCATTTGTGGGGTCGCGCTCGGCCAGCCATTGCTGGGCGAGCTTGGCGTAGTTCATCGCGAAGGGGACATTCATCCAGAGGTGCGGGTTGGGATCGCCCTTCTCCTTGGGAAAGGAGAAGTCGTAGATCCACTGGTCTTCGGTGATGGTGTTCTCGCCGAGTTGATAGATCTGGGCGCCGTCCTTCAGGTTTGCCTGGGCGAGGTCGACGGTCGGTTGCTCCAGGTGGAGTCCGTTGACGATCACGAGGTCGGCTTTGGAGAGGATCTTGGCGTCGGACGGCGCGGGTTCGAAGGTGTGGGAGTCGGTACCGTCGGGGATGATGCCGTGGAGGTCGATGCGGGTGCCGCCGACGTTGCGCACGATCGAGCTGATCGGCGCGACGGTGGTGGCAACGTTGAGTTTGCCGTTGTCGTCGTCAAATGAGTCGCTCCAGCCGAGGGAGGACGTGGGCGCGGTAGGGGTGGCGTCCTGGGCGGCGACTCGACCAACCCGACCGGCGAGCCGTGCGAGAGCAACCAGCGACGCGGCGGCGCCGATCAGGGTGCGACGGGAAAGCGTCTCGATAGGCAAGGTGAAGCTCCTGTCGGTGCTGTCCAATGGGGCAAAGAGTAACGTACAAAACATGCAGATGCGAATTGTCGCAACAACGCGCGCCCGCATCTTAGGTGACGACGGGGGAGCGGTCAAGGGGGCGTGGTACGCTTCGTGTCGTGTGCGATACGCCGCCGAACGCGGCGTCAAAAGGACTCATCCGGTGGGTAGCGACGACACGGCGATCGATCGGCAGCAGGAGGCGACCTGGCAACCGGAGCGCTCGCCGCAAGAACTGGCGGTCCTCCTCCGGGCCGTCGGACAGCGGGTGACACCGCAGCGGTTGTTGATCCTGGGCGCGTTCGCACGTCCCGGCGAGCACCTGACCGCCGAGGAAGTTTGGGCCCGCGTCGGTCCGCTGTCGCCGGCCGTGAACCGGTCGACGGTCTACCGGACGCTCGAGTTGTTTCGCGATCTCGGGCTCATCTCCGAGACCGACCTCGGCGGCGGCGTGCGCCAATACGAACTCCTCGCCGACGGTCGTCACCACCACCTCATCTGCCGCGATTGCGGCGGGATGCTCGTCCTCGACGACGCCTTGGTCGAGCCGCTCCGCGAGAGCATTCTCAAACGATACGGATTCGTGGCGAACGTCGATCACCTGGCGCTGTTCGGTCAGTGCGACTATTGCCGGAAGCAGACGGACAGACGGGCAGACGGGCAGACGGAACAGGGAGAGCCGTCAGCCGTCGGTCGTCAGTCGTAACAAGCGTGATCGCGACTTCGTCGTCGACTTGGTCCGTCTGTCCGTCTGTCCGTCTGTTCCTCTCGTCGGGGGTGAACGTGCCCAAGTACGACTACGGCTGCATCGATTGCGGGGCGCGCTTCGAGCGCGAGCGGTCGATGGCCGAGGCGAATGAACCGGCGTTCTGTCCGGTTTGCGGTTCGGCCGGGCGGCGGGTCTACACGATGCCGAAGTTGCTCTTCAAGGCCGATCCCCGCGACGTCCGCCCCGTCTGGCACAACCACGACGGCTACAGCCACGCGCACGCGCCCCGTCGGGGTCGCCACCGGCTGCCGTCCGAAGATCACTAGCGGGGCCAGCCGGCAGCAGTCCGTCGAGCGAGATCGTGATTGCGTACCTTGGGTCGCGACCGGATGCCCAGACCCGCACCCGCGCATCAAGCGCCCTCAGGGCGCGACTCTTCTGCTCATCGGTGAGCCAGGATCATTTCTTCACCTGGCAGCCGGCGGTGGCGACGAGGGCGATGGCGGTGAGCGGGCGACCGGCGAAGGTGCGGCAGGCAGCGGCGACATTGGCGGCGCCCAGCCGGCGCAGCAGGGTGATCGCCGGGTTGCGGCAGGCGGCACCGACCTGGGGCGCGGCCTTGGTCCGCACCGCGCTGCGGTCCTCGTCGAAGGTGACGTCCGAGGATGGCCACGCCGGCCAGCGGCAACACCGCCTGGAGCGGATGCCGCTTCCCGCGGGCGCAGCGGACGTCGGGAACCTGGGCGAGCACCTCGACCAACGGCGGGGCCTCTCTACTGGCCATGCGCTCCGCCGGTAGCCGGTGATTGGACACCCCCAGTCTATCGGCGGAGCGCCACCACGGCGACTTTGCATAGACCCTGCCGACGCCGACCAACCCATTGTGTCGCATCCAACCGACCGTTATACTGCCGTCCTTCGCGGTGGTTCGAGAATCCGGAACGCTGTGCCTCAGCCTCGTTGATCCAGAAGCGGGGTGCGAAATGTCGTTGGATGCGACCCAACTGACGGCGATGTCGCAGCAGCAACTCGACGAGCTGTTCCGAGACGGCGGTGTCGAACGCGTCCCGACGGGCGATGCCGACGGCACGGCGATCGTCCAGCCCGGTTCTTGGCTGTCGCACCTGACCGCGACGCTGATCCATCTCCTGATCTGGCAGGGCAAGGTATTCGACGCCCGCGGCGAAGGTCTGCGTAACAAGATAACGCCACTCCGCGTCCGTGCGATTCGGGCCAATGTCTACAAAGAGAAGAGTTGGTTCGATGGCAAGGAGTGCATCGTCCTGGATTACTCCCGCACCTCGCTCGTCGCGCACTGGATCAGGGACGAGATTCGCGAGGTGTCGCCGGGTCGCTTTCTCGGCATCGTCTATTGGGGCAAGAAGAAGCTCGTGAACTTCTTTCTCGTCTTTCCCACCTGACACCGCGGTCGCGCGGGCGCAAATGGCCCGGTGGAGTCATCGTCGGGAGAGCCAGCGTGGAGCAGCAGCTCGCCGTGACGATCATCGCCCGCATCCGGTCGGCGGCGATCGGACAACTCGACGAACTCCTGACGACGATGGGCAACGGCGTCGCCAATGGCGCCGTAATTCCGTTCACGCAGCTTTCCCAACTGCACTTCGCACGAATCCTGATCCTGGAGGAGTCCGCCGGCGCCGGCGGCGAATCGACCCCGCCTTACCTCGTCTTCCTGAGCGACATCGATGGGTCGCTGGATCGCTATCTGCGCGATCTGGTGGCGTCTGCCCGCACCGGTCTGGACGACATCTTCTCTCACTGCGAGGGCTATCCGGCCGCTTCGGCGCTCACCGATGACAGCCGGATCGCCTTTTTACGGGCGAGGACCGTCAAAGCGCAGACAACGTACGCCAACAGACCCGGCCGGACCGTCCAGCAGGTCCATCAGGACGCCGCGCTGCGCGAGGCGATCCAGGATTTCTTGGATCGTCCTGGCCAAAACTGGTCAAGCCGCCGTCCCGCCGAAATCCGGGGGGCGATTCAGGAGTTCGTGAACCAGGAACCGACCCTTGCCTGGGCGCGAACGCCTCCGCCAGCATCCGGCCTGCGCGACCTCATCCGCGGGCGACTTCGTCTGGTCGCCGTCCCGCTGCTCCTGCTGCTTCTTTCGCCGGTCATCATCCTGGGTTTGCCCTTCTGGCTGCTGTTGTTGCGGAAGCGCGAGCGACGTGACCCGGCGCGCCACATCAGACCCGATCCCGCACGCGTCGCGTCCCTCGCCTCCCTTGAGGACCGCGCGGTGCAGAACCCCTTCGCCGGCGTCGGCTTTCTGAAATCCGGGCGCTTCCGCCTGCTGTCTGCCCGCGGGGTCCTCTGGCTCGTCAACTACGGCACCCGGAACATCTACACGAAGGGCCAGCTCAGCGGGGTAAGGACGATCCACTTCGCGCGCTGGGTCCTGATCGACGATCAACGCCGCCTGATTTTCGCGAGCAACTACGACGGCAGCCTCGAAAGCTACATGGACGAGTTCATCGACAAGGTCGCCTGGGGTCTGAACGCGGTCTTCAGCAACGGCGTCGGCTATCCCAAGACCGATTGGCTGATCCTCCACGGGGCGAAGGACGAGACGGCATTCAAGGATTATCTGCGCGTGCATCAAATTCCGACGCGGGTTTGGTACTCCGCCTATCCGCGACTGACGGCCGTCAACATCGCGCGCAATGCCGACATCCGGCGAGGTTTGTACGGAGCGATGGACGCAACCGCCGTCGAACAATGGCTCCGTCTCCTGTGACGAGCCCGAGTGGACTGAGCATCGTAGGACCTGGCATGCCGGCGATGGAGCAACTCGAACTCGAGGACATTCAGGGTCTGGTGGCGCGCGGTTACGGCGACCTCAATGCCGCCTGCTACCTGCACCTCGAAATCGCGCAGCCGGACGCCGCGCGGGTCTGGCTCCGTGCGGTCGCCGAGACGATCACGACCGGCCGCGTCAAGCCGAGCGATCGGGCGCTCAACATCGCCTTGACCCCGTCCGGTCTCGGCAAGCTCGGTGTGCCGGCGGCGAGTCTCACAATGTTCGCCCACGAGTTCATCGCCGGCATGACGACGGACCACACGCGACGCATCCTCGGCGACGTCGACGACAGCGCTCCCGAACGCTGGGCTTGGGGTGGACCGCAAACTCGACCCATCGATCTCGTGCTGCTCGTCTTCGCGGCAGATCGTGCGGTCCTGGCTACGGTCCGTGCCGAACTCTCGCGCCAACTCGCCGCCGCGCAACTGGTCGAAGTGGCGAGACTCGACACGAGCGATCTCGACGATCGCGAGCACTTCGGGTTCCGCGACGGCATCTCCCAACCGATCGTCGAAGGGTTGGGTCGCACCGGGCCACCCGGCAACACCGTCAGGGCCGGCGAGTTCGTGCTCGGCTACCGGAACGAGTACGGTCAATACACGGCGGGACCGGTTGTCCGCGACACGACCGGTCGCAGTGGCGGAGACGGGTTTGACCTGGGCCGGAACGGCACCTATCTCGTCTTTCGCCAACTTCGCCAGCACGTCGCCGCCTTCTGGCGTTTTGTCGACGATGCGACGAAGAACCCGGACGGCAGCGGTGATCCGGCGGCCCGCCTGAAACTCGCCGCCAAGCTCGTGGGGCGCTGGCCGAGCGGGGCACCGCTGGCGATGGCGCCCGATCGCGACAATCCGGAACTCGGGGACGCCAGCGATTTCGGCTACCACAAGATCGATCCCCACGGGTTCGGCTGCCCGATCGGCGCCCACATCCGCCGCACCAATCCCCGCGACTCACTGGACCCGTCTCCGGGCACCGACAAATCGCTCGCCATCAACAAGCGACACCGGCTGCTCCGCCGGGGCCGGGAATACGGACCGCCGCTCCCGATGAACGACCCGGCGACCGCCGACTCCCTCGGCATCGTCGAGGAGTTCGAAACCGACCGCGGTCTCCACTTCATCTGCCTGAACGCGAACATCGGCCGGCAATTCGAGTTCGTCAGTCACACCTGGCTCAACAATCCCAACTTCGCCGGTCTCTACGACGACGCTGACCCTCTCGTCGCCGGTCGTTCCCCATTCGGTTGCACGTTTACCGTCCAGGCGCAACCGGTGCGACAACGGTTCAGCGGTCTCCCCCAGTTCGTCACCGTGCGCGGCGGCGCCTACTTCTTCCTCCCCGGTCTGCGGGCCATTCGGTATCTCGCGAATCTTGGCGACTCTTGACCGCCGTCTGGGATGCGCCCGCTCAGGGTTGATTGCCGGCGGTTGAGGACTGGAGCCCCGAAAGCCGGGTCTGGTACAGGAAGGCGGCGAAGAGGAGGACGAAGATGCCGTCGATGAGCGCGGGGAGCAGGACGATCGGATTCGCCAGGTCCGTCGCCCACCGGTAGGTCAGCACGACCACGTCGAACAGCTTGGCGCCGATCCCCAACCAGACGAGCCCGCGGTTCGCGCCGACGTCGCGAGAGACGAGGTAGTACCCGACACCGATCAGGACGACGGCGAAGCCAAAGTCGCCCCAGAACTTCAAGGTCATGGTGTCGTCGGCCGGCAGCGGCGTGCTGTAGGCCAGATCGTAGCTCCACCTGCGCGCCACGAGGATCGGGACACCGATCGCAAAATTGAAAACGGCCGCCGCCACGAACATCCGCGACCAGGCCGCGCTGCTCCATGCCATCTCTGCCCTCCGCGCGTGCTCCGCTGGGTGTGATCGGCGATCAGACCGGCCCACCATCGAACGTTTCGTTGCCGGTGGGTTCGATCCGGGCCTCACCGCCGATCGACTGTCGAAGCTTGGACAGTTCCAGGTAGATTGTCTTCCGCGCCCGGTTCTGGTTGCCGAGCGGGCGGTGGTCGGCGATGCAGTGCCAGGGATTGAACGAGAGGTTGCGGGCAAACGCGAGTTGGGCCGCGGAGTCGAACCGCTGCCGCGGAAGTCGCAGCGTTGCCACCGGGATGAACGGGGAGAGCCGCTCCGGCCACTCGACGGAGGCGTTCTCGATCGGCATCCTGTGGGGATCGGTCTGGAACTGGATCACGAAGTCGAAGAGCACCTCGCGCCGACCCAGGGTCTCGACCATCGCCTCCCGCAGGTAGTTCGCCGACGGATTCCTGGGCATCCTTGTCTTCTCGGGCGTGCGGGGCCGGACCGAGTAGTGAATCGCGCGACCCGGACCGAACAGGTAGGCGACGCAGCTGTAATACCGAACGTTCAAGGGGTTGGTGTGCGTCCGCGCATAGAGTCCCTGCATCAGACCGTCCAGGATGTGCGAATCGAACGGTTGCAGGAAGTAGAGAATCGGGGTTCCGTCCACCAGGCGCTTCTGCAATTTCAGGTTCTCGACGATGTTCGGGGTGGTAAAGGTCGGCGCGCTGATCCCCGTAAAGTCCTGGGTCATCTTCTCGTCGTCGCTCAGCTTCTCGCCTTCGACGCCCATCAATTTGATCCCGATGCTGAGGACCCCGTTGTCCTCGATGTCCGGCGGAGTCAACGGTCCCGGCCCCGCGAACCGCACCCACGCCGGATAGGTCCGGCCGGGCTCGCGAAAAACACCGCACCGCAGTGACTCCGGCAGATCGGGGAGCACGGTGAACTCCCCCCGGACGATACCGTAGGTCTTGGTGTTACCGGCCCGTTCCGCGATACCGGTGGGGTACGTCCGCCGCGTGAACAAGGACATCTGCTCGATGATGCCCGACGTCACCTCGGCCTCATTGGCAAGAAGCCTCTCCTCGGCGATGCCCAGCCGCTCATCCTGGCGCCGGAGATTGATCAGATGCTGGACACAGGCCACGAGCGGTCTCTGCAGCAGACCGTCGAAGCGATCCCGAAAATAGGGATCGATCCGCCGTTCGGCAAGTACGACGGCAACCAGCGCATCGTTGACCTTCTTCGCCAGCCTCAAGACCGCCGCCCCTTCCAGCGATTCCGCACCGATTCCTGGCCGCCGATCCGGTCGCGCCCTGCTGTTCCCAGTATTAGGCGCGGAGTTCGCCGGACGGTGTCGACCGAGCGGGTTGCGCGATGATCGCCAACGCGGTATTGACGCCCGAGATCAACCCCAATTTGACGGCGACTCGCGGCGGCAGCTCGCCACGAATACCGGCAAGGGCGACCGAGAACGCGTCGGTGGCGTGGATCACCGGGGCGGCACGGACGGCGTGCGCCCGGACGGGACCGTCGGGCATCAGCAGGTCGACGGCGATGAGGATGGTCCGGACGCCGAACATCCGAAACGCGTAGAGCGCGGCCGGGTTGGTCTTGGCATCGGCCGCTACCTGGCGGGCCAGCACCGCCGGCGCGAGGAGACCGAGTCCGCCGTTGACCAGCCGGATGCCGGCGAGGGCTTTGCGGGCGTAGTCTCGCTGCCGCTCGGGATTGATGGTCATCGCTCCTCCTCCGCCTCTTGCCCGGCCGGAAACCGGGAACGTACGCTCACCTCGTGGCGGCGGATCGCGCTAACCGCCCACGGTCGTCCACGGCGCAAAGGGGTTCTCGACTCCCCGCAGCGCCGGCTGGAGAGCGGGGTAGTGCCGCAGGAGGACCGAGGCCATCCCGTTCTGGTCGATCCAGTCCAAACCGGTCTGGGTGTAGACCTCGGGGGTGTAGTCGTTGGTGAAGAAGCGGTCGCTGTTGAGCCGGCGGGACGCCATCAAGATGAAGATCCGGAAGGCCGTATCGCTGAAGCCGAACCCCGCCGGTTTGGGCTCGGCGAAGAGCCCGATCACAAGATCGACCCGGTCGACGTCGCCGCCGTAGACCCGCCTGAGCTCCTCCGCCCAGACCGGGTTGTCGGTCAGCTCCTCGAAGGTCGACGCCGGCCGGAGGTGAAGCAACTCGCGGAACCGGTTGTACCGCGGCACGCCAAGTTCGCGGGTGCGCAGGATGTCCGTCGCCGCCAGATCCTGCGGGATGCCGTCGGGACGGATGAAGTGCTGCAAACCGCGCGGATAGTTGTGCAGTTGGATCGCGCCCGGATTGGACGTGCCAAACGAGTAGAGCAGGTCCGCCATCGGCGTCTGCGCCAGCACCTCCAGCGCGTGCATGCCCGTTAACTCGGGAAAGGTTCGCTCGTTCAGCAAGCGGTTGTCCGCCACTGCCCGGAAGGAGAAATCGTCGGGGATGAGCGGATGCATCCGGTAGACGGCGACAAACTCTTCGGTGAGTGAGTAGGGAATCCCGTAGTGGTCTGTTTTCGAGCCCGGAATACCGCTGATCACCTCGCTGCCGGAAATCCGCCCGAAGAGATTGTGCAGGTGCTCGCCGGCGATACCCCACCAGTTTGCCCGCATCGCCAGCTTTGTCGTGGGGTGGCTGATCAGGGCGGGCGTCCATTCGACCGTGTGGATCTTCGCCAGGAGGGCGGCGTTGACGAGCCGGGCATGGTCGAACACCTCGTCGTCGGACCAATGCGGATACCGCGTTCGGAACTGGTCGCAGATCGCGTTGTGCTCGAGCGTGAACAGGTTGTGCAGCAGCGCCAACCCGAGCCAGAAACCGGGGACGTTGGCGGGGTTCTCCGGCGACGTCGGATCGGCCAGGAGCGGATTCTCGGCGCCGACGGCGAGTTTGCCGTCGCGCCCCGTGCGGACCTTGGCCTGGAAAGCGGCATCGCTGCCGTAGATTTGCGAACCGTCCCACCAGGGCGTCTCGGTGTTGATGTGCGTCGGCGGCGCGCCGTCGCTGCCCTCGGGGCGGGTGGGATCGGGCATGGTGCGGAGGATTCGCATCGGTTTGTCCGGCCAGGGGTCGCCGGCGTCCAGCGGCAGCTCCCAGGGGTTCTCTTTCGGACTCTTGCCGTGGCTGAACCAGTCGCGGACCATGAATTGGATCCAGGCGGCGGCCAGGAGATTGATCGTCGTCGCCGGCTGGAAGGCGTCGCGGGTGAGGAGTTCGAGACTGACGGTGCGCGGATTGGGCTGGAGGATGTCCGGCATCGGATCGGGGTAGGTGTCCTCGAGCGGGACGTTCCGGCCGAACCGGGTGCCGGCGCTGCCCATCCTCGGCTGCTCGACGTCGTTGAAGGTGCCATCTGCCGTGCGCGCTGTCCGATAGCGCGCGTCGGGAGCGACCGGTGGCGGCTGGGGCAGCGACGGAATCTTCGTCGTGTCGTAGAGGTTGCGGCGACGGAGGAGCTTGCGCAGTCCGACCAAAACCACAAGTCCGAGCGGGCGCGGCAGTCGATACCAGCCGAGCTTTCGATCCAGGGTATGCGACAGCCGGATGAGCAACCCGGTCGGCTGGAGCGCCTTGTCGACGTAGGCCCTCGCCGCCGTTCGCCGAAGGACCGCCGTCGCGCCAACGACCAGCAGACCGAAGACCCCGAGCTTCTTGGTTCGCGAGAGATCGCGCATCGCGGATTGCCTTTCACGACTGCCACAGCATATACCGCTTGGGTCGGCACGACGAAGCGCGTGCATATACCGGCGAGGTGCACCGGGGCGATCGGGGAGCAAGAACGGCGACGGCAACCCGGTGAGACCGAATAGGTCACCGTGACACCCGGGGGGCTGTGCGCGCAACGATCCTGGACTAGTTAGCGGAGCGAAACGTGTCCAGAGAGTCACGGCGGTTGGGTGGGGGCACTGTCCCCGTATCACCCGATCCGCGGCCCGCCAACGGGGTCTGTCGATGGGGTTGCCCCCGCGGAATGGGCGGTCCGGACTCCTCTCTGTGTGCCTGACACCGTCAGGTCTTGAGGAAGTCAATCACCTTCCCGACCGCCTCATCGGCGCGTTCGAAGAGGACGCCATGACCACACCCTTTGAGGAGATAGAGTTCGGCGTCGGGGATGCCTTCGGCGATCACGCGAGCGCCCGCGCCGTCGGGACCGCAGTCGAGGGGGGTCAGGATGTCCTCGTCGCCGTGGAGGACGAGGGTAGACGCGACGATACCGGCGAGGAGACCGGTGACGTCGGTTTCGGCCATGGCGTCGCAGGCGTCTGAGAAGATCTCGAGCGACGCGTTGCGCGTGATCGAATCCTGCATCCAGCTCAGAGAGTGGAGGCTGCCGCCGGCGACCATCTCGTCGAGATATTTGCGGGAGAAGGCGTGTGTCAGGAGCATCAGGGCGAGTTCTTCAGACCCGAGACCGAATGTTTGGGCGGTCCGTTTCCAGAGATGGAAGTTGGTGCGCGCCATCCAGTCGCACTTGGCGACGGCACCGTTGAAGACGAGCCGGTCAACCCGCTCCGGGTACTTCGCGCCAAAAAGGCAGGCGATGAAACCGCCCATCGAGCCGCCATGGACATGGCATTTCTGGATGCCCAGGACGTCGAGCAATCCGGCCATGTCGTCGACCCAGGTATCCATCGTGTACTTCTGAGATGGCCGGTCGCTGAACCCGTAGCCGCGGTGATCGAAGTCGATCACCGTGAAGTGCTCCTTCATGTGCGGCGTGATCAAGGCGTACCCTTCGTGCCCATTGACCGCACCGCCGATCTGGATTACCGTCGGCCCGCTACCGCTGATCTCGTAGTAGATCTTGACGCCGTTGACGTTCGCGTGTGGCATCTTTGCTCACTCCGTTCGCTGGACGGGCAGACGGGCAGACGGACAGACGGAAATGGCTCGTTCTACTGTCCGTCTGTCCGTCTCACTCCTCCGGTACGTTGTAGACGTACGCTGTGACTCCGCCGCAGACCATAAGGTTTTGGCCGGTGACGTACGAGGCTTCGTCGGAGGCGAGGTAGACGAAGGCGTTGGCGACGTCATCGGCGCTGGCGAGCCGGTTGAGGGGGACGACGGGGAACTTCTTGCGGAATTGCTCCATCGTCTCCTCGCCGACGAGTTGAACGGAGCGAGGGGTGTCGGCCGGGCCGGGGCCGACGGCGTTGACGCGGATGTTGTATTTGGCGAGTTCGACGGCCATCACCTGGAGGAGTCCGACGATGCCGGCCTTGGTCGCGCAGTAGGAGGCGAAACCGGCGCCGGCGCCCTGGGAATTGATCGAGGTGGTGTAGAGGATCGCGCCGCCACCGGTCTTGGCCATCGCGCGGGCGCAACGCTGACCCAGGACATAGGAAGCGGTCAGGTTGATTGCGACGTCCTCGAACCAGGTCTGGTCGCGGAATTCGAGGAACGACTCGGGGCCGTGGAAGGGGGCGGCGTTGCTGACGAGGATGTCGAGTTTGCCGTCGACGAAGGTGAGGGTGTCTTCGACCAGTCTCTCGCAGGCGGCGACCTCGCCGACGTCGCATCGTGCCGCCAGCGCTTGCGCGCCCAGTGCTTCCACCTCGGCTTTGACCTCGTCCGCTTTCTCCTTGCGGATGTCCGCGAGGACGATTTTGGAGGCTCCTTCCTCGGCGAAGCGGCGCGCGGTTGCCCGGCCGAATCCGCTCCCGCCGCCCGTGATGACCGCCGTCCTGCCGCTCAAGCGCGGTCCTGCCATACCTCACTCCTTTCGTTGGGGCGTGACCATCTGTTCGTGCTGTCGGGTCTCACCGTCGAATGGGGGGTCGGGGACCGCCGATCCGGCAGCGGTCGTGCCCCCGCGTTCGTTCATCCTCACCCGCGCACCTCGGTCCGATGATAGAACGGGTAGAGGATCGCCTGGGCCGGCTCCCAGCCGGTGACGCGGGTCGAATGAACCCAGACGTCCTGCGGGACCAGCAGCGGGATATAGGGCAGTTCGTCGGCAACGATGAGTTGGGCCTGCGTCGCTGCGGCCTGGAGGCTTTCCAGTGTCTCGGCCTGAAGCCAGGCGCGGTAGGCATCGTCGAGACGCGGGATCGCGGCGTGCTGCCAGTTCGGGAACGGGCGGCCCCAGGAGGCGGTGAAGCCGATCGCGGCGTCGACCGGGTCTTGCCAGAGCCATTTGTTGATGAAGCTGGCCGGTCCGCTCGCGACCGTCTGGTAGAAGCCGCTGAAGGTCAGGATCGGTCTGAGATCGAGGACGATACCGACGGAGCGCAACTGGTCGCGCAGACCGATCGCGATCTGCTGATGGATCGCGTCGTCCTGGATCACGCACTCGAAGGAGAGGCGTTCCTCCCCCTTCGATCGGATACCGTCCGCACCGAGTTGCCAACCGGCTTCGTCGAGGAGGCGACCGGCGGCGGCGGGATCGTGGCCGCGACCGGATTCGACGGCGGGATCGTAGAACTCGCCGCCGGGTGAGAGCGGACCGAAGGTCGGGACGCCGTACCCGAGGAGCGCGTCCTCGACGAGACGGGGGCGGTCGATCGCGGCGGAGATGGCGCGGCGGACGCGAACGTCATCGAAACCGAGGTCGGTGCGCTGCCAGTTGAGGGCCAGGTAGGCGTTCGCGGCCTGGCTGAACCGGACGACGTGGAAGCGCGAGTCGGCCTCCAAGCGGGGGACGTCGGCGTAACGTGGACCGTGGATGCAGTCCACGTCGCCCCGGTCCAGCGCCGCGACGCGCTCCGCGGGATCGAGCAGCATCGTCCATTCGATCCGGTCCAGCCTGGCGGGACCGCCCGTCGCGAGGAACGGAGCCGCCGAACCGGGGTAGTCCGCCCACCTTTCGAGGACGACGCGTTCCTTCGACCAGCTCACGAATCGGAACGGCCCGGTCCCGTCGGCGAGTTCGTAACCGAAGCGTTCGGGTTCCTGCGAGCGAAGTGTTTGGTTGTAGATGGCCGTGTGGGTTCCCCAGAGGAGAGACGGCAGGCGCACGTACGGGTGATGGAGCGTAAAGACGACGGTGTCGGTCTCTTCGGCGCGGACCGTGTCCACCGGATCCCAGTACCAGAGTTGGCGTCGCGGACTGAAGTGGTCGTACCGGAGGGGATCCAGCGCGGCGACCACCGCGTCGGCGTCGCAGGGTGCGCCCGAGTGGAACGGTGCGTCCGGTCGGAGGCGGAAGCGCCATTCGAGCCCATCTCGCGAGATTTGCCACGATTCGGCCAGCCCCGGCTGCGCCGTTCCGTCCGGTCCCTTGACGACGATCGTCTCGTAGAGCGCGACACTCGGCGGGTCGATGTGCGCCCCGAACGGATCGAGCCGGCTCAAGGGATAGTCGAAGCCCTCACGCAAGACGGATAGGCGGACAGACGGACAGTCGGACAGCGGAGAACGAGTCGCGTCTGCCTTGCCCGGTGCTAGACCTGAGTCGGTCGTTGCGTTGGCGTTCATAAGTCCTCCGTCCGTCCGTCTGTCCGTCTGTCCGTCTGTCCGCCTACTCCTTGTACCGCGAGTGCCAATCGACGCCCTGCCACGTCACCAGCGAGGTCGGCGTGATTTTGAAGAGCCAGCGCGGTTTGTCGAGAGTGGGGACGATGTAGTCGGGGCCGTGTTCGCCGAGGTAGCGGGTGGCCATCGAATTGGCAATCTCGACCCATTCGCCGCCGACGTTCGGTTCCTCGATGACCTCGGCCGTACCCTGGAGGGCGACTTTGCGATAAGGGCGGGTCTCGCCATCGATGGTGAGGGCGACGCGGCCGTCGCGTTGCATGAAGGCAGCCCACGCGCTTTTCTTGCGGGCGACGATCCAGAAGACGCCCTCGTTCGGCTCCCACTGGTACCAGACGGGCTGGACATAGGGCCAGCCCTTGTCGTCGAGGACGGCGAGCCGGGCGAGGTTGCCGCCCACCAGGAACTCGTCCATCTCCTGCTGGTCCATGAGGCCGATCTTGCCGCGCCAGCCCTCCCTGGTTTCGTCCGCCTGCCCGATCGTTGCCGCCGTCACGCGGTGACTCCTTTCTGTCGCGACCCTCCGGGTCGAGACCCGTGTGAGAACGTGGTCAACCCCAATTCTTTGGCACCATCAGTCTCGCAAATTGGGCGGCGGCGAGGTCGATGTGGCGTTTGCCGTTGCGGAGGGAGATCGGGCCGTGGCCGGGGAGGAACGCGTCGAATTCGACGGCCGCGAGTTTGCGCACGCTCTCGCTGTAGTTCTGGATCGAGCAGTCGGGGATGTCCTGGAGCAGGATGGTGCCACCGTAGAAGACGAGGTCACCCTGGATGAGCGCGCGGCGATCGCCACCCTCGACCAGGAAAGAGAGGTGGCCGTCGCAGTGCCCTGGGGTCTCGAAGACCGTCAGCGTCAAGCGGCCGATACGGACGGTGGCACCGTCGACGAGGTCGCCGGTGGCCGGACAGGTGCGCAATTCGTAGTCGTCGGGGACGAAACCGATGTCTTTGACGGCGGAGAGCAAATTCGTCGACTCCTCGGCCGACTGGAGGACGCGGGCGGTGAGGGGAGAGGCGTGGACGGGGACGCCAAGGCGGTCGTGGACCTCGGCGGCGCCGCCGATGTGGTCGAAGTGGTAGTGCGTGAGGAGGAGTTTGGAGATGCGAGCCGGGTCGTAGCCGTCGGCGGCGATGGTGCGCAGGATGAGGTCGGTGTCGCCGATGCTGCCACCGCAGCCGGCGTCGACGAGGGCAAGGTCGCCGCCGCCGTCGATCAGGTAGAGGTGGGCGTCGGCGGGCGAGGTGAGATCGAATCCGAAACTGCCGCTGCCGACGAGGGCGATCTCCGGTGTCAGGCGCACGATGGCTGCTCCAGGTTCTCCGGCCGGTACGGGCGGCTGCGTGCGGTCCCGACCCGTCCGTCGACGGCAACACCGACCCGCGATCGGAAATAGCACCGCAATCATATAATATATAGACTTTACACGGGCGTGGCGACGCGGCAAGGGGCGACCGCGCACCCTTGGCCGGTAGGCAGCGAGAGGGCGGATGGTCAATGCCGACCTGACCAGCTCGGTCGAGTTGGTTTACCGGCGGACGCGGCGGGCGATCCTGACCGGCGACTATTCGCCGGGCTCACCATTGCGTCTGCAGGACCTTGCAGCCCGCAACGGCGTCAGCATGATTCCGGTCCGGGAAGCTTTGCGGCTGCTGGAGGCGGAGGGATTCGTCGAGTCGATCCCGAACCGCGGGGCGCGGGTGGCGCCGCTCTCGATGGAGGACATGCTCGACGTTTACCGGACGCGCATCGTCCTCGAAGTCGAGGCGCTGCGGCAGGCGATCCCGCAGACCACGCCTGCGGTCCTGGCGAAAGCGCGACGCCTCAACAACAAGATCGTCCGCCAGTTCGTTCAAAAGGGTCACGCAGAATACGACGACCATCGCGCCTTCCATTTCGCCCTGTACGAACCGTCCGGTTCGAAGTGGCTGCTCCGGTTGATCGGCATCGTCTGGGATCACACCGAGCGTTACCGGCGGATCGGTGCCTCGCGCGTTACCGCCGAGTCGGCGCGTGCCGAGCACGAGTTGATCCTCGATCGGATCGAGGCGAAAGAGGTCGACGGTGCCCTCGCGGCGCTGACGAATCACCTCGAACATTCCGTGGAAGTCCTCCGCAAGCTCTTTGCGGAGGAACCGACGCTGTTCACCGGGACCGCGAGTCCGACCGCTGTCGACGGTCGCGCGAAGGCGAGTCCGGGTTCGCGAGACGGCGCTTGATTGCCCGGTGCGCCAGTTCACGGGTCGATCGCGTCCTTGGCATCCCGCTTCTGACCGAGGCGGGACGTCGGAGCGCAAACCGTCTTGACGAGGAGTTGTATAAAATATAACATCGCAGCATCGATTCGACGGAGCCGGCGAAGTGGGCGTCCCGGCCGCGACCATCCCCTGAGGTGTGCGAAGCGATGGCGTGGCTTGCGCCTTGAAAGAGCGGGGATAGAATACTGAAAACTCCTACCGGAATCGGTGTCGTTCGGGACGGGTGTGACCCGCCGCAAGGGCGCACCCGCGTCAGACGAAGGAGGTACGCGTGAGCGACAGGATCGATCCACGAACCGGCCTGAGATCTCTGGTCGACGAGTACCGGCGGGCCGGGTTGAGTCGACGCGAGTTCGTCAAGCGTGCGGCGCTGCTCGGCGTCTCCGCCCCGGCGGCGGCGTCACTCCTGGCAGCGGCTTCGCCTCGGCTCGCGGCAGCACAGGACACGCCGCAAACCGGCGGCAC
Source organism: Thermomicrobiales bacterium (assembly GCA_036558305.1). GTDB lineage: Bacteria > Chloroflexota > Chloroflexia > Thermomicrobiales > UBA6265 > DATBFX01. The sequence goes on along the minus strand of DATBFX010000341.1, from coordinate 50,913 downwards.
GTTCACCGAAGGGTACGACCGCGACTTCACGAAGATGGACCCGGTACTCTCCGGCTGGGCCGATCCGGGATACAATGCGCTCTACGAATACGTGATGCTCCGCGACCCGGACGGTAAGATCGTTCCGGCGCTGGCCGACTCCTGGACCGTCTCCGACGACGGCTTGACCTGGACAATCAAGATCCGGGACGGATTGAAGTTCCACTCGGGCACGCCCTGCACCAACGCGAACGTGGTCGAGGACTTCGACCTGTTCCGCGATCCCAAGACCGGTCAGAACGCCATCTTCTGGAATACCGTCACCGATGTCAAAGCCGGCGACGGCAACACGGTGATCGTGACCATGGCGCACCCGTTCGCCGCGTTCCCGGAGACCCTGGCGACCGAGTACTCGATGATCCACAACCAGGCCGCCCGCGCCGCTGCCGGCGACACCTACGGCGCCACGACGGCAGACGGCACCGGTCCGTTCACCCTGACGGAATTTACACCCGGTAGTCAGGTTCGCATGGCGAAGTGGGCGGATTATCCGGGTACCGCCTGCCCGTTCATCCAGAATAAGGGACCGGCCTACATCGACGAGTTGAAGTGGGTGCCGATCGTCGAGGCGGCGAACCGAGCGAATGAGATGGAAGCCGGCGACGTCGACGCGATCAAGAACCCGGCGGGGCAGGACGTCGACCGCCTCAAGGGCAATCCCGATCTCGTTGTCCAGGAGTGGGCGAACCCGGCGAACTCGTTCCTTGCGTTGAACTGGCTGCGCAAGGACCTGGAATTCGACCAGTTGGCGGTGCGCCAGGCAATTTCCCACGCAATCGACCGTGAAGGACTCGTCAAGGCGATCTACTTCGGTCACGCGGTCGCCACGCAAGGACCGATCGCGTCCAACTGGAAGTGGTACGACCCGGGTGTCGAGCAGTTCAACAAGTTCGACCTCGATCTCGCCAACAAGATGCTCGACGACCAGGGCTGGGCGAAGGGTTCGGACGGGATCCGCGCCAAGAACGGCGTCAAGCTCTCCTGGACGCACTTGAACTGGTCCGGACAGACGTTCGGCGCCCAGATCAGCGAGGCGGTCGCCGGTATGCTGGCGAAGGTCGGCGCCGACATGAAGGTCGAGAGTTACCAGAATCCCGAATTCGGAACCAAACTCAACAGCAAGGATTCCCCACCCGATTCGTTCGGCTACGAGTGGCTCTGGTCCTCGCCGATGGACGTGATCCTGCTCTTCAACTCGATCGTCCCGAGCATGGAGTACAGCGGCGGTATCCCCAATTTGTTGAAGGCCTTCGACGACTGGCAGAAGGCCGGCAGCGACGAGGAGCTCAAGGCCGCGGCGAGCAAGGCCCAGTTGATCTGGGCCGAGCAAGTGCCGAAGATTCCGCTGGTGACCTCGAACGCGATCTGGGTCAACCACAAGAAGGTGCACGGCTGGATGCCGACGCAAACGATGCTCTACCCGCAGTACAACGACGTTTGGGTGGAGTCGTAGGCGGCAAGGCGGCAAGGCGGCAAGGCGGCGGGGAGTGGTCGAAGGATGATTGAGCCTATTGAGCGCCAGAACTGGGTGCCCGCTCGAAAATCCTTGCCGCCATCACCCGCTCTGGCGGGTTCCCGCCTTGCCGCCTTGCCGCCTCTCAAACGGAAATGTTGACCTTCATCATCCACCGGACGCTCTACTCGCTGCTGTTGCTCTTTGTTGCCTCGCTCGTGATCTTCTACGGGCTGCGGGTAGCGCCGGGGAGTGTCGAGGACGTTCTGACCAATCCGGTTAACCGGGAATTCCTCGCCCCGCAGTTGCGCGAGAAGCTGGGGCTGGATCGGCCGTTGCCCGTCCAATACGTGGTTTTCGTCAAGAACCTGGTTACGGGCGATCCCGGTGTCTCGTTCGTCAATGGGCAGCCGATCAACAAATTGATCGGCAAAGCGATCTGGAACACCGTCTTCTTGGCGTCCGCGGCGGCGCTGATGACCTACCTGACGGCGATTCCGCTTGGGGTATTGGCGGCCTGGAAGCGCAACACGCTCATCGATCAGGGCACGATGCTGCTGGCCGTGCTCGGGATGGCCATCCCCAACTTCTTCCTCGCCGTGTTGCTGATTCAACTCTTTTCGGTCGAGCACCGCTGGTTGCCGGTCGCCGGTTCGGGTGACCTTCGCCATTTGATCCTGCCGGCTTTCGTCCTTGCAGCCGAGGCGATCGCGATCAACCTGCGCGTCGTCCGGTCGTCGATGCTCGAAGAGTTCAACAAAGATTACGTGCGGACGCTCTACGCGAAAGGTCTGCCGGAAGCGCGCATCGTCTGGATCCACGTGCTCCGGAATGCGCTGCCGCCGGTGATCGCGCTGGCCGGCATCATGCTCAGGACGCTGCTTGGGTACACCCTGATCGTGGAGACGATCTTCCGCTGGCCCGGGCTCGGCTCGCAACTCGTCAACAGTGTGCTGAAACGGGACTACACGCTGGCGCAGACGCTGGCGCTGATGCTTACCCTGGCGGTCATCTTCTTCAATCTGCTCGCCGACATCGGGCAGCAGTGGGCCGATCCACGGACCCGCCAGCACGGGAGCGGCTGATGGCCAGCGAGCCGGTTCCGCTCCACTTCGAAGATTTCGCCGAGGAACGAACCCCGCTGCGTCCGGGCCGCGGGCTCGGCGACCGGCTCGCGCCGTTGTGGGCGAACAAGCTCACGCTGATCGGGGGAGCGATAACGCTCGCTTGTCTCTTCGTCGCCGCGATCGGTACCGTGCTCCTGGCGACGCCGGGATTCAGGCACCTCTATCTCGACCAGGATGTGAACGCCGCGCTGATCAAACCGTTCAGCCAGGGGCGTCTGCTGGGTACCGACAACCTCGGTCGGAACACCGCCTGGCGTATCGCCGCCGGCATGGCGATCTCGCTGCTGATCGGGATGGTGGTCACTGCCGCCTCGATGTCGTTCGGCTTGATTCTCGGGGCCGTGGCCGGGTACTTCCGTGGCCCGGTCGATCGGATCATCAGTGGCTTGATCGACCTCACCTGGGGTTTCCCGGTGATCCTGGTCGCGGTCATCTTCGCCGGCATGTTCAAACCGGGGATTCCGGCGGTGATCCTCGCCGTCAGCGTCGTCAACTGGGCCGGGTTTGCGCGGATCATCCGTGCCCAGACGCTCTCGCTGCGGGAGCGGGCGTTCGTCGAGGCCGCCCGCGCACTGGGGGTACCGGCCTGGAAGGTGATCCTCCGGCATCTGGTACCCAACACGATCGCGACCTCGCTCGTGATGGCCTCGTACTACATCGCCGTGACGGTCATCGCCGAGGCCGGCTTGTCGTTCATCGGTCTCGGCGCACAGCCGCCGACGCCGAGTCTGGGGCAGATGATCGCTAACGGACGCAACTACCTCTACAACGATCCCTGGGTGGCAATCATTCCAGGAATTGCCATTGCCTTGATTGTGCTCGGGTTGAACACCCTCGGCGACGGTCTGCGCGACGTGTTCGACCCGAGGCTGCGGCGGTGGTGACGATGCGCGACCCTCACCCCCCCGGCCGCGGCCTCGAGGACACCCCGCTCGCTACGCGGGAAAGGGGGACCGTGCCGGTCGCTCCCCTCCTCACCATCGACGCCCTCACCACCGTCATCCAGGGTCGCCGCCGCGTCCTGCGCGCCGTCGATCGCGTCTCGCTTACCGTGAATACTGGCGAGATCCTCGGTCTGGTCGGCGAAAGCGGGTGCGGGAAGTCGATGACGGCGCTCTCGATCATGCGGCTGCTGCCGCCGGCCGCGGCGGTGGCCGAGGGAACTGTCCGGTTCGGGGAGCGCGACCTGCTTCGCCTCAGCGGCGGCGAGATGCGAAAGGTGCGTGGCAACGAGATCGCGATGGTGTTTCAGGAGCCGATGACCGCGCTCGATCCGGCGTTTACGGTCGGATCGCAGATTGCCGAGGTGGTTCGGGCGCACGCGGCGGTGAGCAAACACGAAGCGCGGACGCGGGCGGTGGCGATGCTCGACCGCCTCGGAATTCCGGACGCGGCACGGCGGCTTGACGATTACCCGCACCAGTTTTCCGGTGGGATGCGGCAGCGGGTGATGCTGGCGCTGGCGCTGGTGATGAACCCGAAGTTGTTGCTCGCGGACGAGCCGACGACGGCGCTCGACGTCACGATCCAGGCGCAGATCCTCGACTTGATCGCCAGTCTACGGCAGGAACTCGGTTTGAGCGTGATCCTGATTACCCACAATCTCGGCGTCGTCAACGAGATCGCGGATCGGGTCGCGGTGATGTATGCGGGGGAGATCGTCGAGATCGGGACGACCCGGCAGATTTTCGAGAATCCGCAGCACCCGTACACGCAGGGTTTGCTGAAGAGCATGCCGTACCTGGCGACGCGGCAGCCGACGCTGCACGTCATTCCCGGTCGCGTCCCGGAACTCTGGGCGATGCCGACCGCCTGCCGCTTTGCGGCCCGTTGTCCGAACCGGATCGCGCCGTGCGTCGAAACGCACCCGGACCTCGCGAGGATCGACACCGACCATGATCTCCGCTGCCACAACCCAACCCCCTTCGTCCGCTGATTCGCTGCTCGCGGTCCAGGGGCTGACGAAGCGGTTCCCCGTTGCCTGGGACTTCTTCGGTCGTGCCACGAAATGGGTTTCGGCCGTCGACGACGTCTCGTTCGACATCCGTGAGGGAGAGACGCTCGCGCTCGTCGGCGAATCGGGGTCCGGCAAATCGACCCTGGCGCGGCTCATCCTCCGCCTGATCGAACCGACCGATGGGAGCCTCCGTTTTCGTGATGACGACGTACTGCGTTTGCCACCCGGCAAGTTGCGGGATTTCCGGCAGCGGGCTCAGATCATCTTCCAGGACCCGTTCGATTCGCTCGACCCGCGGATGAAGGCGGAGGCGATCATCGCCGAGGGAATGGGGCACCTGGGACTGGGAAAAGCGGAGCAGCAAACGCGGATCGCCGAGCTGTTGCATTTGGTCCACCTTCCGGCCGACGCCGCGGAACGCTTCCCGCACGAGTTTTCCGGCGGGCAGCGGCAGCGATTGAGTATCGCCCGTGCGTTGGCGGTCAACCCGACGTTCATCGTCGCCGACGAACCGGTCAGCGCCCTCGACGTTTCGATGCAGAGCCAGATCCTCAACCTGCTGCGGGAATTGCAGGACCGGTTGCGCCTGACCTACCTCTTCATCAGCCACGATATGAGCGTCGTTCGCCACATGGCCGATCGGGTCGCCGTGATGTACCTGGGCAAACTCGTCGAGCTCGCGCCCGCGGACGAGCTGTTCCGCAACCCGTTGCACCCGTACACCCAGGCTCTCCTCTCCTCCGTGCCATCGCTCTTGAAAGGTCGCCCGGCCGGTCGGATCCACTTGCCCGGCGAGGCGAACCTCATGGATGCGCGTCCGGCCTGTCGATTCGCCGGTCGTTGCTTCCGGTCGCTCGACGTCTGTCGCCAGGAGGTTCCGCCACTCGAACCGGCCGCACCGGGGTCGGACCACTGGGTTGCCTGCTTCAACTCGGCGCCGATGCCCGCCGACCTGGCCGTCGCATGACGCCGCTACCGCTCGCGATCGTCGCCGGCGACGGCTGCGCCCTCCGCGGAGAGTTGTGGTCGGGCGGTTCCGCTCGGGTCGTGCTCCTGCACGATGTCGGTCCCGAAGAAGATCTCGACCGCTGGCGGCCACTGATCCCCTTCTTGCTGGCCGCCGAACTCTCGGTTCTCGCCGTCGATCTGCGGGGACACGGCGCGTCGGACGGCGATTGGTGCGAAGACAAGGCGGTCGACGACGTCGTCTCGTGGATTCGCATGGCGCGGGCCGCCGGAGCGCCGTTCGTCGTGGCAATCGCGGCGGGTGCGACCGCCGAACATCTCCTGTGGGCCGCCGATCGGACGGAGCTCGACGGAGTGGTGTTGCTGTCGGCAATGGCACCCGAAGGGTTCTCTCGTGTGCCTCGTGGCGCCGGTGTACCCAAACTGTTCCTTGTTGGTACCAACGATCCGGTCTCGCGGGAGTCAACCGGCAATCTACGCCGCGCGTCGATTGGCATGGCGCTGGAAGTCACGTTTCCGACTCACGAGCACGGAACGGCACTGCTTCGTGGGGTGTGGAACGGGCACGTTCAGGAGCAGATTACCGGTTTCGTCCGGCAGTATCGCTACCCGTCGAAGTCCGGCGAAGGTGGTGCGCGAGCAACGCCGGCGGACGCGTTGTTGGAGCGGTTGGGCGTCGACCCGAAAGGAGAACGGGAGTGATCAAAGCGATCGGAACGGCGTATCGGCGGGAAGATTTCACGCCCGAGGAGTTCATTCGGTACTGGTTGGACGTCCACGCGCCGATCTCGGCCAAGGCGCCGGGTCTGCGGGGCTACGTCGTCTCCGAGGTCACTCGGCGGATTCAAGGCGAGCTCGAGACCGAGGCGTTCGTCGAGCAGTGGTACGACGACGAGGAGGCATTCCTTCGCGCCGGGCAATCGCCGGAAGTTGCGGCGGCCTGGGAAGACGTGCCGCGCTATGCCAAGACGACGGGGACGTTCTGGCTCGTGAAAGAGCACATCATTCTGCCGCCGCCGCCCCGCGGACCTGGTCTCCTCCGCGAAAGGTAAACATCACAACGGCGACGGTGGTCGAGCCCGGCTACGCTGCAACCGGTAGCGTGGTCGGGTACAGATCGAATCGCCGGGGGCGGATTTCCTACCTCGTGCAACGCCCGCCGCCTCCGCGCAGACCGCCCCGACGGTCATGCCGTGCCGGTCCGCGATCCACCGCCGCGGCCCCGACCCGTCGAACCCGTCGCACCATCTGCATCCGGCCGCTTCCCTACACCGCGTCGAGCGGCACGCCGCCGATGACGACGTGCCGGATCGGGACGAGCCGCTCGCGGTACGGGCACCGCTTGTGGACACAACCGCGACGGCTACGGCGACGCGCACGCACCACGGCGAGGACGGCACCGGCCCCCGGCGAAGAGCATAGACGGCAAGAGAGGACGCATCGCCGCGGCGAACACCATTGCCGGGTTCGGCCGGGCAAACGCAGCGTGTTGGGGCCCCCGTGGCCAGGAACCGATCGCTGAAGTCGCAGCGGCGAGCGACGAGCCGATCTCCCCTCGGCGCGGACATGTGGCCGCCCGAGTACGTTAGGATGTACGACCAAAGGAACTCAGGGCACTCGGCCATGATCCGACGCGCGGTTTCCGCTCCTGCGCGATGACACCGGAGGGAGTGACATGGCGAACTCGACGACCGTTCCGGGACTCCCCGGCGGACCGCTCGAGACCGACTACCCGATCCACCTCAAGATCTTGCCCGAGTGGATGACCCAGAACCGCCCGGGTATCCCGGCCATGATGCCTCGCCGCAGCGTGCAGCACGGCAACGGAAACCCACACAGCACAGCGGCTTCCGAAGCCCAATACCTCTTCAACGGCGCCGAGGGTCGGCAGGCGTCCTACCACTCCACGTGCGACGACCGGGAGTGTTGGGTGATGATCCCCGCCGACGAGGTGACCTGGCAGGCGGCGGACGGTGGCGGTCCCGGCAATATGAACGGCTTTTCGTGCGAGATGATCGAGGATGCCGACCTGTGGGCGGATCCCCGTCGACGCGATCGCGTCATTACGGTCACGGCCGACTTCATGGGCCGGGTAGCGGCGCGGCTGAACATCGACAAGCCGGAGCGGCACTGGGACTTCAACTGGGTCGTCGCCGGCTGTCCGGCGTTCTGCGAGACGGAACACCCGGACCGCCACAACTGCCCCGACAAGCTCCGCCACACGATGATCGGCGGCCGGCTGGCCTGGGACATCTACGCCGATCGATGGTTCGCCGCCAGAACCGACGAGCGGAAACGCATGGGCAGCCCGGAGCCGGGACCGGTGACGCCCACCGGGCCGACGTACGCTGCTCCCGATGTGCCGGCCTTCGTCGCCGAGGACGTCCTGCGGGGCTATCCGAGCGATCATCCATTCAAGAACACCACGGCCCATGCCTGCCTCCGCGAATGGACGGTGAAGACGACGACGCCGCGGCGGCAGACGTCGAGTGCCGGGTCCAAGGAGGTCGGCCCACCCTTGGAGGCCGGAACCAGATTCCCGGGCTGGTACATCTTCAAAAGCGGGCGGCGATGGTGGGTCCTCACCAAAAGTGGTACACGGGTGACCATGAGCGACCTGGTCGAGCGAGTTACCGTTCGGCGCGAGTGATGAACGTTGCCCTAGACCAAGAGTGTCAACGCTGCGCTATTACGGTTTGCGACACGTGGGCTACCAACCTTCCGGACTGACGTACTCCGGTTGCCCAACCGAAGTCGATGGCTGTTCGTCCCTCAGGTGGTACCAGCCTTGGGGTGCACAGGCCCATCCCTCGGCGCAATCTCGATCCTGGTTCCGGCGGGTTTGCGCTTGGCAACGAACGTGCGGATGCACCCGGTCATTGCCACGCCCGCACCCGAGGAATGAGTGATCGATTCGCCAGGCTCGACACCGCCACGACGGGCGCCGTTCATCGCGTTGCTGACGGCCGACGGGATCTCCGGGATCGGCAACGTTTTTACCTACCTTGCGATCCCCTGGTTCGTGTTGCAAACGACCGGGAGCGCCGGCAAGACGGGGGTCACGGCGGCCGTCGGCGCCCTCCCCGTCCTGGTGAGTGGCATCGTCGGTGGCGTCGTCGTCGACCGCCTGGGATTCAAGCGGACGAGCATCGTCGCCGATTTGGCAAGCGCCGTGAACGTGGCGCTGGTCCCCTTGCTCTACCACACGGTGGGTCTCGCCTTCTGGGAATTGCTCGTCCTGGTCTTCCTCGGCGCGGTGCTCGACGCTCCCGGTTGGGCGGCCCGCCTGAGTCTCTATCCGGAGCTTGCCCGACTCGGTGGGGTGCAACTCGAACGCGCGAATGCGTCCTCACAGATGGTGACGCGGGTCGCCGGGTTGGTCGGACCGCCCCTCGGCGGCGTCCTGATCGCGGCGTTCAGTCCGACGAATGTGATGTGGATCGACGCCGCGACCTTCCTCGTCTCCGCCGGCATCGTCGCGCTCAGGGTCCCGGCGCGCGGCCGCGAGACGGACGGGGCGACCACCGACGCCGGTCAGGGAGGCCGTCCCGGATCGTTGCTTGACGGCTTGCGCTTCGTGCGGGGCGACCGGCTCATCCGCTGGATGATCGCGGCGTTCGCGCTGGGGAATCTGCTGGCGGAACCGATCTATTCGGTCGTGCTCCCGGTCTACGCGAAGGAAGTCTTTGGCAGCGCCGTCGACTTGGGCTTCATGTATGCCGCGCTGGCGGCGGGGTCGTTGATCGGCAACGTGCTGTTTCTGTCGTTCGCGCCGCGATTGCCGAGGCGGACCACGATCGTGACCGGATTTGCCGTACGGGCGCTCACGTTTTGGGTGCTGATCCCGTTGCCGCCGCTGGTGATCGTCACCGCGTCGATCGTGGTCAACGCCATCTTCCTGGAACCGACGAATCCGATCTGGATGACCATCCTCCAGGAGCGGGTCCCGGAGACGATGCGCGGCCGGGTCTTCGGCAGTCTGATGGCACTCAGCTCGGGGGCACGGTCGGTTGGCATTGTCGCCTACGGCGCGATGCTGGAGCAGTTTGGTCTGCAAGAGACCCTGATCGTGCTGTCGGCCGTCAATTTGGCGGTGCCGCTGGTGCTGTGGATCGCGCCGCCGTTGCGGATAGTGGAGTGGCAACGCGTCGCGGTGGCGTCAGGACCGTGACCGGGGATCGAGGGCGTCACGCAGCCCGTCGCCGGCGAGGTTGAAAGCGAGAACGGCGAGCAAAAGCGCCAGACCAGGGCCGAGCGAGTACCAGGGAACGGTCGTCAGGTAGAGTGTGCCTTCGCGGATCATCTGACCCCAGGTCGGCGTGGGCGGCTGAACGCCGAGCCCGATGAAACTGAGGCTGGCTTCGAGGCGGATCGCCGACGCGGTCCAGAGACTGCCGAAGACCAGCAGTTCCCCGAGGACGTTCGGCAAAAGGTGGACGCGCAGGATGCGCGAGTTGCCGACCCCGATCGTGCGGGCGGCGTCGACGAAGTCGCGCCGCATCAGGGAAAGAGCCGATCCGTAGGAGATTCGCGAGAAGCGAGGCGCGATGGTCAAGCCGATGGCGACGATCATCTTGGAAAGACCGGGACCGAGGACGGCGAGGACGAGCAGACCGGTGATCAGGTCGGGAAAGGAGAGGAGGACATCGGTCAACCGCATCAGGGCGCCGTCGGTCTTGCCGCCGAAGAACGCGGCGGTGAGACCGATCAGGGTACCGAGCACACCGCCGAGGAGGACCGAGAAGACCCCGACCTGGAGCGCGATCCGCGTCCCGAAGATCACCCGCGACAGGATGTCGCGTCCCTTGTCGTCGCGGCCGAGCGGGTAGTCCGCGCTCGGCGGGGCAAGTCGGTTGCGGACACTCTGGTCGAGCGGGTGGTGGGGGGCGATGAGCGGCGCGGCGATGGCAACCAGGAGGAGGAGCGAGATGAGTCCGACGCCGACGACTGCGGTGCGGTTGCGGGCGAACGTCCGCAGCGCCCGCCGACCACCCGAGATGTAGTCGGTCTGCCGGCCTGTGCCGGTCAAATCACCGCTTGAGACGGCCGATTCGCTCATCGACGGGCCCTCCTCCGCCCCCAGCCGACTCCGGGGATCACGAGTAGCGAACCCGCGGGTCGATCGCCGTATAGAGGATGTCGGTAATCAGGTTGATGACGACGATGATGCAGGCGTAGACCACCATGATCGACTGCAACGACGTGTAGTCCTTCTGCTTGGTCGCGCCGACCATCAGCTTGCCGAGCCCCGGTCGGGCGAAGACCTCCTCCACCAGGACCGACGATCCGATCAAGCTGATCGCGAAGATGCCGACGAGGGAGACGATCGGGATCAACCCGGCCCGCAGGGCGTGTCTGACCAGGACAACCCATTCCCGGAGTCCCTTCGCTCGCGCCGTCCTTACGTAGTCGTCGCTGAGGACGGCGATCATCACCGAGCGGGTCATGCGGGCGATGTAGGCCATTTCGATCAACCCGAGGGTGACGGCCGGGAGGACGAGGTGATGCAGATTGGCGCCGAGATCGGAGAGCGGCGGGGCGCCGACGGCCGGGAACCAACTCACCTTGACAGCGAAGAAGTAGATCAGCAGAACGGCCAGGTAGAACGCCGGCAGCGAGAGACCGACGAGGGAGACGACGCGGCCGATGTAGTCGGGCGCGCGGTTGCGCTGGACGGCGGTGACGACCCCGATCGGCACGCCGATCGCCAGCCCGATCGAGATGGCGGCGAAGGTGAGCTCCAGCGTGTGGGGCAAAGCGGATCGGATCTGATACCAGACCGGCTGACCGGTTTTCAGTGATTTCCCGAGATCGCCACGTGAGAGGTCGGCAAGGAAGGTCAGGTACTGCTTCCAGAGCGGTTCGTTGAGTCCCATCCGCTCGCGCAGCGCATCGACCGCCTGCTTGGACGCGTTGTCGCCGAGCACGGCCGTCGCCGGGTCGCCAGGAGCGACCCGAACGACGACGAAAATGATGGTGAAGACCGCCAGCAGGGTCGGTATCGCCAGCAGCAGCCGTCGGACGATGTGTCTGAGCATAGGAGTTCAATCGAGGCGGCAAGGCGGCAAGGCGGCAAGGGAACAGGGAATAGGAATCCGGGAGCTGTCCGTCGGTCTCTTATCGTCCTTGCCGCCTCGCCGCCTTGCCGCCTTGCCGCCTCCGTTACGACGCGATCGTGGTCGTTTCGTCGATGCCCGGGTAGAGGGCGAGGACTTTGACCAACTCGTGTCCGTAGTCGACCTTGGGATTGCGCGCGTAGACCTGATTCTGGTACTGAAGCGGAATCGCGGCGACGTCCTTCAGGATCTGGGTGTTCGCCTGACGCCAGAGTTCTTCCTGCGCGGCGGGATCGGTCTCGCCGCGGGCCTGGAGGATCAGGTCGTCGATCGCGCCGTAGTGGCTGAAGTTGGTCACCGGCGAGGCGCCGGACACGACGATCGACGGCGAGTAGAAGAACTGGGTCAGGTACACGTCGGCATTCGGCCGGTACGCGACGTAGATCACGATCGGGTTGACGTCCTCCCGGATCTGGGCGTGCATCGTGGCATGATCGACCACCTGGAGGTCGATCTTGATCCCGATCTTCGCCAGTTCGGATTGGAGGACTTCGTAGTTGGAGCGGTAGGCCGGCATCTCGCTGGTGACCAGGGTCATCTCGAACCCGTCTGGATACCCCGCCTCGGTGAGCAGTTGCTTGGCCTTCTCGATGTTGTGGGGATAGTCAACGCCAGCGGCGGTGGCCTGTTCCTGGGTCAACCCGCCCGGCATCAGCGAGGCCGGTACCACCGAATAGACGATTTCGGAGACGGGCGACCCGTAGAGCGCCTGGTGCTCCTCACGGTCGATGGCGTAGGCGATCGCCTGGCGAACCTGCGGTTTGGACAGGTACTGGTTGGTGACGTTCAGGTTGACCCAGGCGACCTCGCCGGGACCGAAGACGTCGGCCTTGAGCGTGCCCTCGCCGTTGATGCGGTCGACCCACTGGGCCTCGTTGACGCCCGACGCGGCATCCAACTCGCCCGATTGGAGCGCCAGCTCGCGGCTCGTCGCATCCGGCATGTAGCGGACTTCCACCCCGCCGAGTTTCGGCGCGCCGCGGAAGTAGTTGTCGTTGGCGGTGAGGATGACGCTGGTCTGCGGGGTGTAGGACTGGAACACAAACGGTCCGGTGCCGACCGGGTGGGTCTTGAACCCGTCGAGCCCGAGTGCTTCGACGGCCTTGGCGCAGACGATGAAACCGCCGTTGTAGTTGGCGACTTTCGGCAGGAAGAGGGTCGGCGAGAGGGGAGCGTCCATCGTGATCTTGACGATCTTGTCGTCGACCTTGGCAACCGTCATCCCCGCGTAGTCGGCCGCATACCCGGAGCTGTCCTTATTCGCCGACTTTTGAAGCGAGAAGACCACGTCGTCCGCCGTCAGCGGATAGGCTTCTCCGCCCTCCCACGGGTGGCACACGACCCCGTCGCGGAGGGTGAAAGTCCAGGTCTGCTTCCCGCCTTCGATCACCGGTTCCGGGACGGCGGTTGCCAGATCCGGTTCGATCACCGAGGCGTCGCCGGGTTTGAAGCGGACCAGCGCGTTGAAGAGCATGTCGACGACGGTTCGGTCCTGCGTGCCGGAGGCGTAGTGGGGATCGAGGGTCGAGAGATCGGCGGCATTGGTGCCGAAGCGGAGGACAGGGCGGTCCTGGGCCACGGCTGGGTGTGTCTGCATAAGAACTGGTGATAGACATAGCGCTACGACAGCGAAGACGATCGCACGGCAATGGTTGAACCGAATCATTGGCTTTCCCTCTCGTGTCTATCTCGTCGGCGGTGTCGCGCCATCGGACCGGCGTCAGTTGGCCGCCGCGGGGCTCGGCGGGATCGTCGCCATCTCGACGACGGCCGGCCTCATCGAACCGAGAACTGCATCCTCCTTTCTACACACCAACCCTCTGCATAGTACGATGCCGGAACGCGAACAGATCATTCGGCCACCACCACCGGCCGGTGGGCGTGACACCATTCGTGATCGCGAGTTCGACCCCTTGAGTGAGACGCGTTCTCCGGTGCGCACCCCGGTACGCACCCATTGGCGATTCGCTCCGGCGGACAATGGGTGTGGTCCCGATCCCCGGTCTGTTCGCTGACCGGTCTCCCAGCATAGGGAACCGCGTCGGCGGGGCATCGCGAGCATTGCCGATGCGGCGGTCGTGTATCGCGGAATACAGGAGTGCCAATTAGGCAATTATGCCTATTTGGCGCGGCATGGCTGTGGTACCATGCGAATTACCATAATATCTACGAAGAATTCGAATCTCCTATCCGTTTCTTCGATGTGGTACCATGTGACGTTCCCACACCCTCGTCGTGGGGGTCTCTGGCTGGGGCGGGATTCTCACATCGCTCAGGCGGCGATCGTCGGCTTGTGCCCACCAACCAACCCCGTCCTACACGGCGATCTTGTCGTCCACGCCCTCCAGCCAGCGTTTGACCCGTTGGAGGAAGCGGGCCGCGGCGAGACCGTCGAGGGCGCGATGGTCGAAGCTGAGCGAGAGGTTCATCATCGACCGGATCGCGATCATGTCGTCGACGACCACGGGGCGTTTGACGATGGCCTCGGTCGAGAGGATGGCAACCTGGGGTTGAACAAGGATGGGCGTGGAGGCAATCGAACCGAAAGTGCCGGGGTTGTTGACGGTGAAGGTGCCGCCGGTGACGTCGTCCGGCGTCAGGTTACCGGCGCGGGCCCTGGCAATCAGGTCGGCCACGGCGTGCGCCAGACCGGTCAGGCTGAGGCGATCGGCGTGCTTGACGACCGGCACGATCAGACCGTCCTCCAGACCGACCGCGACGCCGACGTGGATCGCGTTGCGGTGGATGATGCGCTCTTCGTCCCAGACCGCGTTCATCCGCGGGTGATCGCGGAGCGCCAGGGTGACGGCCTTGATCGCGAACGGCAGGTAGCTGAGCTCGATTCCCTCCCGTCGCGCAAAGTCCTCTTTGCGGGCCGCGCGGTACGCCACGACGTTGGTCATGTCGACCTCGACCACCGTCGTCACGTGCGGCGCCAGTCGCTCCGAGCGGACCATGTGCTCGGCGATCTGCCGGCGCATCGGCGTCACCGGGACGACCTCGTCGCCGGGGAAGGGCTGGATTGCGGGACGCGCGGCCGCTCGCGGTTCTGGTGGCTGGACGGCAGCCGGTGCCGGCGGCGCCGCGACGACGCGCTCCGTCGTTTCCACCGAGGCGGGAGCGGCGGATTGCATCTGGGCAACGTAGGCAAGGATGTCCTGTTTGGTGACGCGGCCCCCGATGCCGGTACCGTCGATCTGGCCGATGTCGAGACCGTGCTCTTCCGCAATACGGCGGACGGCCGGTGACGAGCGGGTGCGGAGGAGATCGAGTTCGGTGGGCGGTTCGGCCCCCCCGGCTTCGGCCCCCCCGGCCCCCCAATCCTGGGGGGAGACGGAGGGTCGCGCTCTTGAGAATGGCCCTGAAGACTGCGGGTCGTCGTTCTCCCCCCAGGATTGGGGGGCCGGGGGGACCGAACCTTCGCCCGCTTCGTCGATCCGACACAGCCCGGCGCCGACCGGGACGGTACTCTCCGGCTCGATCAGGATTTCGACGAGCACCCCGGCAACGGGCGACGGAATCTCGGAGTTGACCTTGTCCGTTTCGACCTCGACCAGGGGATCGTACTTTTCGACACGATCGCCGACCTGCTTGAGCCAGGCACCGATCGTCCCTTCGGTCACGCTCTCGCCGAGTTGCGGCATCGTAATCGTGGTCGCCGTTTGGGTGGGCATACGGGCCTCCGGAGGCGTCAGGCGCTAGGCGTTAGGCGTTAGGCGCACGAAACGGTTCGTTCTCCTAACGCCTAGCGCCTGACGGCTAGAACGCGACGAGCTTGCGCAGCATCGCGCCGATCTTCTCGGCGTCGACCATGAAGGCGTGTTCGAGGGGTGGGCTGAAGGGCATGGCGGGGACGTCGGGGGCGGTGACGCGCATGACGGGGGCGTCGAGGTAGGCAAAGGCCTCTTCGGCGACGAGGGCGGCGATTTCGCTGGCGACGGAGCAGAGGCGATTGGCTTCGGTGACGACCAGGACCTTGCCGGTTTTCCTGGCGGAGTCGAGGACCGCGGCCTCGTCGAGCGGTTTGAGGGAGCGGAGATCGATCAACTCGATGCTGGCGCCGGTTTCCTGAGCGATCGCGGCGGCGGCCTTTTCGGATTCGTGGACCATCAGCCCGTAAGCGACGATGGTGGCGTCGGTCCCTTCCTGGACGATGCGGGCCCGGCCGAGGGGAACGTCGTAATCGCCGTCGGGCACCGGGCCCTTGATCGAGCGGTAGAGTTTCTTGTGTTCGAGGAAGAGGACCGGATCCTCGTCGCGGATGGCGGCGCGAAGGAGTCCCTTGGCGTCGACCGGCGTGGCCGGGACGACGACCTTGAGACCCGGCGTGTGGACGAAGAGGGCTTCGATACTCTGGGAATGGTAGAGGGCGCCGTGGACGCCGCCGCCGAACGGGGTGCGGATGACGAGGGGACAGTTGAAATCGTTGTTCGAGCGGTAGCGGAGGCGCGCGGCCTCGTTCATGATCTGGTCCATCGCGGGGTGGATGAAGTCGAGAAACTGGATCTCGGCGATCGGTCTCAAACCGTTCAGGGCCATGCCGATTGCGGTGCCGACGATGAGGGACTCGGCGAGCGGGGTATCGATGATGCGGTCTTCGCCGAACTCTTCCAGCAGATCGGCGGTGACGCGGAAGACCCCGCCGCGCCGGCCGACGTCCTCGCCGAGGACGACGATGCGGTCGTCGGCGCGGAGTTCGTCGCGGAGGGTGTCGTGGATCGCCTCGATCAGCGATTTGTTCGGGGTGCCGGTTTCGCGCGCGGCGTTTGGAGAGAGGTCGGTGGGCCGTTCGAGCGTTTGGACCATTGCCAATCCTTTGCGCCGTGTTTGGGTGGCGCGGGAGGGCACGGGGCCCTCCCCTACAACCAGCGCCGGTGCTAGCGCTCGGCGTAGACGTGGCGATCGAACGTCGCGGGGTCGGGGAGTGGTGCTTGTTCGGCGGACTCGGTGGCGGCGTTCACCTCTCGTTTGACGCGGGCGGCGATCTCGGCGGCGGTACCGTCGTCGAGCGCGCCGAGCTCGCGCAGACGGGCGTCGAAGCGGGCGACGGGATCGTGGGCACGCCAGGCTTTGACCTCGTGGGGATCGCGGTAGAAGCGATCATCGTCGTCGGAAGAGTGGGGATGGAAGCGGTAGAGCTTCGCTTCGACGAGCGTGGCGCCGTCGCCGCGGCGGGCGCGGTCGGCGGCGTCCTTGATCACCTGGTAGACGGAGAGGAGATCAGTTCCATCGACGACCACACCGGGGAAGCCGTAACCGGCGGCGCGATCGGCGACGTTGTCGATGGCGATCTGCTTGTCCTGGGGGACCGAGATGGCGTAGCGGTTGTTCTCGCAAAAGAAGATCACGGGCAGCTTGTGGATGCCGGCGAAGTTGCAGGCCTCGTGGAAATCGCCTTCGGAGGTGGCGCCCTCACCGAAGGCGACGAGGGTGACCTGACCGGTGCGCCGCAGTTTGGCGGCGTAGGCGGTACCGGTCGCCTGCGGGATCTGGGTGCCGACGACGCTGGAACCGCTGATGATGCGCCGTTTGGCCGAGCCGTAGTGGGCCGGCATCTGGCGCGCCCCGGAGACGGCGTCGTCCGCGCGGGCCAACACGCCCATCAACACGTCGCGCGCGGTGAGGCCGAAGACGAGGCAAAGGGCGAGATCGCGGTAGTAGGGGATGATGATGTCGTTGTCGCGATCGAGGGCGAAGGCGGCGCCGACCTGGGCCGCTTCGTGACCCTGACCGGAGACGACGAAGGGCGCCTTGCCGGAGCGATTGAGTTGCCAGATCCGTTCGTCGAGGGCGCGTGCGAGAGCCATGAAGGAATACATCTCCCGCAAGGACTCATGAGGCAGTCCGGCGCTGCCGGTCGAAGGCGGTGCGACGGTGGCGGTGATCGTGCCGGCGCCGACGTCGACGTGGTCGAGCGGCAGATGGAGGGAGCCGTTCCCGTTCGGCGAGGCGGCTCCGGCCTGGAACGCGTCTTGGACGGCTTTGGCGGGAGGTTTCTTGGATCGGGTCGGCATTGACCGCTCCTTTGGTAAGGCCCGGGCGGCCGCCATCGGCGGACCGCGAACCCGTTGCGACGAATTGTACGTCCCCCAAGACGCGGCGGGCGTCGGCGAGGGGCGATCTTGGTCCTGGATTCGCGTCGCGACGGTGACCTCGTCCCGTCTAATCGCAAAGGTCCATACGATTGAGCCCCGGCGGCCCGCCGGTTCGGTAGCCAGGAGCCGGTGAGGAGCCTGAACGCGGGGCTGCCGGGTACTTCCGTCACGTCCTCGCCGCGTTTCGACGCCCGGCGGGACTACGGGAGGAACGGGGTCGGGGCCGGTACCCAAACGGTCACGAATGCGTGGGAGGGGACTTCGGTCGGGTACCTCGTGACGTGACCCCACGGAAACGCGCGTTCCACCTCGGCCAATCGCGTCTGATCGTCGCCCTTGAGAATAAGGAGGAGGGGACGCGACGACGATAGGGTCGGCAGCGGGTCGCCGACGCGGACGTTGTGGGCCGGTCCCCAATCGATGTCGCCGAGCGCGATCCCGATGTTGCGGATGTCGAGCCAATAGGGGGCATCGATCACGTAGGCATCGTCCGGCGAGACGCCAACCACGGCCGCACCGCGGATCGCCTGGGCAATCTCGGTGGTGTTTGGGACCGAAGCACGGGTCTGGCGGTCGAAGTCGTGGAAGTACTGGTCGAAACCGCGGACCGCCGCCACGCCGATCAGCACCGCGATTGCCGGGGCCGCCACGAGGTAACCGCGCGTCGAACCGAGGCCAGCCCGCAGGCGTCGAACGAGAACGGCCAGCGGTAGTGCGGCGATGGTGAAGGCGAAGGGGGCGGCGGGACCTTCGCGGTTGACGCTCGGATTTTCCCAGGGAAAAGCGATCGCCAGTGTCGACGAGAGGAGCAGTAGCGGGAACGCGGCGAGGAGGAACACCGCGCGGACGTCACGACGAAAGGCGATCTGGGCGAGGACGACCGTGAGACCGGCGAGGAAGAGCGCGCCCGTGACGAGGTCCATCATGGGGGCGTAGGTCACCGCGTTGACGAACGTCGAGTCGCCCCGCCAGTTGAACCCGAGCGCCGCGTTCCAGTTGTTGCGCAGGAAAACCGAGATGTGGTCGACGAGGGCGGCGAAGGCGTTGCCGCCGTTGTCGCCGGTGAGGCGACCGCCGGCGCGGTACCAGAACATCTCGCGGTGTTCCAGGGCGTAGCGACCGAGGGGGACGAAGACCACCGCCGCGGTGGCACCGATCAGCAGGCCATCACCGACGACGCGACGCCGCTGTGCCGTGGTCGCGGAAGTGACGAGGGCGAGGAGGAGACCGAGACCGACGGAAAGCACGACGATGCGGAACGGGGTGTAGCCGTAGAGACCGACGCCGAGACCGAGACCGCAGAGCAGGGCGTCGCGGCGATCGCGCGTCCGCATCCAACGCAGGAGGAACCAGAGCACGGCGGCGGTGGCGAGCGGCGCGTAGGGAAACCGCAACCCGGCGCGGGCGATCTCCACCGGCCAGGTACCGATCGCGTAGAGCGTCGCGGCAAAAAGACCGGTCGTTCTGCCGGCCAGCTCCGTGGCGAGCAAATAGACGAGGGGAATGGCGAGCGTTCCGATGAAGGCGGTGCCGAGTTTGAGCGTCGTGAAATTGGTCGGCAGGTGGGTTATCCGGAGGTAGGCGGCCGTGAAGTAAAACTGGGTCGGCTCCCGCCCGGTGTTGCGCTCGAAAAAGATGGGGCGCTTGCCGTGGAGGACGTCGGTGACGTCGAGGAGCTTTTCGGCGTGGTCGCTCGTCGGATCGAGGGGTGTCTCGTCGATGCGGTAGAAGCGGAAGAAGGCGCCCGCGGCGATCGCGGCGAACAGTCCGGCGAGGAGGACGACGTCCTTGGCCGACAGCGCGAAGGGCGCGCGGGGGACGCGCTCGGCGGCGCCGGGGTCGAACCTTCTCGGCCACCAGGCCAGGCTCCAGGCGGCAACGGAAAGCAGCCAATTTGCCACGCCGAAGGGACGGAAGGTGTTGTCGCTGGACCAGGCATAGGCCGCGCCGGCGGCGATGATCGCGACCGCGAGCATCCGCCGCTGAAACGATCCGATTGAAAGCGACTGAGCATTCCGCGCCGACCAGGGGAGAAAGACACCGCCGTTGGTTCGCTGGTCGTAGATCCAGAGCGCGCAACCGACGACCAGCATGAGCAGCGTGACGAGCGTCAGATCTTGGTCGTTGAGTGAATGGTTGGCGACGATGAGGAGGATGAGGCCGGCCGGAGCGACGAGCATCATCTCCCAGCGGAGGGGAAAGGCGCGTGCTTTCGGTCGCGGCATGACCGGCACCGGGACAGGCGCCGGAAGTAAAGTCGCGGGGAGGGGACTCACGGCAAATGGTGGTTCGGGTCCGACGATGACGGGCGTGGGAACCGGCTCGGAACGAACGACCGGTGGCGGGGCTGGTCGCGGAATCGGCGGCGCATCCGTCTCGGGAAGCAGGGACTCCACCCGCCCGCGGGACGCCCAGGCGGCACAGCCGGCGATCACCGCGGCGGTTGCGACCAGGATCAATCCGTCCGGCCCCAGCAAGCGGAGACCGGCGAGGAGCACGACGGGTGCGCTCGCCGATCCCCAGGCGGACGCCGCGGCCAAGCCTTCGATCACCGTTCCGACGCTCCGATCGCCAGTCCGCTCGCTCGATCGCGAGTCATCGTACGCTCGGATCAATCCCGATGCAATGCGAACCCGATGGTTACTCGAACAGTCGGTATCGGAGCAGTGTCGCGACGACGACGAGCCCGTCCTTCCAGGTGATTTTCTTGCCCTCGCGAAATTCGCGGCCGGCGTAGGAGATGGGGACTTCGTAGATGCGGTGGCCGCGCTTGAGGACCTTGGCGGTGATTTCGGGGTCGAATCCCCAGCGGTCGGAGCGCAGCCGGAACGAGCGGGCGACCTCGGACGTGAGGACCTTGTAACCCGTTTCCAGGTCGGTCAGCGTCGTGTCGAACAGGATGTTGCAGGTCAGGGTCAGCAGTTTGTTCCCAACGCTGTGCCAGAAGTACATCGCGCGGTGCGGGCCCAGGAAGCGCGAGCCGTAGACGACCTCGGCGATACCCTTCTCGATCGGCGCCAACAGGAGCGGGTAATCGGCAGGATCGTACTCCAGATCGGCGTCCTGGACGACGATGACGTCGCCGCGGGCACGTTCCAGGCCGGAGCGGACGGCGGCGCCCTTGCCGCGGTTGGTCGGATGGACCACGAGTTCGAACGTTCCGGTGGCCGCCTCGGCCTTGAGCAGGTCCGTCGTGCCGTCGGTCGAACCGTCGTCGACGACGATGATCTGCGTCGGCAGCGGGGACGATCGCACCCGGCGCAACAATTCGCCGATGGTCGCCCGCTCGTTGTAGGTCGGGATCACCACCGTGAGGAGGTCAATCCGTTTGCCTTGCTCGCCGCCGAGCGGGTCCGTCATCGCTTCTTCGCTCCGATCCCCCTCCGAGTCGCCGCGGTCATCACGCGCGATGGTCGACCGGCGACCGCCGAAGGCAGGAAGTACGCAAACGTTTGTGGTTGGGGCAGTCCCATCGTGCCTTGCCCACCATGGTATCCTGCCAAACTTTTCCACTCACGTCGGGCGGGAGGTGAACTCGATGAACGGTACGGACGAGGAGTGTCCGATCGGCCGCTACGAGTACGTCCGCTATCAGGACCCAACGGCGGCATACCGCCCGTACGACCCGCGCTTCCCCGTGGTCGCGTCACGGGTCATCGACTTGATCCGCGACCGAATGCCAGAGGTACAGGTCGAGCACGTCGGCAGCACGGCGGTGCCGGGATGCCCCGGGAAGGGAGTGATCGATTTGATGCTCCTCTACCAACCGGGGGGCCTTGCGTCGGCCCGCGACGTCCTCAACCGGATGGGATTCCAACGGCACGACCGCCCCGGTGCCTTTCCAGAGGAGCGCCCGGTCCGCATCGGCACGATCGAGCACGACGGTGAAACCTTCCGCCTCCACGTCCACGTCATCGCCGCCGACGCCCCCGAAGTCTCCCAGCAGCGCCGCTTCCGCGACACCCTTCGTGCCGATCCCGAGCTCGTCAACGCATACGCGGCTCGCAAACGCGCCGTCCTCGCCGCCGGTGCCACGGACGGGAACGACTACAATCTCGGGAAAGATGCCTTCATCAAGGGCGTTCTCTTCGGATCGCCGGGCACCACGTAAACGCGCGCCAGCTAGGAATCTTCGACACTGATCACCGCCAGCACATCGTCCGCGGCGACGATTTGATCGACCCGGCAGAGGATGGCGTCCACGACTCCCGCCGCCGGCACCTCGCAAACCAGTTCCATCTTCATCGCGCTCAGGGCGACGACCGGTTGACCGGGCTCGACCCGCTCTCCCACCTCGACGTTGATGCGCAGCACCTTACCCGGCAGAGGCGCCCTGACTCGGCCATCGCTCGCTCGAGCGTGGCGGGTCTGGGCCGTCGCGGGTTTCGGCCCGGGTCGGACCAACCAGCGTCCCCCGTCGCCGGAGATTTCGAGCGTTTCGCCGCGATCGACGATCGCCAGCCGCGCCACCCGCTCACCGCCGGCGATCGTCCAGATGCCGTTCGCATCCCGCCACCATTGGAGCAACACGGTCTCGCCGCCGATCGCCGCCTGCCAACCGTCGGCCGTCCGCTCGACCGTCACCCGGTCTTCCCAATCGTCCCCATGGAACGACAGCGTCGTCGGTCCCGCGAGCCGAAACGGTCCGATCGCCGACCAGGGATCGGTGGTGGCGGTGCGGGAGCGATCGAGCGTCTGAGCGGTCGCGGCCAACAGGGCCATGGTCCGGTCCGGCATTGCCGGGGCGACCGCGGCGGCTGTGCTCGTCGTTGCGCGGCCGGCTTGGACCGCACCGTCGTCAAGCAGCGCGATCAGCCACGGGAGATTGCTCGGAACGCCGGCGACGACCGTATCGCCGAGGGCAGATCGCAGCGTGGCCAGTGCCGCGTCGCGGTCAGTACCATGGGCGACGACCTTCGCCAACATCGCGTCGTACGTCGCCGGAACCGCGTCCCCCGATGCGTAGCCGGCATCGACGCGGACGCCGGGACCGGCCGGCCAATCCACCGTCGCCAGCGTCCCCGCCGCCGGAAAGAATCCGTGCCACGGGTCCTCGGCATAGACGCGCGCTTCGATCGCGTGACCGCGCGGCAAGGCTGAAGCGAACGAAAGCGACGTACCGGCGGCGATCAGGAGTTGCGTTTCGACGAGATCGACGCCGGTCACGAGTTCGGAGACCGGGTGTTCGACCTGGATGCGCGGGTTGACTTCGAGGAACGCGAACGTCCCGTCGGCGCCGAGCAGAAATTCGCAGGTTGCGATCCCCCGCAGTCCGACCGCGCGGGCGATCTCGCTCGCGTGCGTATGTAGTGCCCGTCGCGTCTTCTCGTCGATGTTCGGCGCCGGCGCCTCCTCGATCACCTTCTGATGCCGCCGTTGCAGCGAGCAGTCGCGATCGCCGAGGGCAACGACCCGCGACCCGTCGGCGACGACCTGGACCTCGACGTGCCGCGGTTCGACCAGTTCCCGCTCCAGGTAGACCGTCTCCCCGGCGCCCGAGGAGGCGCTTTCGCGCCGCGACGTCGCGACCGCCTCGACCAGCGATCCCTCGTCGGCGACCCGCCGCAGGCCGCGCCCGCCACCCGCCTCTGCCGGTTTGACGATGAGCGGGAAGCCGACGGAGCGCGCCGCTTCGAGCCAGGCGGCGGCATCGTCGCCGAGCGGACCGCTCGCCGGCAGCACCGGCACGCCGGCGCCGACCGCGGTGTTGCGGGTCGCCAGTTTGTCGCCGCAAAGCCGAAGCGTGGCCGCGGACGGACCGACGAACCGGATTCCCGCCTCCTCGCAGGCGTCCGCGAGCGCCGGCCGCTCGCTGAGGAAGCCGTAGCCCGGATGCAGGAAGTCCGCGCCGGTCCGGCGCGCTGCGGCGACGACGCGCTCGACGTCGAACTCCGCTCCCGCCGGTCCTACCAGCTCGACCCGGCCGATCCGGCGGGCGGCGTACCCGTCGAGATCGGGCTCGCCGAGGACGACGACCGGCACGGTTCCCAGACGACGGCACGTCGCCGCGATTCGTACGGCGATCTCGCCCCGGTTCGCGATCGCGACCCGCTTGCCGTCGAGCGCGCTCACGACCCCTCCGGCACCCACGCCGGCGTCCGCTTTTCGAGGAACGCGCGCAGGCCCTCCCGCGCCTCTTCGCTCGCCAACCGGTCCGCCAGCAGACCGGCGGTCGCGGCCCGCGTCGCCGCCGCGTCGAGACCACCCAACATCGACGGAATCCGCTTAATCGTTGCCAACGCCCCCGGCGCCCCCCGCAGCAGCTCCGCGACGACGCCGTCCACCGCCGTATCGAGTTCTTCGGCCGGCACCACCCGATGGACGACACCGCACCGCACCGCTTCGTCGGTATCGAACGGAGCCGCCAGGAGCATCAGGGCTTTCGCCTGCCGCTCTCCCAATGCCGCCAGGACGTAGGGCGAGATCACCGCCGGCACCAGCCCCAACCGCGCCTCGCTCAGGGAGAACCGGGTGCCCTCGGCCGCGATCGCGACGTCGGCGGCACAGACCAGACCGACGCCGCCCCCGAAGGCAGCCCCGTGCACCCGTGCCACGACCGGCACCGGACAGGCCGCCATCCTTGCCAGGAGGTCGGCGAGTTTGCCCGCGTCCTCTTCCGCGCGGCCGCTTACCGCCGCCTCGGCATACTCGGCGATGTCCCCACCGGCGCAGAACGCCGGTCCCTCTCCCGCCAGGACGACGGTCCTGGTCGCGCCGCCTTCGACGATGCCACCGAGCGCGTCGTGCAGCGCGGCGACGAGCGATCGCGAGAGGGCGTTGCGTTTCGCCGCACGCGCAAAGGTGATGCGTCGAACGGGTCCGTTTTGGACGACGGTCAGCTCATCCAACACTTTCACCCCTCAATCCCGCGATACGCACACTCCGTCGCGCGGACCGGCCCCCTAAGCGTCGCCGCCACGGGCAGCCCGACGACCAGCCAAACTTGCCGCGCTGGGCGCATCCAGAATTCGAAAGGCGGAAGGCTCCGCACAAAATCGACACCTTCGGCCGACCGCATCCAGTGTAACGCGGCACCGCGCCCTCCGATTGCGTGCCATGATGGGGCAATGGCGACGAAGACGGTCGAACTTTCGGACGAACTTCTCCGGCAAATCGCCGATCTCGCTCGGCAAACCGGTCGAGCAGAAATGGATTTGCTCCACGAGGCGATCGCGGGCTACGTTCACGTCCACCGTGCGCCTCGTCCACGATCCGATGCCACCCTCGATGATCCCGAACTGGCGGCGCGCGACCTCGACGATTGGCTGGCCGCGCACTGGCGACCCGTTTGATCACCGTCGATACCTCCGCCTTATTGGCTCGGCTCAATCGCCGCGACCCGGACCACGAGCGGGTCCTGCGAGCGATGGCGAACGAACCCGGACCCTGGATCGTGCCCGCGGCGATCCTCGGCGAGCTTGGTTATCTTCTCGTCAGTCGCGGTACGCCGGCCGCCCTCGAGGCGTTCCTTGGCGACCTGGACGACGGAACGTACGCACTGGATGCTGGAGCGGAGGACATCCCGCGAGTTCGGGTGCTCGTCCGCCGCTCTGCCGATCTTCCGCTCGGTCTCGTCGACGCCATGGTGATCGCCTGCGCCGAGCGGAATGGCGGCAGAGTTGCGACGTTGGACCGGCGCCATTTTGGCATCGTCGCCCGCGAAGGGACGATTGCGCTCGTGCCGGCAGAATGAGCGCATAGGCCGGGACGTAGCGCAACAGCTCTATCGATTGTGCGAACACGGGGCAATATTTTTCGCTGTCGACTCAAATCCGCAACACCCCATACTCGGTTTCTGGAATCGGCGCGTTCAAGGTCGTTGCCAAAGCAAGACCGACGACTTGGCGTGTCTGCCGTGGGTCGATGATCCCGTCGTCCCAGAGTCGGGCGGTTGCGTAGTAGGGGCTTGCTTCCTCCGCGTACCGGGCTTCGACCTCCTCGCGGATGGCCGCCAGGCCTGCTTCGTCGAGGTCGAGGCCGCGGGCCGTCGCGCTGTGCCGCCGGATATCGGTCAGGACACCGGCCGCCTGCTCGCCACCCATCACCGCGATCCGGTGGGTCGGCCAGGAAAAGACGAAACGCGGGTCGTAGGCGCGACCGCACATCGCATAGTTCCCGGCGCCGTAGCTGGCCCCGATCATGACCGTGATCTTCGGTACCTGGGCGACGGCGACGGCGGCGACCATCTTCGCCCCGTCCCGCGCCACGCCCTCGTGCTCGTACTTACGACCGACGATGAACCCTGTGATGTTTTGGAAGAAAAGGAGCGGGATCCGTTGCTGAGCGCAGAGCATCACGAAGTGCGCGCCCTTCCGCGCCGATTCGGGAAAAAGGATGCCGTTGTTGGCGATCACGCCGACCGGAATCCCGTAGAGGTGGCCGAAGGCGCAGACCAGCGTCTGGCCATAGTCCGCCTTGAACTCGCGGAGTCTGCTGCCATCGAGCACCCGCCGCAAAACGCCGCGCACGTCGTAGGGATGACGGGGGTCGGGCGGCACCAGGGAGAGCAAGTCCTCGGGGTCCTCCTCGATCTCGCGGATCGTCTCACGCTGCCATGGGGTCGGCGGTGGTTCGGGCCGCGGTGCGCTCATCAAGTCGCGGGCCAACGCCAGCGCTGCCGGCTCGTCGTCCGCGACGTAGTCGACGACGCCGCTGATCCGGCCGTGGACATCGGCGCCACCCAACTCCTCGGCCGAGACCTCTTCGCCGGTCGCCGCCTTCACCAACGGCGGTCCGGCCAGGAAGATCGTGCCCGCGCCGCGCACGATCACCGCCTCGTCGCACATGGCCGGCACGTACGCACCGCCGGCGGTGCACGATCCGAGCACGATCGCCACCTGCCGCAAGCCGTGCGCCGACAGGACCGCCTGGTTGCGGAAGATGCGGCCGAAGTGGTCCTTGTCGGGAAAAACCTCGCTCTGCAGCGGTAGGAAGGCACCACCAGAATCGACGAGGTAGAGACACGGCAACCGGTTCGCGAGGGCGATCTCCTGCGCGCGCAGGTGCTTTTTGACGGTCATCGGGAAGTACGTGCCACCCTTGACCGTCGGATCGTTGGCGACGACGACGACCTCGCGACCACCGATCCGCCCGATGCCGGTGACGATGCCGGCCCCTGGACTCGCGCCCTCGTACATCCCCTCCGCCGCCAGCGGCGAGAGCTCAAGGAACGGCGACGCCGCGTCGAGCACGCGCTCGATCCGTTCGCGCACCGGCATCTTCCCGCGCGCCCGCTGCCGTGCCTGCGCCGCCTCGCCGCCACCGGCCGCCGCGTGCGCCAAGCGATCCCGCAGCTCTTCGACGGCGGCGGTGTTTGCTTGGAGGTGATTGGGAGGAGCGTTTGTCTGAGTCGTTGCCATGTGTCCCGTCGTCGCACCTTCGGGTGTGAACGTGCTTGCGATAACGCCGGTACCCAGATCAATTGTCTGCATGCTACGCCGTCGCCGTCACCTTTTCGGCCGCCAGTTGCGCCCGGAGCGAGGGGAGGTCGACCTCGATCGTCGCCAGTTCTGGCGCATCGACCTCGATCGGGATGGGGTCGCCGTATTCGAGTTTGACCAGCAGCAGCCCTTTTGCCGCATCGAGCGCCATCGCGATCGCCTCGTCTCGGGTCTCGCCGAAGGTGACGAGACCCGGGAAAAAGGGAGACGTCGCCGTAAATCCGCCGTCTTCTTCGGGTGTCAGCAGAATGGTGTAGCGATGAGGTTGCATCGGTCTCTCTCCCCTAGCGAAACCCGAGGACCTCGTCCACGGTCATCCCCGCCTGTTCGACGATGTTGCGGAGTGTCCCGGGTCTGAGATCGCCGCGGTGGGCCGGGACCGAGACGGCGCGCCCATCGGGGTGTCGCCAGATGCGGTGATCGGTTTGCCGAACAAAAACGAAACCAGCCCGCCCGAGAATCGTCTCAACCTCCCGCACCGTCATCGGCGGCAGCTTCGGCATTGCTTCATTCCCAGCCCGGTGCCGTCGATGCGCTCCCTGTGCGTCGACCGCAGTTACGAGTGTGCCACAACCGGTCCGCCGGCTGCTCAGTGCTCGGATCCCGCCACCGTACGCCCTGCATCGCTCTCGTACGCGTGGCCGTCGCCGTGGTGTCGCCGACCTGATAATCTTCGTTGGCTGCTCTCCCAGCGGGACCTGCCTTCACGCACGCGTTGCCAGGTGCCAGAGCGTTGCCCGGCCCAAACGACGTGGCAAGCGGAACGGGGGAGTGGTCGTCTACGACGCACTTCCGAATGAGGAACGGATCGCATGACTGATATCTCATGGGGACCGACCGAAAGAGCACGTTTCGAGGCAATCAAAGACGATCTCGCCCTCGTCAGTACCGCCTCCGCCAACCAGTTGCTCCTGAAGCTCGGCTGGCGGAACAGCTACATGAGGGGCTTGCGGCCGCTCCAGACGCTCGGTCTCGGTCGGCGGATCGTCGGTCGGGCGCGGACGTGTCGGTATTTGATGCGGCGCGGGCCGGAAGGACCACCGGATCCGGTGGCGCGGCGCACCTCGGCGGAGATCGTCTTGATCGAGTCGATCGAGCCGGGTGACGTCTTCTGCGTCGACGCCCTCGGCGTGCCGACGGCCGGCATCATCGGCGACATCCTGGCGGCCCGGCTGCTGGCACGCGGTGCCGCCGCGGCCGTGATCCACGGCGCGGTGCGCGACGCGCCCTACCTCATGGAGGTCGGATTACCGGTCTACACCGCGACGACCCATCCGGCACCGAGCGGACGTGACCTGGTCGCGATCGACTTCGACCGGCCGATCAACATGGCAGGTGTCCAGGTGCTCCCCGGTGATGTGATTCTCGCCGACGACGAAGCGGTGCTGGCGATGCCGCTGGACCTGGCCGAGTTGGTCGCAACGGCCGGTCCGCCCAAGGAACTGCTCGAAGAGTGGATTCGCGCCAAGATCGCCGCCGGGGGATCGGTCCACGACTACTATCCGCCGACGCCGGAGAAGACGGCCGAATACACCACCGAAACCGGTCGCCAGGTGCACCCCGAACCGTCGGCGCCGCCCGCGGCGTCCGGCCATTGAGCATCGATCGCCGAGGAGATCGCGCGTGAAGATCACCGACATTCGGACCGCCGAGATCAAGGGACACGGGTATTCCACCTACGTTCGCATCTACACCGACGAGGGACTGATCGGCAACGGCGAGTGCATCCACGGCGGCGAGGGCTGCCCGGCGATGGTCCACGCCCTCAAACGCTACATCGTCGGCGAAGACCCCCTCAACGTGGATCGTCTGTTTGAGCAGATGCGGCGCTCCCGTCTCTTCGACGGGGCGATGGCGGGAGCGACCGTGACCGCGATGACCGGGATCGAGATCGCGCTTTGGGACCTGGCCGGCAAGGCGCTCGGCGTCCCCGTCTACCGTCTGCTCGGCGGGAAATTCCGCGACACCGTCCGTCTCTACTGCGACTGCCACGGCGGCGAGGATTTCTCGCCCGAGTCGTATGCGCGGCGGGCAAAGGAGGCGGTCGCCCTCGGTTTCGACGCGATCAAGTTCGACGTCGACGAAACCCGCGCCGGGTTCCGCACCGACCGCTGGAACTGGCACGCCTCGAACGGCGAACTCGATTGGATGGTCGAACGGGTCGCCGCCGTCCGCGACGCCGTCGGTCCCCAGGTCGACCTCGCGATCGACATGCACGGGCGCTACGACATCGCCAGCGGCATCGCCGTCGCCCGTACGATGGCGCCGTTCAAACTCCTCTGGTTGGAGGAACCGGTGCCACCCGAGAACGTCGCCGCGATGCGCGAGATCAAGCGCGTCTCACCGGTCCCGCTCTGCACCGGCGAAAACCTCTACCTGCGCTGGGGATTCCGCGACCTGCTGGAACAACAGGCGGTCGACTACATCATGCCGGACATCCCGAAGTGCGGGGGGCTCTCGGAGTGCCGCAAAATCGCCAACATGGCCGAGGTCTATTACGTCCCCTTGGCCCCGCACAACGTCTGCGGTCCGTTGGGAACAATGGCGTCGGCACACGTCTGTGCGTCGATTCCCAACTTCCTGGTCATGGAGTGGCACTGGATCGACTACCCCGGTTGGGAAGACCTGACTCTCCAGGACCAGCCGGTGATCCAAAACGGCCACGTCGTCCTCACCGACAAGCCAGGCATCGGCCTGGAGGTGAACGACGAGGTTGCCCGCGGTTACGTGCGACCGGGCACTGAGTATTTCGGTGAGCACCCGTGAGACGGACCGGTCGATCGTAGCGGCGCGGAGGTGGCAACTCGTTGGGCGAGCACGGAGGTGAAGGACGTGCCGCGTTCGGATCGGCCAAGCAACCGTACCTGCGATTTGCACATGCCGAGGAAACGATCAGGGCTAATCCCTCGTTCTCGTATTGGGAGGCGCAGCCAACCGACATCATCGTGGCGACGCTGCGACCCGGAACGAGGAGTCCGTTGACCGTCAAACCAGACGGAACCGTCTTGGACGGCAACACGCGGGTGTGGATTCTGCAAGAATGAGGCTATGACGTAGACTCCTTGCCGCGGGTGACGCACCACCCGCGGCCATTGGAGGATTTCGATGGCTAACGCAGCAGCCACGCACATTCGTGATCGGGTCGCCGAGATCGTCGGTTCCGACCGTCGATTGGCGTTCCTTTCCAGGCTCGCCTGGGAGTTGGTGATCGATGTTCGCGCTTATTATCCCGCTCCCGATACCGATGCCTATCGCACTCTCGGGCAGTTCATCTGCCTCAACGAACTCCTGCACAATCTGACCAGTCAGCTGAGGTCCGACTTGGACCACGGCCGAGGCGGCTATCCAGACCGCGCGCTCGTCGATGGGGTTTTCAGCAAGTCACGTGCCTGGCGTTGTGAGGACTCAGCTCAGCAAGCGTTTCGCGAGGCGGTCGCAAGCACCACCCCGGATGCATCAAGCAATGGATCGGCAGGGCCTAATGCCGCAGCCTCTGCGCTCCTCGAATCCGATCAACGCCGGGTGTTTCTTGCGGAGTGGTTTGTCCATCTCACACTCTCGGCCCGCGCCATTCGTCCGCCGTTCGATTCCGAATTGGCCCCGATCGTCGCCGACTTCAAATGTCTCAACGACCTGCTTTACCTCGTGGCCGAGGCGATTCGTCGGAACGTGAGCGAGCCGGCGACCACCACTGACGGTGCGGGGTTCGTGGAGACACTCATTGCCGCGGCGAATGCAGGCGGCTGCGGCGGCTCGCTGCGTTATGCCTTCGAGCGAACGATGGCTGCCGGGGCCGTCTCCGCCTGACGGAGCTATCAAACCTCGTCGCATTGCATCCAAACCAACCTGCAGCCAAATCCAACTGCATCGTCAACCGTCGTCGTCGTCGCGAGAACGCGGTTCGACCAACCGGCTGTCGTGGCGCGCAAATACCGCCCGCATAGCACCCGCGTCTCGGTCCGCCAGCGCATGAATGTCTTCGATCAAACCGAGGATGTTCGGCGTCATCACGATCAGGTAGCGTGCTCGCTCTCGGTGCGGATTCCAGAACGTGTGCGCGGTACCACGGGGGACCAGGATCGCCGAGCCGGCCGCCACATCCAGTTCGCGGTCGCCCAGCCGAAACCGAAGGGTTCCTTCGAGGACGTACCACGCTTCGTCGTCCTGCTCGTGCACATGGAACGGAGCGACGAAGCGCGGCGGATCGGGTTCACCGCCGGGGTCGGTCCACTCCGCCACGGCAAAACTCGACCGCGCCGATCCGAGCACGCGGCCGGTGAGCGGCGCGGCACCGACTTCCGCCGAAAGCGGGGCACCGTCGCCGAGCGGGTCGTTCATGCTGCCTCGCGCTCGGACTGGAAGAACGCGTGCAACTCCGCGTACGTCTCGTCCGGTGCTTCCTCGGCGAGATAGTGTCCGCAGTCGAGGGCGCGACCGCGGACGTCGTCGGCCCAATCGCCCCAGATCGCGAGCACGTCGTACCACTCTTCCAGCCGACCCCGACGCCCCCAGAGGGCGAGGAGCGGACAGGCGATCCGCCGTGTCCCCCGATCGGCCTCGTCGAGGGCGAAATCGTACGTGGCGCCGGCGCGGTAGTCCTCGCACATGGCGTGGATCGTCGCCGGATCGTGGACGCAACGGAGGTAGTCGGCGAGGGCCTCCGGGTCGAAGAGGTCGCGCTGACGATAGTAGTAGTTGTCGGGGTTGGCACCGATCATCCGCTCCGGCAAATCGTACGGTTGGGCGAGGAAGAACCAGTGCCAGTATCCCAGCCCGAACGCCATGTCGGCGCGGCGAAATGTCTCTCCCGTCGGCACGATGTCGAGCACCGCCAGCTTGAGGACGTGGTCTGGATGATCCAGTGCCAACCGGTACGCGCACCGACCGCCGCGGTCGTGCCCGGCCACGAAAAATCGCTCGAACCCCAGGTGCCGCATCAGCGCGACTTGATCGCGCGCCATCGCCCGCTTCGAATAGGGTTCGTGATCCGGGGTCGTCGGCGGTTTGGAGCTGTCGCCGTAACCGCGGAGATCCGGTGCCACGACCGTGAAGTCGCGCGCCAGGAGCGGCGCCACCTTGTGCCACATCACGTGCGTCTGGGGATGGCCGTGGAGCAACAAGAGCGGCGGTCCGCTGCCGCCGTGGCGCACGCGGATCACCGCCTCATCGGTGTCGATCTTCGCGAGTTCGAACCCGTCGAACATCTGCACCTCTCTGCACCGGGCACCCGCCCGTCGCACGGTCCGCTCAGCGGGGCGACCGCGGCCGCAACTTTTCCCTGACCTCGGGATTCACCACGTTCTCGCTCCAACCGTCGGCGATCCAGCTCGCGGCGGTCTGGCAGATCTCGCGCCGCAATGCGTCGATGCTTTCGACAGAGTAGGCGGCATAGTGCGGAGTCAGGACGACCTGTTCCAGCGAAAGCAGCGGACTCGCCGGATCGAGCGGCTCCTCTTCGAACACGTCGAGCGCCGCACCGGCCAACCGTCCGGATGACAACGCCTCGATTAACGCGCTCTCGTCGATCACCGGTCCCCGGCTCGTGTTGATGAGCATCGCCTCGGGTTTCATTTTGGCAAGCGCCGACGCGTCGATGAGGTGCCTGGTCTCTGCCGACAGCGGGACGTGAACCGTCACGTAGTCGGCCTCCGCGAGCACCTCGTCGAACGTCCGGGGTGTGACCCCAGTTGCTCGGAGCGCTTCAGACGAACGATACGCGTCGTGGGCGACAACGTGAATGCCGAGACCCAGTGCCCTGGCGGCGACCTTCGACCCGATCCGCCCGCACCCGATGATCCCCAGCGTACGTGTCGCCAGACGGTGGATCTGTCCGCCGGGGTGCTGCCATTCACCCCGACGCATCCGCTCGTGGCTCACGACGAATCGCCGCGCCACGGCGAACAGAAGTCCGATCGTGTGCTCCGCGACCTCTTCGCTGCAGTAGGACGGAGAGTTGGCAACCGCGATCCCGCGCGCCGTCGCTGCCTCAACGTCGATGATGTCATACCCGACCGCCCAACGCGCGATCAAACGGCAGCGCGGCAGCGCATCCATCACGACCGGCGTCACCAATCGCGACCCCGCGACGAAGAGTATCTCCGCTCCTTGCGCCCGCTCCACGATTTCGGTTTCGGACGTGCAATGGTCGACGACGAACTCGCCGCCCGCTCTCCGGATCGCCTCGTGTTCGAAGGCGTACGGCATCATCCGCGGCGACCGATCGACCTGGAACACCCGCACAACCATTGGTCCTCCCCGATCTCGGCATCACGTTCAGTACGCGTCTTTCAGGGCCCTAGCCGACCGTCGCCTAAGGGCAATCGGGGATTGCGATCGATGCGCCTGGATCGACAACCGGTTAGGCTCGCACAGCCATCTTCTCAGATTCCAACCGCTTCCGGAGTTCGTCGAGGTCGACTTCTATCGTCGCCACCTCTGCGCGCCCGCCTTCTTCGGGAATATCCCAGCCGTGATCGAGGTAGGTGAGGATCAGGGCCTTTGCGCAATCGAGGGCCATTGCGAGCGCTTCTTCGCGAGTTTCTCCAAACGTAACAAGCGCCGGAAAGTCCGGACTTGTGACATTAAGTGCCGAGCCATCGGGTTCTGGCGTCAAGACGATGCTGTATCGGCGTGTCATAGGGTTTCGCTCCCTTCACCGGTGTTTGAGAAATTCCTCGATCGTCATCCGGCAAGGTTGATGATATTCCGTACCGTGCCGGGTGGCACGTCACCGGGGTGTGCCGGGACCGGCGTACAGCGCTCGCCCTTGCACCAAATGCGATGGCCTGACTGACGATCGAGGACGAAACCTGCTCGTGCCAGGATCGCTTCGATCTCTCGCGCTCGTAGCGGCGGCACCTTCGGCATCGACAAGAGGCCCCTTCGTTCGACCCCGGTCTCACTCCGCCAAGCCCATCTGCCGCGCGATGACGAGTTTCAATATTTCGCTCGTGCCTTCGCCGATGGTGAGGATCTTCGCGTCGCGGTAGAACCTCGGAACGGCCGACTCCTCCACGTAACCGAACCCGCCGTGGATTTGCAGGTTCTCCTCCGCCGCCCGCACCGCCAGTTCGGAGGCGAAGAGTTTTGCCGCCGCCGCTTCCAACGTGCAGGGTTGACCGGCTTCTTTCATCGCCGCCGCCCGGTAGGTCATCAATCGGGCCGCCTCGATCTGCGTTCTCAGTTCGGCCAACTTCGCGTAGACCATCTGCTGCCGGCCGATCGGCGCGCCGAAGGCGGTTCGCTCCTTGGCGTAGGCGGTCGCCTGCTCGAGCGCCCCCTGGGCAAGACCGACCGACATCGCGGCGACACCGATACGGCCGCCGTCGAGTGCCGTCAGAAAAACGCGGGCTCCCTTGCCGAGCGGACCGAGCAGCGCCTCGTCCGGCAACCGGCAATCGGCGAAGACCAGTTCCCGCGTGTCGGAGGCGTGCCAACCGAGTTTGCGATACGGTTTCTGCGGTTCGTAGCCCGGTGTTCCGGTCGGCACGACGAAGGTGCTCAGCGCGCCGCCGCCGCCGTCGGTCGCCGTTCTCGCCGTCACGATCACGAACGAGCTCAGGTCGTTGCCGGCGTTGGTGATGAACGCCTTCGTGCCGTTGAGAACCCAGCAGCCGTTTTCCCGGCGCGCGGTCGTCTTCGCCGCTTGCACGTCGGAGCCGCTGCCCGGTTCGGTGCTGGCAAAGGCACCCAGCGTTTCCCCCCGCGCAAGTGGGACGAGGAAATGCTGCTTCTGTTCCTCCGTCCCAAACCGGAGGATCGGTTCGCCGCCGAGCGAGACGCTGGCCCCGACCGTGATCGCGATCGAGGAGTCGATCCGTGCCAACTCCTCGACCACAACGGCCTGCGCGACCGCGCCCGCCCCTAACCCGCCGTATTCCTCGGGAAAGGCGACCCCCATCGCGCCCAACTCGCCGAGCTTGCGGACGACCTCGGTCGGAAAGACGTGCCGTTCGTCCCATGAGGCCGCGTACGGTGCGATCTCGCTCTCCGCGAACTCGCGGATCGTTTCTCTGAGCGCCTGCTGCTCGTCTGTCAATTCATACGCCAGGCCAGCGGTCATCGGTGCCTCCGCTCGGTGCGGTCGCCTCATCGCGACCCGTGCGCGGCAAGTCTACTGCCCGTCGCGCCCGAGTCGCCGCATCCGTTATCGTTCGGCTCCGCTGTGGGATGTTTGACGACCCGCGCGTCGAAAAAGGCGACCGCGCCTTGAGAGGGACGAAAACCGATGCCCGCCGACCTGGTATTTCGCAACGGCCCGAGCATCACCGTCGACGACCGACGTCCGACCGCCGAAGCGGTCGCCGTCTCCGCCAACAAGATCAGCCGGGTCGGGACCGACGAGGAAGTGCGGGCCGAGATCGGACCGGCAACCCGTGTCGTCGATCTCGGCGGTCGGGCGCTGTTGCCCGGTCTCAACGACAACCACAACCACCCGATCTCCCTCGGTCAATCGCTGAGTTCGATCGACGCCGGTCCGGCTGCCGCGCCGACGCTTGCCGCCCTCCAGCAAGCGTTTCGCGCCGCCGCCGCCCGCGGCAGCGGTCGCGACGGGTGGCTCGTCGGCCGCGGTTACGACGACACCCGCCTCGACGTGCACCGCCACCCGACGCGCTTCGACCTCGACGAGGCGACCGAAGGCCGGCCCGCTCTCCTGGTCCGCACCTGCGGTCACCTCGCCGTCGCCAACTCGGCGGCGCTGGCCCGCGCCGGGATCGGTCGCGAAACGCCGGACCCGTCGGGTGGCCGGATCGACCGCGACGACCATGGCGAACCGAATGGTCTGCTTTGCGAGACGGCGATCCGCCTCGTCCGCGACCTGATCCCGCCCTCGACCCGCGCCGAGATGAAGGACTACCTACGGGGCGCCGGCCGGCTGTTCCTCCGCTACGGCATCACCAGCGTCGGCGAAGCGAGCATTCGCACCTCGGACGAATTCGCCGCTTACGAAGAACTCGCCCGCGACGGCGAACTCCCCGTCCGCGTCTTCACGATGATGATCATCGACGACACGTTGGACGCTCTCGAACGCCTCGGTCTCCAAACCGGCTTCGGCGATGCCTGGCTGCGGATCGGTCCCGCCAAACTCTTTCAGGACGGCTCAGGCGGCGGTCGGACCGCGGCGATGACCGTCGACTACCGCAACGACCCCGGCAATCGCGGCATCACCATCTACGACCAGCCCGGACTCAACGAGCGGATGACCCGCGCCAATGCCGCCGGTTTCCAAATGGCCGCCCACGCCATCGGCGACCTCGCCATCACGATGATCCTCGACGCCTACGAAACCGCGCTTGCCGCCCACCCCCGTCCCGACCACCGCGCGCGCATCGAGCACTGCGGCATCTGCACGCCGAGCCACCTCGCACGGATGCGTCGCCTCGGCGTCCTGGCGATTCCCCAGCCCTCGTTCATCTACTACCTCGGCGACTCCTACATCGAGAATTTCACGCCCGAACAACTCGCCTTCTCGTACCCCGGCCGCGCCTGGATCGACCACGGCATCGCCGCGGCCGGGAGTTCCGACGCTCCGGTCGTCTCCGTCGATCCCTTCGTGAACCTCCGCTCCGCCGTCACCCGTCTCACCCAGGACGGACAGCGGATGGGTCCCAACCAGGGCGTCACCATCGACGAAGCCATCCGCATGTTCACCCTCAACGGCGCCTACGCCTCCTTCGAGGAACACCTCAAAGGTTCGATTTCCGAAGGTAAGCTGGCCGACCTTACGGTTCTCGACCATGATCCGCGCGAGGTTGCGCCGCAGGAGTTGCACACGCTGCTGGCGGCGATGACGGTGATCGACGGTAGGGTGGTCTTCGAGCGAGGGTAACCGGGTGCTTAACGCGAACCCTGACCCGCTGCGCTTGCTCGCGGTCGACCGTGCTTGCTCCGGACGACCGGTTTCGCGGCGCCGCAGCGATGACTACTTGCGCCAGATGGGCAATTACACGCATGCCCCGCGATTGGCTTGCGGTCATGATGGACGGGAACCGGCGATCTGGTAGGTGAGAGGACGATAAACGGGATGGCACATCGTCGAATGATGAGTTGGCTGTGTCTGCCCCACGTCGCCAACGGAGCTGCCGCCCCTTGTGGCCGTTTCGCGGCGGGTGTACCGTAATTCCTCCTGGACCCGTCCCTTTGAGACGATCCGGATACGCTGCAATCAGAAAGCGAAGGATTCATCATGACACTGGCTCTCCACGACCGATCGCTCTCCTACGTCCACGGTGCCAGCGACGTGCCGTTCATCGGCGCCACCATCGGCGAACTCTTCGACCGCGTCGCGGTGCAGTTCCCCGACAATGACGCGGTCGTTTCCCGCCAACAGGGGGTTCGGCTCAGCTACGGCGACCTCCGGGATGCCTGCAATCGGTTCGCCCGTGGTCTGCTCGCCCTCGGCGTGAAAAAAGGCGACCGCATCGGCATCTGGTCGCCGAACCACGTCGAGTGGGTGATCGCCCAATTCGCCACCCCGAAAATCGGTGCCATCCTCGTCAACATCAACCCGGCCTACCGCGTGCGCGAACTCGAATACGCGCTGCGCCAGTCCGGATGCTCCGCGCTGATCATCGGTCCGCCGTTCAAGACGTCCGACTACGGGGCGCTGCTGCGTGAGGTCTGCCCGGAACTCGACGACTGTGAACCCGGCCGCCTTCGGTCGGAGCGCGTTCCCGATCTCCGCACCGTCATCGCATTCGGGGGTCAATCGGTCCCCGGTGCCTTTACCTGGCAGGACGTGCTCGATGCGGGCGAGTCCGTCTCCGCCGACGAGTTGGCGACCAGGCAAAGCGAGCAGGCGTTCGACGATCCGATCAACATCCAGTACACGTCCGGGACGACCGGTTTCCCCAAAGGCGCCACCCTCTCCCACCACTCGATCCTCAACAACGGGTTCTTTATCGGCGAGCGGATGCGCTTCACCGAACGCGACCGCCTCTGTATCCCGGTTCCCTTCTACCATTGCTTCGGGATGGTGCTCGCCAACCTCGCCTGCGTCACCCACGGCGCGACGATGGTCATTCCGGCCCCGGTGTTCGACCCTCGCCTGACGTTGGAAACGGTCGCGGCCGAACGCTGCACCGCTCTCCACGGGGTGCCCACCATGTTCATCGCGATGCTTGGGGACCCCGAGTTCGCGCGATTTGACCTGTCGTCCCTTCGCACCGGGATCATGGCCGGCGCCCCCTGCCCGGTCGAGGTGATGAAGCAGGTCTTCGAGAAGATGCACATGACGGAAGTGACGATCTGCTACGGCATGACCGAAACCTCGCCCGTCTCGTTCCAGAGCACGACCGACGATCCCATCGACAAACGCGTCAGCACCGTCGGCCGCGTCCACGACCACGTCGAGTGCAAAATCATCGATCGCCTGACCGGTCGGGTCGTCCCGCGCGGCGAGCCGGGCGAACTCCTCTCCCGCGGCTACATCGTGATGCTCGGGTACTGGGGCAATCCGGACGCCACCGCCGAGGCGATCGACGCCGGTCGCTGGATGCACACCGGCGACCTGGCGACGATGGACGCCGAGGGCTACGTCAACATCGTCGGCCGCGCCAAAGACATGATCATCCGCGGCGGCGAGAACATCTACCCGCGCGAGATCGAGGAGTTCCTCTACGGTCACCCCAAGATTCGCGACGTCCAGGTCATCGGGACCCCCGACGAGCGCTACGGCGAGGAGGTGATGGCCTGGGTCATTCTCCACCCCGGTCAGGAGGCGTCACCAGAGGAACTCCGTGCCTACTGCCAGGGCCAGATCGCCCACTACAAGATCCCCCGCCACTGGCGCTTCGTCGAGTCGTTCCCGATGACCGTCACCGGCAAGATCCAGAAGTACAAGATGCGGGAGCAGGCCATCGAGGAGTTGAACCTGGCGGCCGCGGCGGCGGTGGTCACGGCGTGATCGAACCGAGCGCCCGCGAAACGCCCGAATCCGACCAAATCTAGCCTGGCTCATTCACGAAGCGGTAGAGAGTACGGTGTGGGCACGCCACCGAGCATCGCAGGGGTGTCGGGTCGCCGGTCGCAGGCGGACGCGGTGGTGGTGTGCCCGGCGGGTCCGCCAGCCAGTGATCGCCACCGCCGCCGTCAGCCACGGCGCACCGTCCGCTTCGGCGATCCGGGCTATCCGACCGGCTCCGGCGTCGGCGTCGGTTCGGCGGGGAAGTTGTAGACGCGGATCGTCACGTCCGGATCGTCCGCGCCGATCGCGATCTCGTAGCCGCGCTTGGCGGACCCGGTGACGATGTCGGAGTGGGCGACGTAGAAGGCCCCGTAGCCCTTCGGCAACCGCGTCTCGGTGAGAACGTAGGTGCCATAACGGAGATCGCCCCAACGGAATCGCTCTTTGCTCAGACGCTGGGCGTCGCCGATCGTCAGCGGTTGCACGAGGTTGTCACCCGTCACCTGGAAGTTGAAGTCTCGCGTCACCACGTCGCAGTCGTCGGGATTGAAGTTGCTGGGCGTCGCGCCGGCCGGACAGTTGAAGACGCGGATGGTGAGCGAACCGGTCGGCTCCGGGGTCGCGGTGGCCGTCGGCGTCGGTGTTTCGGTCGGCGTCTGGGTGGGAGTCGCGGTCGGCGTGTTCGTGGGTGTTGCCGTGTTGGTCGGCGTCGCCGTCGGTGTGAAGGTCGCGGTTGCCGTCGGCGTGTTCGTCGCGGTCGGCGTCGGGGTAGCATCCGGCGTCGTTTTCCGCAGATCGAGCGGGATCGCGAACGTGTTGCGCTCGCGCGGGTCGTCCCCGGTCCGCTCGAAGAGCACGAGGGCACCTCGCCCGGCCACGTCCAGAACGTAGGGTATCGACGTCGCGATGGCGCGACGGTCGTTG
This sequence comes from Thermomicrobiales bacterium, assembly GCA_036558305.1. Lineage (GTDB taxonomy): Bacteria > Chloroflexota > Chloroflexia > Thermomicrobiales > UBA6265 > DATBFX01. The sequence continues at coordinate 10,891 of DATBFX010000341.1, read as the reverse complement.
CCGCTTCCTTTCGGCGCCAGTTCGCCTTCGGCCAATACCTGATTCTGGCGGTCGACCAGCCGGTAGAAGGTGGTCGCGTCGGAAGGAGCCGCGCTGCCCCGAATCTGGATCGGCGTCGTCACCTGCGTCCAGGCCGCGGGGGACTCGACGAGAATCGCCGGCATCAGGTTCGCGTAGTCGTCGCGGGTTGCCGCTCCCTTGAGCTTCTTGCCCGATCCGTCGAGGACGGTCAATGCCTTGCCGTTCAGGGTGAACTTCACCTGCTGGATGGCGGGGAATTGCGTCATCGTGAAGACGACCTGGGCCATCCGGGTCGCCTGGACGGTGGCGTCGCTCGACCGAAATTCTCTGGACAGGGAGACGGTGGCCGTCTTCGCCGTCGTGTCGATCGCGACCGGATCGGTCCGCGTCGTCTGCTGCCGCAGACCGGTCGTGTAGCCGGCTCCCGCCTCCGTGTCGAGCGGTCCCCGCAGCAGGTCGTCCAGGGTCGCATCGAAGATCGAACCGCCGGCGAGGACCTCGACCCGGTGGACGGGCGCGACGCGGCTACCACGCAGCAGATAGACCGACGCCGGTACCCCGGCCGCGGCCGTCGGCGACGCTTCGGCGGCCGGCGTCGCCGCCGTTCCGGTGACCGGACGATGACCGCCGAACGCCGACGCAAGGATCGTCAGCGCCACGAGCACAACCGCCGCCGGCAGGATCGATTTCTGTCGTCCCATCTCCAGGTTCCCATTGCTGTCCCGAGACCGGCACCCGCCTCCGGTGTCGAGCCCGTCGCGGGTCGAAGGTCGTCGGGAGGATCGCCGCCTGGGTCTTCGATCGCGTGGCAATGGTAGCCCGTGATGGCCGAACTTTTCGACACCGGCAAGAGGCCAGCGGAGTCGGCACACCGCTGCCCGATCATGTTACCGATCCCCGGAGACCTCCGCTTTGGTGACACTGAGGTGGATCGCACCGTCCTCGTAGCGTTCGACGAACGCCATCGGTACCGTGTAGGTCGTGACGAGCAGGAAACCCTCCTCAATCGATAGCTCGTAATGGTCGGCACCTTTCAGGGTCCCCAACTTATCACCGGCAACATCGTAGACGGGGGCTCCCAGGGGAATACTCCAACTCGCTTCATTGACCAATGCCGCCACCATGCCTGCTCACCTCCAGCGCCTCACCGGCAGCGTCTCTCTGGCCATGATTGGCACGCGTGCGGTTCGGTGATGCAGATGGGATGCCACGATCGCCGACGAGTTCGCTCAACCTTTGCCTTTCAATCGATCCGACAGCCACCAGAAGCGATCGAGGAACGCCGCCTCCGCGTCGTCGCTCATCGGCCGCGGTTGGTTGAAATCCTCGATCTCGATCCCGTGGAAGCGGAGCCCCACGACCGTCCCACCGCGAAGGGTCACTTCCAGAATCATCCCCTGGCGGGTTTGCACGCTCTGCATCTGATCGGCGACCAGACTGCCGAGCGAGTAGACGATCGGCCGTCCCTTGTAGATCTCCATCCCGCCGGTCACCCGCGGGTGGGTGGCGACGACGAGCGTCGCCCCGGCGTCGATCGCGGCGTGGGCCGCTGCGATCGCCGCCTCGGGCGGCGTTTCTCGATCCTCGACGCCGACGTGGAGGTACGGGATGACGACGTCCGCCTCCTTCGCGGCGTTGCCGATGTCGGCGCGAAGCCGGCTGAGGACCAGCGGGTTGATCCCGGGGCTGTTGGCGGTGGCCGCGCCCTCGGTGCCACCCGGACTGGACCCGTCGGGATTCGCGCCGATCCCATCGACGCCGACGACGGCGACTTTGACGCCGCCGACCACGGCCAGGAACGGTGCTCGCGCCACGCCCAGGTTTTCACCGGCGCCGAACGAAGCAATCCCGGCGGTCTTGAGCGCGGCGATGGTATCGGTCAGTCCCTGCGTCCCGGAGGAAATCGCGTGGTCGTTCGCCAGGGAGACGGCATCGATACCGGCGAACTTCAACCCGTCGGTCAACGACGGCGCGGCGGCGAACGGCGTCGCCGGTCCGCCGGCGGCGGGATCGGCGGCCGCGGAGAGGACCCCTTCCAGATTGGCGACCGTGAGATCGTAGGAGGCGAGTTCGTTCGCGATTTCTGCGAACGGATGGGTGGCATCGCCCGCCGCGCCGAAATGCTGGTTGGCGTTGCGACCGGGCACGACGTCGCCGGCGAAACCGAGCCGGGCGACCGTCGGTGCCGGTTGCGGCAGCCCCAGCGTCGCCAAGGCGGCATCGAGCGCGGGTTTCAGACTCGACGCCTGCTCGCTCTTGACGCCGACGTAGAGCCGCTCTCCGTACGGGTACGCCAGGACGTTGCCGACCCCGCGGAGCGGATCGACACCCTCGACGGCGAGGACGTTAACGCGGAAGTCGACTGCATCCACCGGCACCAGCGCCACTCCGCCCGGGTGAGCCGCGAGTCCGGCGACGAGCGCCGCGTAGTCCTTGTAGGTGGCGACCGGCTTCATCCCGTCCGGGACGGCTCCTTTGAGCGCGAGCGGTTCGACCGCGAGGGATGACGCCGTCCCCACGTCGTGCCAATCGGCGATGGCGCCCTTCAAAAGTCGGTCGGCCTGATCGCGACCGACGCCGGTCAGCGGCAACCGCGGCGACGTGACGAGGGCGAGCGGCGCGATCGCGACGACACGGGCCTCGAACACCGGAGCGGGATCGGTCGCGGCGACGACGATGGACGCCTCGTCCGTGCGATTCTCGCCGACGACTTCGATGGTGCGGTCTGGGAGTTGGCCGGACAGCGCGTCGTGCAGCCGGTTTGCCACATCGCCGGCGCTCAAGCCGGCCGACGTCCCTTTGCCGGCGGCCAACAGGAGTCTCGGCGCCGGGGTCGCCGTTCCGCTCGGCGGCACCGGGGTCGAACCCGGCGGCACCGCGCCCGCGACCGTCGTCGCCTGGCGCGTGACGACCGGAGTCCCGGTTTTCGACACGGCGGCCGTGCCGGCATGCGGACTCGCCTGCGGCGTGCCGGCCGGTCGTGTGTCCGACGACCCGACGAGAGCCGCGTTCGCGGCGTGGGTCGGCGTCGGCGGCGTCGAGCCGCCGATCACGTCGAACCAGACGAGCCCAACGGCGCCGCCGACGAGCAAGAGACCGGCAACGACGGGGATCAGGATGCGGGCGCCGCGACCCAGGCGAGACGGCGGCCGGTCCGGCAGGTCCGCCGTCTCCGCCAGGTCCTCCTCGGCCGGCTCCCAGGAGCGTTCGAATCCCGGCGACGGGGCCGGCCCGAGACCGAGGGTCGACCAGGGCGGCAGATTACCGCCCGCGCCCGGTTCGGTCGCCGGCGGTTCGGATTGGGATCGAGGATCGCGTCGGTCGGATGGTGGGTCCGGCCACCCACCCGGTCGGCGTTCCACGCGCTCACCTCGCCTGGCGCGAAATCGAGCCACGGTGGCAGGGCACGGACAACCTTCGACCGCCAGGGATCGCCAATCGTCTTCCCCCTCCCTTGCTGATACGCGCGCGCCGGGGCGAAGGTTTCACGCGGCCGATCGGCGCGACGGTGCTCGACACGGATGGCGGTCGGCGGCCCAGAGCGGATCGCTGCGATCGGGCCGCGTTTCCGTCTTGTACTCCATATCTTGATCAAGTACTATGAAATAGCCGGCGTTCGTTCGTGGGCGAATGTGGCATCATTAGCGCCCGCCGCTCAAGTGAGCCGATGTTGGGAGTACGCACGATGGTAAGCGAAGACCTTTGGGACGCCCCGATCCACGGCCGGCTCGGTGTGTTGGCCGACGACGGCGAGCGCGCGCAGTGCCACCTCTGCGGCGACTTTTTCGGCAACCTCGGTGGTCACGTGACGCAGGTCCACGGTGTCACCCCGGACGAGTACAAAGAGCGATTCGAGCTGAAGGCGAGCACCGGGCTGCACGGCCCGGCCCTCAAGGAGCTGCGCCGGCAGCAGGCAGCCGCCCGCGTCGGCACGGCCGGTTTCGACAACTTCCAGACCGCCGCCCAGCAGGCGCAGGCGGCGATCTCCCCCGAGCAGCGCAGCTCCTGGTCGCGCGGACGCCGGGCCCGGTTGGAAGAGCGGCTCGATCCCGCCCGCCGCGCCGCCAACGAGGAAAATCTCCGCAAGGCGAACATCGAATTGCAAGCACGCCGGGCGGCGGGGACACACCGCGAGGCCGGCTTCGGCGACCGCGACCCGAAGGAAATCTCCGCCCTCGGTCATGCCCGCATCGCCGAGCTGCGTGCCGATCCCGCCTGGCGGGCCGAGTTCGCGCGCAAGGTCTCGATCGCCCGCGGCGGTCGCTTGCACGTCACCTGCGTCGTCTGCGGCAAGACCTTTCCCGAGCCCTGGTCGAAGAAAACGCGGAAAACGTGCAGCCCCGAGTGCCGGCGCGAGTTGTCGCGACGCGCCGCCCAGGAGCGCCATGAGCAACTTCAACAGAGCCCCTTCGGACCGAAGGTGCGCTCCCTCCGCACCGCCGCCGGTCTCTCACAGAGCCGGCTGGCCGAGCGCGCCGACATTTCGATGTCGTATGTGAGTCTGATCGAACGCGGCAAACACCGACCGGCTGCCGAGATCATTGACCGCCTCGCCACGGCACTCGGCGTCGACGTCGTAGACCTGTCGTAGGGGCGGGTCTCCGTGCCCGCCCCTACGGATTCCGCCACTTCGCTATGTCGTGTCGCCGAAATACTCTACCGCCGTCACCCCCACGTGCTTGCGCGCGACCAAGTGCCCTGGAACCGGGGATCGGTACGTCCCGGAGGTCGGCGCCACATCGCCGTAGTCGCGGCCGACGGCGACGGTGACGTAGTTGAGTCCCGGTTCGGTACCGTGGGTAGGATCGAACGGACGAGCGACGTAGCGACCCGGATGGCCGGGATCGGGCAGGAGCACTTCGACCCAGGCGTGGGTGCCGCCCTCTCCGAGCAGGTGCCCCGAGACGTAGCGAGCGACTAGCCCCCGGAGGCGGCACAGCGCCAGCATGACGTGCGCGAAGTCCTGGCAAACACCGCGGCCGAGCGCCAACGCCTCGGCCGCCGGCGTGCGGACACCGGTCGCGCCGTGGCTGTAGCGGAGCGTGCAATGGACCCACTCGTTGATGCGCGCGGCCAGCGCCGAGTCATCGCCGCCCGTGTCGCCGATTCCCTCCGCGGCAGCGCAGAGCGCCCCGTCGGGCATGGTCAACGGCGACGGCTCGCGCAGCGTCAGACCGGCGTAGGTCTCCGCCGAGACGGCGACCGGACCCGCGATGGCGTCGCGCTCGACCAGGATCCAGGCGGTGAATTCGACGGCTTGGGCGACCTGATCGATCGCCAGCGACAGCACCAGATTTCCGAAGGCGTCCTGCTCTCGCCTCACCTCCGTCGTCGGCGACGAGATCTCCAGACGGTGGGTAATCAGCCGTTGGTCGCCGTGCCGCTCCGGCGGGACGATGACGAGGCGGTGCCGCAGGTCGTGGATGCGCGCCGGGTATTCGTAGCGGAAGTGCTGGTGGACCACATAGGCGGTCCACCGCACCCGCTTCCAGTCGACGCCGCGGTGGTCCACCATATCCCGGTTCGCCGTCAGCAACGCCGAATCCGCTCCCGCACCCTTCCCGGTCATCGGTCCCGTCACCGTCAATCCTCACCGCGACCGAGCACGAGCGCCTCGGATTGCCCGGGCACGCCGGCACCGGCTGCGACCAAGGTCCCGGCGTCATCATCCCCCCCGGCGTCCTCGTCGGCCCAGACGTCCATCCGCCGGAACAGCGCCGGACCGTAGCTGGTGACCATCGCCACGTCGACGGCGTCGCGGCCGATCCCGACCGGGATGCGGCCGACGCGGGGGGTGTTGAAACGCGCGTCGAACGTCCACCAGCGATCGCCCAGGTAGGCTTCGAACCAGGCATGGAAATCCATCGGCGTGTGCGGTTCCGGCACCCCGAGGTCCGGCATGTAGCCAAAGACGTAGCGGGCGGGGATGTTGAGGGCGCGGCAAAAGGTGATCGCCAGGTGGGCAAAATCGCGGCACATCCCGCCGCCGGCCACGTAGACGTCGACCGCCGTCGTCAGCGGCGTACTCTTGAAGAGACCGTAGCGGATATGCGCGTGGACCCAGTCGCAAACGACCTGCACCCGCGCCCACCCGGGCGACGACTGCCCGAACAGGTGCCAGGCGACCTGCGAGAGCGTCTCCGTCTGGCAGTAGCGGCTGGCCAGGGTGTAGACCAGCGTCTCGTCAGGCAACTGCTCGACCGGGAGTTGAGCCGCATCCGGCGCGACCGGATCCGGTTCACCCGAGACCTCGACCACGGCGTCGTACCGGAGCGTCGACCAACCGGTGGGCAGAACCAACCGCTCGCACCGGTTCTGAAACAGATCGAGGTATCCGTGACTCGGTGTCTCCGGGTCGATCGTCCATTCCTCGCGGACGATCCGATGGTCCGGCGCCGGATGGGGGCGGACGAGCACGACCGCGGGCGTCGGCGCCGGCGACTCGTAAGCGAATTGACAACCGACGCGAAGGCGCATCACCGATTCCCCGTTTGTCTCGCGATCCAGACGCCGTGCATGGATGCGCCGATCGCGTTGGCGCCGCGACAATCTTGGCGCGCCGCCCATTATTGCCCGCCGGCACCGCCGCTGACGATGCGAGCGCACGCAACGAATTTCGGCTAGCATCTCCGTCGATCCAGGAGCAGCGTCTGATGTCGACCTACGTGCTGCAACGAGTCGTCCAGTTGGTGCCCGTCTTGCTCGTCATCTCGGCGTTGGTCTTTTTCATCTTCAAACTCGTCCCCGGCGACGAGGCGACGGCACGATTGGGCATGACCGCCGATCCGGCTTCGGTGGCCAGCCTGCGCCACGAACTCGGACTCGACCGGCCCGTCTACGTGCAATACGTCGCGTGGCTCGGCAAGGCCGCGCGGGGCAACCTCGGCACCTCGTACATCAACGGGCAGTCGGTCTTCTCGCTCGTCCTCGAGAAATTCCCTGCCACCCTCGAACTCGCCTCGCTCGGAGTCCTGCTCAGTCTGGTGGTCTCGGTCCCGATCGGGACGCTCGCGGCCCTCCGGCGCGGCAGTTGGATCGATCAGGTCTCCCGCATCATCGCCCTGGCCGGCTACTGCATACCCCGCTACTGGCTGGCGATTTTGCTGATCCTTGGTCTGGCGGTGCGCGTCCGGTGGTTCCCCCCGGCCGGCTTCGTTCCCTTCACCAAGGACCCGGTCGACAACCTGCGCCACGCGGCGTTGCCCGTCCTCGCCCTGGCCGCGACGCTGGCGGCGGTGCAGATGCGCTTTCTCAGGTCGAGTCTGCTCGACGTGATCGGGCAGGACTACGTACGCACGGCCTACGCCAAGGGGCTCCAAAGCCGGATCGTCGTTGTCCGGCACGCCCTCGCCAACGCGCTCATCCCCTTCGTCACCATCGTCGGTTTGCAGTTCGCGCAACTCCTCGGCGGCCTGGTCGTGGTCGAACAGATCTTTTCCTGGCCGGGTGTCGGTTGGCTGATGGTGCAGTCGATCACGCAGCGGGACATCGCCGTCGTCCAGGGAGCCGTCTTGCTCATCGCCACCGGTTTCGTCCTCGTCAACCTCCTGGTCGATCTGGCGTATGCTTACATCGATCCGCGCATCCGCGAAGGCTATCGGACACGGGCATGAAATCGGACGTGGCACGCCCCGCTCGCCAACTGACGGCACCTGCCGCGCTCCCGATCCCGAGCCCGTCGCCGGCGGCGACCGCCGGTCTCTCGCGCACGCAGCACCGGGGCCGCTCGGCCTCGCGCCAGGCCATGGGACGGCTGCTGCGCGATCCGGCCGCCCTCTTCGGGTGCGTGCTCTTCTTGGTCATCGTCTTGACCGCGATCCTGGCTCCCGTCATCGCACCCTACGATCCAAAAGCGATCGCGATGAAAATGAGGTTCCAGGGGCCGTCGCTCAGCCACCCGCTCGGGACCGACGAACTCGGCCGCGATCTGCTCAGTCGATTGATGTACGGCGCGCGGGTCTCGATGTCGGTCGGCCTCGTTTCGGTGGGGATCGCGGCGACGATCGGCACCTTCCTCGGTTTGGTCGGCGCCTACTTCGGCGGTCGCCTTGATACGACCATCATGCGGTTGATGGACGGGCTCCTGGCGTTCCCGGCGATCGTCCTGGCGCTGGCGATCATCACCGCCCTCGGTCCGTCCCTCCTCAACGCCATGATCGCGATCGGCATCGTCTCGATCCCGTCGTTCGCCCGCATCGTCCGCGGCAGCGTGCTGGCCGTCAAACAGCGCGAATTCGTCGAGGCGGCCCGCGCCTGCGGCGCCGCTCACGGCTACCTGATGTTCCGCACGGTCCTCCCCAACTGTCTCACGCCGCTGATGGTGCAAATCACCGTCGGTTTCGCCGACGCGATCCTGACCGAAGCGGCGCTCTCCTTCCTGGGGCTCGGCGTGCCGCCGCCGACGCCCTCCTGGGGCGCAATGTTGGAGACGGGGCGGCGGTACCTGACGCAGTCGGGTTGGTACTCGGCGACCGCGGGCGCGGCCGTCTTTCTCGCGGTTCTCAGTCTGAACCTCGTCGGCGACGGGTTGCGGGACGCCTTCGATCCCCAACTCCAGCACCGACGGGGACAGGACTGAAGGAGGGTGTTCATGGTCCAGCGGCACGTTCGGTCGTCCGATTCGCAGCGAGAGGAGGGGTCCATGGCAGACGATCTGTTGCGCTCAGCCGTGACACGCCGCCGGTTGTTGACCGGGGCAGTCGCCGTCGCCGGCAGCGCCGCACTGCCGATCGGCGCCGCATCGGTTCTGGCGCAGGCCACCCCGGAGGTCACGGGCACGCCCGGTGGCACCCTTCGCGTCACCCTCGGCGCGGAGCCCGACACCATCGACCCCCACAAGGGCGACACCCTGTTCGACATCGACGTCTTCAATGCGCTCTACGACGCGCTGATCAACGACGACTTCAGCGACGGCGTGAAGGGCGATCTGGCCGAATCCTGGGACTCGCCGGACGGCGTCACCTGGACGTTCAAACTCCGCCAGGGCTTGACGTTCCACGACGGCAGCCCGATCGACTCGGCCGCGATCAAGGCCAACATCGACAGGCTCAACGACCCGGCGATCGGGGCGACGGGAGAGATCACCATCATCGTCAAGCCGGTGACGAAGGTGGAGACGCCGGACGCGTCCACGGTCGTGTTCACGCTCGACGCGCCCAATGCGATCTTCCCCATCCAATTGGCCGACCTCAAAATCGTGGCGCCGAATTTCGACGAGACCAAACCGGTCGGGTCCGGCCCCTTCACCTTCGTGGAGTGGGTGCGCAACCAGCACGTCAAGGTCGCCAAGAATCCCAACTACTACAAGCCGGGATTGCCACTGCTCGACGGCGTCGAGTTTCTGCCGACGCCGGACGAGAACCAGAAGATCGTCCTCCTCCAGACCGGCGGCGTCGATCTCACCGACACCCTTCCCCTGGCGCGCGCCAAGGAGATCCAGGGGGGCGGGCAGTTCCAGGTCTTCTCGCTCCCGAAGGGCGTCACTCCGGCCACCTACTTCGTCCTCTGCAAGACGACCGATCCCCTGCTGAGCGACGCGCGGGTGCGCAAGGCGATGAACTTCGCGATCGACCGCCAGGCGATCGACGATGTCGTCTTCAACTTCGGCGCCATCAAGTCCAACTTCATTCCGCCCGAGAACTGGGCGTTCAACCCGAACGCGCTCTCGTTCAACGAGCGCGACCTCGACCAGGCGAAGTCGCTGATGCAAGAGGCCGGTCACGGCGACGGCTTCAAACTCCAGCTCAAGCACATCACGAGCCGGGCCGAGTACGCCGACCTCGCCCAGATCTTCCAGGCGAACATGGCCGACATCGGCATCGACATCGAGATCGTCCCCAAGGAGATCGGTGTCTGGGTAACGGAGGTCCTCACCAACCACGATTTCCAACTCGGGATGACCGGGGAACTGCCGGGCGACGACCCCGACCTGATCCTGACCGACTACGACATCAGCACCGCCGACGGCGGCGCGATGGGCTGGAAGGACGACGAGTTCCTGGACCTGCTGAAGAAGGGACGGGCGACGGTCGATCAAGATGCCCGCAAGCAGATCTACTTCCGGATGCAGGAGATCGTCCAGGAGGCCTCGCCCGGTTTCGTCCTCCACGAGCGACCGATCTTGTGTGCGGCGTCGCCGGCGGTGCAGGGATTCAAAGTCGGTCTGCGCCAGTTCCTGCACTTCGAATCGGTCTGGTTGCAGCAGTAAGAGCGACCCTCACCCCCTGCCCCCTCTCCCGGTGCGCGGGAGAGGGGAACGGGCCGGTGGCGATGGAGGCAAGCGGATCGGCATGTCGGAGAGCACTTGGCGGATCGCGAAAGACGAGGCGGTCGGCGAGCATGGTATGGTCGTCGCCCGCGAACCGCGGGCGGCGCACGTCGGACTCGACGTGCTGCGCCGCGGCGGCAACGCCGTCGACGCCGCGGTGACGATGGCGTTTGCCCTCGGCGTCGTCGAACCGGGGAGCAGCGGCCTCGGCGGCGGCGGCATGATGGTCGTCCACGAGACCGCCAAGGGCAGAACCACCGTCGTCGACTACGCGATGGACGCACCGCTCGCCGCCGGCCCCGACACGTTCGAATTGGACGAAGGCATCGGCGCCATCTCCTACGGTTGGCGCAAAGTCAAGGACGACGCCAATGTCATCGGCCACCGCGCCGCCTCGATCCCCGGCGCCGTCCGCGGACTCGCCCTCGCCCTGGAGCGATTCGGGACCGTGCCCCTCCACGAGGCCCTCGCACCGGCGATCCGCTTCGCGGAGGAAGGGTTCGAGGTCGACGTGACGCTCGCCTGGGGCGTCGCGGCGGCGATGCCGGTGTTGAGCCGGTTTCCGGCCACGGCCGACGTCTTCCTCCCGCGCGGGTTCCCGCT
>DATBFX010000340.1:0-4818 GCA_036558305.1 Thermomicrobiales bacterium | reverse complement strand
GCCTCCTCGGCACCCTGGCGAATCAACTCCTGCGCCCGCGCCGGATGCAGGTGCAGCGCCGAAAACGTCGACAGCCCCTCCTTCACCACCACACCGACGACCTGGTCCCCCACGTACGCCCGCGTCTGCGCCACCGCCTTGACGTCCCCCGTCACCAGCACCACCGGTACGCCGAAGTGCCCGGCCACCGCCGCGTTGATCCCGAATTCGCCCGTCGATTTCCCGTCGATCCGCACGTCGTTGACCCATCCCGTCCAGGTGTGGGCCAGCGGCGCGTCCGGCGTCCCCGCCTTCGCGTGGTACCCCGTGTAGAAGACCGCCCCGATCCCGTCGAGATCGACCCCCTGCATCATCCCCAGCGGTTTGTCGTTCCCGCTGATGAACCGGCACGCGGGGTGCAACTCCTCCGGAACCAGATTCCGCATCCCGTCGTGGCTGTCGTTGACGACCACCTCCTCGGCCCCGCCCGCCAGCGCCCCCTCGATCGCCGCGTTCACCTCCCGCGTCATCCGCAACCGGGCCCGATCGTACTCCACCTGCGACACGGGCCGCCCGTTCCCGTCCTCGGGCGGCGTCACCTGCACCCACGACGCCACTCCGCACGTCCCCTCCATGTCCGCCGAAATCAGCACCTTCACGTGAGTCTCCTGGAGATGAAGGGCGGAAGGCGGAAGGCGGAGGGCGGGGAGAACGGGTTCGTACTCCTTCCGCCTTCCGCCCTCCGCCTTCCGCCCCGCTACGCGACGCGCCCCACGTCGCGAAACCGGCCGATCACCTCGTGCGCCGCGTTGTGACCGGGCGCGCCCATCACGCAGCCGCCCGGCCAGGCGCCCGAACCGCACAAGAACAGTCCTCCGATCGGACCCTCGTACGACGACGAACCGGGTACCGGCCGCAAGTCGAACGCCTGCTCCGGTACCAACTCGCCGTGGAAGATGTGGCCGCCCGTCAGCCCGAACCGGGCTTCCAGATCCGGCGGCGCCAACACCTGTTTGCCGATGATCGCATCCGGGATGTTCGGCGCGTACTTCCCAAATTCCTGGATCACGTGGTTGGCGATCTCCTCCCGCCGCTCGTCCCACGTCCCCTCGGCCAGCGTGTAGGGGAAGTACTGCGTGAAGATCGAGATCGTGTGCAGCCCCGGCGGCGCCACCGACGGATCGACCGCCGACTGCATGTGGATGTTCATGAACGGATGCGCGGCCGGTCGCCCTGCCCGCGCGTCGAGGTAGGCCCGCTGCATGTAGTCGATCGACGGTGCGATGAACAACCCGCCGGTGCTCCCCTGCCGCTGCTTCTCCGGATCGTCCGGCAGCGCCGCGAATCGCGGCAATTCCCGCACCGCCATGTTGATCTTCACGACCGGACTCTCGATCTTGATCGCCTCGATCGCCCGTCGGTACTCCTCCGGCAACTCCTTGCCGTCGACCAGCTTCAGATACGTCCGCTTCGGATCGGCGTTCGACAGCACCACGCCCGCGTCGATCTCCTCGCCGCTCTGCAACGCCACGCCGACCGCGCGTCCATTTTCAACCCGGATCTGCGCAACCTCCGCATCGGTCCGGATCGTGATCCCGCGCCGGCGCGCAGCCCTCGCCAGCGCCTGGGTGATCGCCCCCATCGCGCCGCGCACGTACGTCCACCGCCCCCGGTGTCCCGTCGACATCCCCATCGAGTGGTAGAGCTTGACGTAGCCGGTCCCCGGATCACGCGGCCCGCGAAACGTCCCGATGATCCCGGTCGCCGCCACCACCGCCCGCATCTGCTCGCTCTCGAAAAAGTACTCCGCGATGTCGGCGGCCGACCCCAGGTAAAACTTCTGGAAAATCAGCGCATCCTCCGGTGTCCGGAACTCGGCCGCCACCTCCGCCCACGACGGCGGCCGGCGCAGGATGAACTTGTCCATCACCCGGCAGGCGCGCTCCAAGAAGGCGTCGTAGTGGTCGTAGGCCGCCGCGTCCTTCGGCGAGATGCGCCGGATCTGATCGAGCCAGAGTTGGTGGTCGTTCCAGTACGTCAGCGACGACCCGTCGGGGAACGGCGCGAAGAAACGCGGGTTGCGCTCGACGAATTCGATCCCCTCGGCAAACGCCCCCAACTCCTCCAAAATCTGCCTCGGCGCCAGCGACAACACGTACGAGCCCACCGAAAAGGTGAACCCCGGCACGATCTCCTCCGAGATCGCCGCGCCCCCCACCTCCTTGTACCGCTCCAGCACACAAACATTGAGCCCGGCGCCCGCCAGATAGCACGCCGCCACCAACCCGTTGTGTCCACCGCCGATCACGACGGCGTCGTACCGCCGATTCGTTGGCATCGCGTTCCCTCGTTTTCACCGCCACGCTGGGTGCCGGCGACTCGTCAGAAGCGTCGCGGGATCATAGCACCCGATCGTCTCGCCGGAAGGCTGCACCCACGTGCACCGAAAACGATGCCCTGGGAGAACGTCCCTCACTGCCCTCTCCCTTGTCCCCGGCAACCCCATTGCAAGGCGCACGCCTGCGTCCTAACCCCGGAGGCGGGTGCCCCCTGGGCGTCGTCACTTCAGTCCCTGGCTTCAACCCGGGGTCCACCGCCGCCATGGCCGAAACAAACCTGCGACGATCATAAACTCCGGGTTCCGAGGTGACGCGGACTGCTACAGACTCCGAGCAACCTGCCCCCGGAATCCGTCTGGCGACGTCCGGACCACCTCAACCTCGGTCCCGCCCAAGAACGCGCAGTACTCCCGAAGCGACGCCGCCATCCCCTCCGCAAGCTCCCCCGTCGCCTCAATTCCCGGCTCCAAATGCATCGCCTTCACCGTCAACCGCCGTCGCTTGCGGTCGTAACTCGGATCCAGCCGGCCAACCAGTCGGCCGCGATGCAAGATCGGCAGCGTGTAGTACCCGTATCGCCGCTTCGGAGCCGGCGTATAGCTCTCCAATCGGTAGTCGAAGTCGAAGAGCGTCAGCGTTCGCTGTCGATACCAGATCAGGCTATCGAACGGCGAAAGCAGCGTCGTCCGCGTGGCTTCCACACCACCCGCCCTGATCTCGGCGAGCAATGGCAAGAGCACCGGGTCCATCCAGGCACGCTCGGCCGAAATCGGAAGCGACACCGGCACCGCCAGACCTTCCGCCTCTAACGCGACCAACTCGGCTCCGGCATCCTTCAGTGCGACGTGCGTCCTCCCCCCGGTCCGAAAGTAATCCGCCGCCCACCGCGCCGTCGTCACACCCATCGCCGAAAGCGCGCGTCCGACGAAGAATCGGCGTTGCTCCTCTTCCGATGGCAACTCCCCGCGATGAAACTCCGGATGCAACCGCTCCGTCAACTCGTAGACCCGTTGGAACCCCGCCTCCCGTTTCAAGACCGACAGGTCCCCGCACGTCCAGAGGTAGTCGAGCGCCTTCTTGGCGGGCTTCCCTCCCCACCAACTCCAGGCCGCCGGTCGCGGCCCTTCCGGCCGCTCGAACGCGCGCGACGGCAACGGTCCCCGCTCCCGGATCGTCGCCACCACCGTCTGATTGACGTCGGGGTCCGGCTGCCAGGACGCGAAGAGATCCGACGACGGGTCCTTGTAGCGCGCCATCCGCCGCCGGAAATAGGGCATCAACTCGACCGGCACGATCGCCGCCGCGTGCGCCAGGTACTCCGCCACTCCCCGATCCGGATGGTACAGCTCGGCCACCAGCGTCACGTCGAACGCGCCGAGCCGGCTCCACAACACCGTTTCGTGCGATCGCGCCACGACGCTGATCGAATCGAGCTGGACCGATCCCAGCGTGCGAATCATCTCCAGGATCGCGGTCTTGTCGGGCGGTGACGTCGGCCGCGGCACCAGATCGAGCCGTTGCGCCGCCAGCGAGAGCAGGCGCGCCTCTTCGACCGTGATCGGTTCCGAACTCCCTGTCTGATACGATCGACTGGCCGCCGTCCCGCCCTTCGGACCGTTCAACGAGTTCCCTCCTCGCACTCAGCTCGGGCACGCCGGCCGGCCGCCTCGTTCGGACGACTATACTGAGGCGGACCGTTCACGACGCGGGGCGAAGGGCGATATCGTAGCACATTCGTTCGAGGGCACCGGTGCGGGTTGCGCTTGTCCACGACTACCTGACGCAATACGGCGGTGCCGAGCGCGTCCTCGAAGCCCTCCACGAACTCTTCCCCGAGGCACCGGTCTTCACTTCGATCTCTGACCTCTCCTCCCTCCCACCGTCGTTCGGCTCCTGGCAGATTCGCACCAGTCCGCTCCAGCACCTTCCGCTCGCCCCACGGGTGCACCGAGTGCTCCTTCCCCTCTATCCCTCCGCCTTTCGGTCGTTCGAGCAGGCGCTTCGCGAATTCGACCTCGTCATCGCCGACTCGAGCGCCTGGGCACACGGTGTTGTCGTGCGCAACGACGCCACACTCGTCTGCTACTGCCACAGTCCCGCCCGCTTCCTCTACCGCGATCAGGGCTATCTCGGTCCGGCCCGGCTCCCACCGATTGCCAAGCAGCTGACGCCGCCCCTCTTTGCCTGGCTTCGCAGAACCGACCGCCGCAACGCCGCACGCGTCGATCGCTACCTCGCCAACTCCCGCAACGTCCAACGTCGTATCAAAGCGATCTACGGACGAGAATCGACCGTCGTCTACCCACCGATCGATCTTGACCGCTACGCGCCCACCGGCGACCCACCCGATCCCGAGCCGTGGTTCCTCGTCATCTCCCGGCTCGTTCCCCACAAACGCGTCGACCTCGCCGTCGACGCCTGCGCCCGGCTCCGCCTGCCCCTCAAGATCATCGGCGACGGCCGTTCTCTCGACGAGCTCCGCCGTCAAGCCGGCCCGACG
>DATBFX010000339.1:0-2299 GCA_036558305.1 Thermomicrobiales bacterium | reverse complement strand
CCGCGGAGGGCATCATCCAGCTCCACACCGCGCCCCCGGGCGACTCGGTCCTGATGTTCCTGTGACGCGGCGGCAGATGGCGCCGCGCGCCTCGAGTCGCTTGCGACGCCATCCGCCCGCCTCGAGCGGCAAAACACGAGGAGGCTAAAATGGCGGTCCGGGCTTTTTTTAACCGTGGCGTCTTGACCGTGCGCTCAGGCAACGCCGCGCCCGATGTCCCGGAGTACGCGGACGACGCGGTCGGCGATCCAAGCGCACCGATGGAGAGCGCGAACAATCTTAAGCAAATCGCGATCCACGAAAATGCCGGGAGTGGCAACTTCGGGCACGCCGACGTGCTGTTGGGCGCTGCCGACAGGCCCTATGGCGACCACGGCACCAGCATCCTCGAATTCAGCGTCGAAAACTTTCCCAGTATGGGCGACGGCAATTTCGTCGAAGGAACGAACGCCTCCGAAAAAATCGATGTATTCGATGGCGTCACCAGCGGCTACGATCTCATCTACGGCTACGGCGGCAATGACTCGATCTACGGCCTCGGCGGCGATGACTATATCGTCGGCGGCACCGGCGCCGATTTTCTCAACGGCGGCACAGGTTACGACTCGGCGAGCTACTTCACCTCGACCGCCGGCATTGTTGCGAGCCTCGCCGCCGGAGCGGGGGTCGGCGGCGACGCCGAAGGCGACACCTACTTCAGCATCGAGAATCTCATCGGCAGCCCGTACGACGACGCGCTCGTCGGC
Organism: Thermomicrobiales bacterium; assembly: GCA_036558305.1. Classification (GTDB taxonomy): domain Bacteria; phylum Chloroflexota; class Chloroflexia; order Thermomicrobiales; family UBA6265; genus DATBFX01. Next base: position 1,553 of record DATBFX010000339.1, on the reverse strand, counting down.
GACGACGGCGACAACTCGCTGTCCGGACTGTCCGGCGACGACTTCCTCGACGGCGGGGACGGCGACGACGCCTTGTATGGCCAATCGGGCAATAACACGCTCAAAGGCGGAGGCGGTGCCGACGCTCTCATCGGCAGCTGGAACGGGAACGATACGGCTTCCTACTATGACTCACCCGAGGGTGTGACCGCCCTGCTCTACGACAACTCAGGAGCAGGCGGCGACGCCGAGGGAGATACCTTCGAGGAGATCGAAAACCTCACCGGTTCGATCTACGCCGACGTCCTGTGGGGAGACGATGGTTTCAACGAGCTCATGGGCATGGACGGCAACGACGCGCTCAAGGGCTTCGGGGGCGGCGACGTCCTCCGTGGCGGAAACGGCAACGACACGCTCGAGGGCATGGACGGCCCGGACTTGCTGCGCGGCGATGGCGGTGACGACACCCTCGACGGCGGCGCTGCCGGCGACACCATGATCGGCGGTTTTGGCAACGACATCTACATCGTCGATGCCGGCGGCGACGTGGTGTCCGAGGCGGTCGGGCAGGGATTCGACCAAGTCCGGACCAGCGTGAGCTACAGCCTGGCGCCCGGCTCCGAGGTCGAGGTCCTCGAGACCACCGATCCGACCGCGGCGACCGCGATCGATCTCGTCGGCAACGACCACCACAACACCATCACGGGCAACAACGGCGCGAACGTCATCGCCGGCGGCCTGGGGATCGATACGTTGCGCGGCAACGGCGGCGCCGACGCGTTCCTGTGGTCGTCCATCGCCGAGGTCGGCTCGGACGACGTCGTCGACTACAGCAGTGCGGAGGGCGACGTGCTCCACTTCACCAACATCGACGCCGACGAGATACTGGGTGGCGACCAAAACTTCACCTTCGTCGGCACCGCGGCGTTCACGGCGCCGGGCCAGATCAACTGGTTCACCAACATCACCGACACTTTCATCCAACTCAACACCGACGCCGACCCGGCCGCGGAGGGCATCATCCAGCTCCACACTGCTCCCTCGGGCGACTCGGTCTTGATGTTCCTGTGATACGGCGGCGGATGGCGCCGAAACGACCGCAAGGGCAATCCTGCGGGCGAAGCCGACCTCAAGCCACGTCCGCCGTGATGAAAGTCGCTTTCATGCCTTCGGCTGCGTGCGCTGTTCGATCGAGTCGTCACGCAGAACGGCATGGACGCCGCGCACCCCGTTGACCATCTGGGTGATGCGCAGGTCCACGACAAGGCTGGCAAGCGACAAGGCCTGGCGTGGTGAGTAGCCGTAACGCTCTCCCATCAGCCTGACCATCTCCACCGTTGCGATCGCCGCCGCTTCGTCGAGGCTGCGGCCGAAACCAAAGGTCAGCCAGGCACCGGTTTGGCGCGCCCGGGGCAATGCCAGACGCAGCTCGGGATACAGTCGGAACTCCATTTCCACCTGCATCGGGCAGTTCAGCGCCGGCCCCGCAACCTCGCCGTCGCCCTGCACCGCGTGTCCGTCACCGGTCGAGAACAGCCCGTCATCGACCGCGATCGGCAGAAGCAGCACCGTGC
>DATBFX010000338.1:0-2507 GCA_036558305.1 Thermomicrobiales bacterium | reverse complement strand
CGGTTGGCTGCGGAAAAAGGTGGTGATCAGGAAGACCCCAAAGGGGAGCCCGCCGGCGATGTAGAAGACGATCAAACCCCAGAGCGAACCGCGCAGACCGTACTTGCTGGCGATGATGAAGTTCGGGGTCAGCAGGATGACGCCGGGGATCATCAAGACGGCGAGGACGAGGTAGAAGAGCAGATCCCGCCCCGGAAAGCGGAGCCGGGCGAAGGCGTAGGCCGCGGCGCAGGAGATCGCCAGGATGCCGACGATCGACGCCACGCAGACGTAGAGCGTGCGCAGAAGTGAGGGGACGAGGTCGAGGATTGCGTTGTGGTAGTTGTCCCAGATCGGGGGCCAGGGCAGGGCCCAGAAGTCGACGTAGATCAGCACGGTTCGCCGCAAGGAGAGTGCGATCATCAGAAGCACGATGAAGAAGGAGAGGAAGAGCAGCACAAGGAGGGCGCCATACTGCGCTGCCGTGCTGAACATCGGCCCGAGACGCGCGAAGCGTGGGCGGGTCGCTGCCCGCGTCGCGGCGCGCTGGCCTGGTTCCGTCAACGGTTGTCCGGACGCCGCCATCGCGGTCTTCCTTGCCTTTTGCCTACGTCGTCTCGACCGCCTCGTTGCGTCGGAAGCGGAGGACGAAGACCGTCAGGATCATGATCACGACGAAGAGCACGACACCGATCGCCGAGGCGTAGCCGAAGTCGCCGTCGGCGATCCGCAGATACATCTGAAGCGCCGGCACGTAGGTGGCGGTGCCGGGACCGCCGCGGGTCAGAATGAAGATGCTGGCAAATCCCTGGACCGTGCCGACGATGGCGAAGAAAAGCAAGATGCGGAACTGGGGCAGCAACAACGGCAGGTCGAGGTGCATCAGCCGTTGCCACCAGCGGGCGCCGTCGACCTTGGCGGCATCGAAGTACTCGCCGTTGATGTTGAGCAATCCCCCGAGGAAGATCAAGAAGGCGAAGGCGCTGACGAAGGGGAACCCGACCCCGACGATCGCCCAGATCGCCGTCCGGTCCTCGCCCAGCCAGGCATGCTGGAACCGGCTCAAACCGGTCGAAGCGAGCAGTTGGTTGAGGAGTCCGGTGTTGGGGTCGTAGACCTGCCGCCACATCAGCACGAAGACGAGGTCGGGAACGACCGCCGGCAGCACGAAGAGGGTGCGAAAGACGTACTGATGCACCGAATTCTTCAGCCAGAAGACGAGCTCGGCAACCAGCAGCGGCAGCGTGATCGTCTTGAGCACGCTGGTACCGACGAGGATGATCATGTTGGTGATGCCGGTGCGGAAGTAGCGGTCGTGGAAGAGGACGGCGCGGTAGTTGTCGAGCCCGACGAACTCGGTGACGTTGCGCAGACTGTAGTTGGTCAGCGAGTAGTAGAAGGCGAGCCCGGCGGGGTAGTAGCTGAAGGCGAGGATGAGGGCGATGGCCGGCAGGAGGAGCAGATAGGCGACCCTCCCGCGATTGGCGTCTCGCAACTGGCGGCGGGCCTTCAGCCGCCAACGCTCGACCGCGACGACGGCGGCGACGATGGCGGCCAGCACCAACGCGGCATCGAAGGCGATCCAGCCGGTGCGCAGGCGTCCGGCGAGTCGCGTTGCGTCCAGGGCGTCGGGATGGAGGGTGAGCCAGGACCCGTCGCGCGGCACGATCAGGAAGTCGCCGCCGGCCGCCGGCAGGATCGCCTCGAGGTCGGAGTCGACGACCGGCTCGGTGTGTTGGAGGGCGCCGTTTGCGCCGACCGCCGCCAGGTTGCCGCGCGAGTCACCGGCGAAGGAGGTTGCGGACTCGGGATCGAAAGCGAGGCCGCGCACCGGGTAGGGTCCGATCTCGGTCGTCCAGAGGAGTTGGCCCTGGCCGTCGAGGAAGGAGAGCTCGCCCTCTTTGGTGCCGGCGAGGACGCGATCTTGATCGGGCAGACCGAGGACGCGGGTGATCGGGTGGGCCAGGGTCGTTTCCCAGGCGGGCGCGGCAGCCCCGGCCTGGATCAGCCCGACCCGAGAATCGTCGGTGCCGTAGAGCGCCGCGTCGCCGAACGCGGTCAGCACGCCGATCGGAACCCCCACCTGGTAGGTGGAGGCGGCGGTGCCGTCGGCGGTGGGAAAGTAGCTGACGAAGTAGCGCTCGCCGAAGGCGCCGGTGCCATGCCCGACGAACAGACCGCCGGATGGGGAGACCGCCAGCCCGACCACCCGTCCCTCGACCGTGAAGGTGTTCTGCTCGTTCAGGGCGCCGTCGAGCACGTGGACGACGCCGTCCGAGGTGCCGACGTAGACCCGACTGCCATCCGCCGAAACGGCGGCGGCGCCGACCACCTTGTCGAGTTGGGCGGAGGCAGCGACCTGGTCGCCGGCGACCAGCATCACGGTGTTGTCGCGGGTGGCGACGAGCACCTTGCCGGCGCCGCCGGCCGTGGCAAGCACCAGCTTCTGGCTCTGCCCGGCCGCGGCGGTGGTCAATGGGTCCCCCGCCAGGCGGTCGCCGGCGAGCCAGAATGCCAGATTCCCGGCG
>DATBFX010000337.1:0-2571 GCA_036558305.1 Thermomicrobiales bacterium | reverse complement strand
TTTTCCGCTCGTCCAGGGGATCGTCCTCGTCGGGGCGGTCACCTACGTCGTGCTCAATCTTCTGGTCGACCTGAGCTATTCGTTCCTCGACCCACGGATTCACTACGCCTGAGTCGTTAGTCGTTAGTCGTTAGTCGTTAGTCGTTAGAGAGACGGACAGACGGACAGACGGACAGACGGACAGACGGACAGACGGACAGAATGGCGTTCTGACGACTGACGACTGACGACTAACCCCGGCGTCGCGCCACGGAACGGGTGACACGGATGGCGGAGCAAACACGGCAACTGGTGGTGCGGCCGCGCAACCTGCGGCTCGCGACCGAGCACAGCGAAGCCGCCAAGGCGCTCCGCCGCCTTGCCCGCAACAAAGCCGCGATTGCGGGCGGAGTCGTCCTGACGCTGATCGTGCTGATGGCGGTCTTCGCGCCGCGGTTGGCGCCGGAGGACCCGATCAAGCAGAACTACGGTCGGGTGCTGCAGGCGCCGAGCCGGGCCAACCTGCTCGGCACCGATCAGTTCGGACGCGATGTCTTGAGCCGGATCATCGTCGGTTCGCGCCAGTCGCTCCAGGTCGCCGTCCTCGCGATCGTGATCGCCGGCTCGGTGGGGACGACCCTCGGTTTGGTGACCGGCTACTACGGCGGCTGGCTCGACCTGACCATCCAGCGCCTGATCGACATCCAACTCGCCTTCCCCGGTATCCTCTTCGCGTTGGGGATCGTGGCGGCCCTCGGTCCCGGCCTGCGCAACGCGATGATCGCCGTCGGCATCTCGCTGATTCCGTCCTACGCGCGCATGGTGCGCGGTCAGGTCCTCTCGGCGCGGGAGAATGCCTACGTCGACGCGGCCCGCGTGATCGGGGCGCGCGATGGCCGCATCATCGTCCGCCACATCTTCCCGAACGTCCTCGCCCCGATCATGGTCCTCTCCACCCTCGGCATGGCCTGGTCCATCTTGATCGGCGCCTCGCTGAGCTTCCTCGGTCTCGGCGCGCAACTGCCGAACCCAGAATGGGGTCTCGACCTGGCCACCAGTCGCGACTACCTGCGCGAAGCCTGGTGGATGAGCACCTTTCCCGGTCTCGCGATCATGCTGACCGTCATCTCGGTCAACCTCCTCGGCGAGGGGCTGCGCGATGCGCTCGACCCCCGGCTGAGAACGCGGTGAGTCGTCAGTCGTCAGTCGTCAGTTGAAGTGGGGGGATGCGTGGGCAAGCTGGACGGGAAGATCGCGCTCGTGACCGGCGCGAGCCGTGGAATCGGGCGGGAGATCGCGCTGGCCTTCGCGCGCGAGGGCGCGGACGTGGCCTGCAATTACAACAAGAGTTCCGCGGCGGCGGAGTCGCTGGTGGCCGCGATCGAGGGGATGGGACGAAAGGCGGTGGCGATCCAGGGAGACATCGGTCAGACCGACGAGATCGAGCGGATGGTCGCCGCGGCGATGGCGGCATTCGGGCGGATCGACATCCTGGTCAACAACGCCGGATTTCTCAACATCTTTCCGATCGCCGAGATGCCGGTCGCGGCCTGGGACGAGATGATCGCCGCCCACCTGCGCGGCACGTTCTACACCACGCACCTGGTCCTGCCTCAAATGCTGGAGCGTCGCAGCGGCAAGATCATCAACATCGCCTCCCAACTCGCCTACAAGGGACGCGCCGGGCTCGCCCACTACTGCGCCGCCAAAGCCGGCATCATCACCTTCACCCGCGTCCTCGCCCTCGAAGTCAGCCGCCACAACGTCTACGCTAACTGCATCGCCCCCGGCCCCATCGCCACCGGGATCGTCCCCCGCACCGGTCCCCCCGACCCGGAAGAAGAAGCCCGCTTTGCCGACACCCTCCCGATCGGTCGCCTCGGCACCGTCGAGGAAGTCGCCCCAACCGCCGTCTTCCTCGCCTCCGACGACTCCACCTACTACGTCGGCCAGACCCTCGGCCCCAACGGCGGCGATGTGATGGTCTGACGCGTCGTAGGGGCGGACCGGGTGCCCTCCGGGCGCTGTCCGCCCTGTTCGAGAAGGCGGCGTTCGTGCCTTTGAGCCGGGCGGACACGGCGGTCCGCCCCTACGGATTTGGTGGAACATCGCATGCCTGTCCATCAATCGAGTGTCATTCCCGTAGATCTCGTCGACCGTCTCCGCCAGGAGGCGACCGCCCTCGAACCGGCGACGATCGCCTTCCTCCAGGAGTTGGTCCGCATCCCGACCGAGAATCCGAAACTGGCGGGTATCGCCGCCGGCGCCGAAGCCGATTGCCAGGACATCGTCGGGGCACGGCTCAAGAACCTCGGATTCACGACCGACCGGTGGGACGTCTACCCTGGTCGGCCCGACGTCGTCGGCACCCTCAAAGGCACCGGCGGCGAGGGCGGTCGCTCCCTGATCCTCAACGGCCACATCGACGTCGTTCCGGCCGGCGATCCTGCTGCCTGGACCCACGATCCGTTCGGCGCCGAGATCGCCGACGGCAGGGTCTGGGGCCGCGGTGCGGTCGACATGAAGGGCGGCGTCGCGGCGATGATCGCCGCCGTCGAAGCGATCCAGCGCGCGGCCATCCGTCTCAAGGGT
>DATBFX010000336.1:0-10923 GCA_036558305.1 Thermomicrobiales bacterium | reverse complement strand
CCGCCCCTACGAGTCGCGAGCCTCCGTAGGGGCGGACCTCCGTGTCCGCCCGTGCCCGATGGCGACGGAGCCCGCGAGTGACACCGGCCCGCCCTCTCAAATTCGCCCTTACCCTCGATCATCTCGCCTGGACGAGAGGCGAGCCGGCGGCCGCGGTGGCCCAAACCGTCCGCTATGCCCGGCTGGCCGACGAGGCCGGATTCGATTCGGTCTGGCTGAACGAAGACCCTGAAGGTTGGGATGCGTTCGCCTGCCTCGGCGCCTTGGCGCAGGCGACGACACGAATCCGGCTCGGCACCGGCGTCACCAACCCGTACCATCGGCATCCGAACCTCATCGCCGCTTCGGTCGCGACGATCGATCGCCTGAGCAACGGCCGCGCCTTCCTCGGACTCGGTCGCGGCCAACCCGAGTGGTATGCCCACGCCCTCGGGATTCCGGTCCACAGCCCGCTCGCACTCCTCGAAGAGACGCTCGACCTCCTCGACCAGTGGTGGAAACCGCCCCATCGCGCGTCGGCCGCCGGACCGCTGGCGATCCACGAGTGGGAACGCTCGATCGTCCCGCTCGATCGTCCGCCCATCTACCTCGCCGCCGTCGGACCGAAAGCCCTGGCACTGGCCGGGCGTCGGGCGGACGGCGTGTTGTTCAACGAGCTGGCCTCGCCCGAATACCTGGCGGACGCCATCGCCCGCGTTCGCGCCAGCGCCACCGAGGCGGGGCGCGATCCCGCCACGCTCGCGTTCTGCGTCAACTCCTCGGTTCACGTGACCGACAACCCCGAACCGGTGCTCGAACGCAAAAAGGGATTCATCGCGACCGTCCACACCCTACCCGGCATGGATCGCCTGTTGACGGCTTCCGAATTCGACATCCCCGGCATCGTCGCACGCGTGCGCGCTGCGATGAAGACGGACGAAATCCTTGAGCGCGGTGGGGGGTTCCCCGAGTTGCGGCGACAGGGCGATCTGGCCACGGCCCGCCGGGCCATCCCGACCGAGTTGGTTGCCCACCTGGCCGTGGTCGGACCGTTGGCCGTCGTGCGGGAGCGATTGCACAGGTTGGCCGAGATCGGTGCGACCCACATCTTCCTCGACCGCAACGGCTTGCCACCCGAGGTCTCCGCCGTCGAGACCCTTCTCGGGGATCTTTCCATCTCGGGATGACCGCACGCGTCCCCACGAAGCGGCGCCGGGCTACCACGGCCGTGGCCCGGTTGGGATTTGATGTTGAGATAAAACCTGGGTATTGCTATGCAGATGGGAACAATGGGTGGTAAGATTGGCCTACGTACAAGCAGCGACAACGACGGAGGTGGTCCGTGGTTTCCGACGCGACCGGGGTCCTCGCGCCTGCGCGGGGTAGTAACAACGATGTCTACACCATGGGCGAAGCCGCACGGTTGAAGGGCGTGTCTTACCACACGGTTTCCCGCGCCGTGCGCCGTGGTGTCTTGCCGGCCAAGCGGATCGGCAAGATGGTCTTCATCACCAAGACCGATCTCCAGGCCTGGCGGCCGAAATACGATCGGGCGCCGATGCAGTACCGCCACCGCACCCCCGTTCCCGACGCCAAACCGGCGCTGATCGATCTCGCCTCCGCCGAACGCGTCCAGCTCGCCGGCCACCTGGCCGCGTTGCTCGAGATCGCCGAACTCACCAGCCGGGAGCTCCCCATCGATACCACACTCGGTCTGATCTGCGAGCGCCTCGCGACCGCGCTTCAACTCAAGCGGGTCGCCATCTGGGGCGCGGACAGCGACCAGGGCGTCGCCCGCCTGTTGGCCGCCTACGGCTCGCCGCTGGCCGATCTTCCCGAGGAAATCAAACTCAAAGACCATCCCCAATTCGCGGGCATCATCCGCAAGGCCGACGGGGCCGTCGTCGTCGAGGTGGCCAAACACGGCACCCGCATCCCGCTTCCGTTCCGGCACCTGCCTTCGCTCCTGGTCGTGCCCCTCCGCTTCGGCGATCGGGCCTTCGGGTACCTGCTTGCCGACCGCAACGGGACGGCGTTCTCACTCGGCGTCGAAGAACTTCGCCTCGCCCGCGGTCTCGCCTGCCACGGCGCCCTCGCCCTCGCCCTCGCCGAAGCACGGGAGGCGAAGTTGCTCAAACCGGCCGACCCGAAAGCGCGATTGCGGCGTGCCTCGGCGTAGCCAATCACCGCGAGTTTAATGGAGGGGAGCGCCCCGTTCGCTCCCGTTTCCCACGGGCAACCCGCCTGGGTTCGGCACCTGTGCCTACCTGCATGCCGGGAGCGCACGGGGCGCTCCCCCCATGCGGTGGCAGCCCTGTCAGTTCCCCACCTCCGCGCGAAACGAACCGATCCCGTCGCACGTTGTCATGGTGCGAGGGAAACCTCCCCGGTGGTGCGTGCGGCCCCGCGGGGCAATCCTCGGGTATGATGTGCGAACTCCGGAGGTCGTCCCGACCACTATTCGGGACGGTACGAAGGCGCTCGTGGGCGCGGCGCGATGCCCGCGGACCAGGGGCGAGGGCAAACACCGTTCGCAGTCGTCGAAGTCGTCAGTCGTTCGTCGTCAGTCGATAGAAGTGATGATCCTCAATGAGTCGGCGATTTGGCAGACGATGGGCCAACTCTGACGACTTTCGACTAGCGACTGACGACTCAACGTGGTTCGTCGGTGTTGTCGCCGGTATCGCCCGGTCGGAGGCGCCAGGAAATGCCCTCCCCGGCCCGGTCTTCTCGCGGAGGACGCAGATGCGCGCCCGTCATCCCCGGTACCTCGCTTCCCAGTTCGGCCGGCCCCGGCCGCTGCCCACGCCTTCCGCGCGGCGGGCCGGCGGCGCGATCGGGTTGGTTCACGCCCTGACCGTGTTCGTGTTGCTCACCGGGATGCTGGCGCCGTTCGTCTCGACGACGACGGCCGTCGCCGCTCCGGCCGCGAACCCGCCGGTGCAACTCACCTTCCACGCGGCCCAAAAACCGAACACCCCGCCGCCACTGCCGCGACCCAACCAGGTCGTCGTCGGCGGCGACTTCCAGACCGCCCTCGGTTGCCCGAAGGATTTTGACAAGACCTGCGACACCACTGCCCTTCAGCCGAACGACGACGGGACCTGGACCGGTTCGTTCCCGATTCCGCCCGGCAACTACTCGTTCAACATCATCGTCCGTACCGACGACGGCGACGTCGCCCTCGGCGCGAACGGACTCCCCAAACCCGACGCCCCGGACAACAGCGTCAGTGTCCCAGACGGTGCAGCCGGCGTCTTCTTCTCCTACAACCGCTACACCGGCGAAGTCATTGCCGCGCCGTACACCAACCAGCTCGAAGTCCAAATCGATGGCGGCCAACCCATCCTCGTGCCACCCTCGCCAAACGGCGGCTGGGAGGGCTACGTCGACGCCGGCCCCGGCAGCCACACCGGGCAATTCGTCGTCGATGGAAATCCGCAGGGCGACCAATTCAACATCGACGGCGGTCAATCAGGTCGAGTCCACATCGTGGTCGACCAGAACGGCAACGTGCAAACGGTCGAATCCGTGGACACGGCGACGCTCACCGTCACCAAGGCCGACGCAAACGGTGACCCGGTGGAAAACGCCTGTTTTACCGTCTATTCCCGCAACACGGTCGCCGGTCAGGAGTGCGACGTCAGCGACGGAAACGACGGCACCACCACCATCAACTTCCCGAACGGCGTTCCCAGCGGCAACCTCACCCTGGCCGACACCGGACCGGAGCCGCAGGCCGACGACCAGCGGATCCGCCTGAAAGCCGGCGACAACCAGGCCCAGGCCACCGTCGGCGGCGGCGGACAACAACCCGCGGAGACACCGGTCGCGGAAGAGACGCCGACCGAGGAGGTGACCCAGCAGGGCGTCGAAGTCTCGCTCCGGTCCGTCGACAAGGACTCCGGCGACGTCCTCCCCGGCGCCTGCTACTCGTTCGACGGCGGCGATCCGCAATGCGACGACGACGGCGACGGCATCGTCACCTTCGAGGGCATCGATCCGGGGTCCCACGACCTGAGTGAGCCGACCACGCCCGAGGGCTACGCGGGTATCGACGGGACCATCCAGGTCAACGTTCCCGACGGCGGCGGCCAGTTCGACGTTCCGCACACCGCGGCGGCCACGCCGCAGGCCGAGACCGGCAACTTCGTCTTCCACGTCCTCGACGACCAGCAGAATCCGCTCCCCGGTGCGTGCGTCACGATCACCCCGCGCTCCGGCACGGAGGGCCAGGAAACGCACGTCTGCGACGGCGACGACGGCAACAACGACGGCGACGTCACCTTCAACGACGTCCCCGCCGGTGGCTGGCGCGCCGAGGAAGACACCGCTCCCGACGGGTATACCGCGCCCGACGCCAAGAACATTACGGTGCGCGCCGGCGAAACCCGCGAGACGAACTTCGTCAACCAACCGGCCGCTGCGGCGACCGGGACCATCGAGGCGACGACGGTCGATCAGGACAACAACGAGTTGCCCGAGGTTTGCTACGACATCTCGACCTTCGGGCAGCAATGCGACGGCAACGACGAAGACAACATCATGACCCAGACGGACGTGCCGGCGGGCGACTACACCGTGACCGTCCAGGTCCCCGATGGGTACCAAATCGTCGGCGACGACACCAAGCAGGTCACGGTCGAAGCCGGTCAGACCGCCCAGGTTCAGTTCCAGGTCCAGCAGGCGCAGCAGGCACCAACCGAGACGCCGACGGCGGAGGCCGCGGCAAATGGTTCACTGCACGTCGCGATCCAGGACCAGGACGGCTTTGCGATCCTCAACGCCTGCATCGACTACAACGGACCCGCCAACGGCAGCGTCTGCGACAATCAGGACGGCGACGCCGATCCCGAAGACGGCTCGATCCTGATTCAGGATCTCGCGCCGGGCGATTACACGGTCGATCTCCAACCGCTCGAAGGTTTCCAGGCCGCCGAGCAGCAATCCACGACCGTCGAAGCCGGCCAGCAAGCCGAGGTCACCCTCGTCAGCGGTTCCCAGGCGACGGTGACCCCCTCGCCGGAACCGACCGGAACGCTCATCATCAACAAGACGGACCCCGACGGGAATCCCCTCGCCGGCGCCTGCTTCACCCTCGACAACGCGAACGAGGTCTGCGACAACGGCGACGGCGACGCCGATCCCGCGGACGGCGTCATCCGGATCGAAGGACTCGATGCGGGCCGTCCCGCGCTGCGCGAATCCAGGGCGCCCGATGGGTACACCCGCGACAAGACCCGCCGTGTCACGATCAACGCGGGCGAAGAGACGACGGTCGATTTCGTCGACCAACCCGCCGCCACCGCGACCCCAACCGCGGTGCCGACCGGAACGCTGATCGCCAAGACCACCGACGATCAAGGCAATCCGGTCCCCGGCGTCTGCTACGACGTCACGAACCAGGGCGAAGTCTGCGACCAGGACGGCGACGGCGACATGACACTGCCGGACATCCCGGCCGGCGACTACACCGTCAAGCAGACGAAGGTTCCCGACGGCTACCAACTCGATTCGCAGGAACAGCAGAAGACGCTGGAGGCCGATGGCACGGTCGAATTCGACTTTGTCAGCCCGCGCCAGAATGGCTCGATCACGATCACCAAGACCGACGGCCAGAATCCCCTCGGCGGCGCCTGCTTCACGGTGGACGGCGGCGACCAGGTCTGCGACGACGGTAACGGCGACACGGACAACACCGCCGGCACGATCACGATCGACAACGTCGCGCCCGGTCAGCACGAGGTCGCCGAATCCCAGGCGCCCGACGGCTACAACGCCGCCGATCCGCAGACCGTCGACGTCGCGCCCGGCCAGAACGCGACGGTGACCTTCGTCGACACCCAACAGACCGGTTCGATCACCGTCACCGTCACCGACGGCACCAACCCGGTTCCGGGCGCCTGCGTCCAGGTCGACGATGGCAATCCGGTCTGCGACAACCAGGACGGTGACAACAACTCGGACGACGGCGTGATCGAGATTGCCGGTGTGGCGCCGGGCTCGCACAGCGTCACCCTCGCGCAGCAGGTCCAGGGTCTCGAAACGCCGGCCGCGGAGAACGTCGACGTTCAGGCCGGCGGCTCTGCCGAGGTCACGCTGACGCTGACCCCGCAGGCGGGCGCGATCCACATCACCAAGACGGACGGGCAAAATCCGCTCGGCGGCGCCTGCTTCACCGTCGACGGCGGCGACCCAGTCTGCGACGACCAGGACGGCGACGGCGACAACAGCCCCGGCTCGATCCTGATCGGCAACGTCACGGCCGGTCAGCACGAGGTCGTCGAGAGCCAGGCGCCCGACGGCTACGAAGCCGCGGCCGATCCCCAAACCGTTGACGTCCCGGCCGGCGGCACCGGCGAAGTCACCTTCGTCAACTCGGCGGTTCCCACGGCAACCTCGACCGAAATCCCGGTCGTGATCCCGCCGACCGAAGCGCCGACCGAGACGCCGACCGAAACGGCCACCGCAACCGAGACGCCACCGGAAGAGGCGTCGCCAACCGAAGAAGCGTCGCCGACCGAGGAGGCGTCTCCCACCGCACAATCCGAAGTCCCCGCCACCGGCGGTCTGCACATCGTCAAGACCGACGAAAACGGCGATCCGCTCGGCGGCGCCTGCTTCAGCGTCGACGGTCCGGCGCCGTACCAGGTCTGCGACAACGGCGACGGGGACGAAGACGGCGACGCCGGTTCGGTCCGCCTCTCCGGCGTGGCGGTCGGTTCCTACACCGTCACCGAGACCACGGCGCCCGATGGCTACGTCGCGGGCGACCCGCAGAACGTCGACGTCGCTGCCGGCGAGGAAGCCGAGCTCGACATCCAGAATCAACCGGCACCGACCGCGACGCCGACCGAGACCCCGGAGCCGGATACCGGCAGCATCGCGATCGGCAAGGTCGACGAGAACGGCGCTCCGCTCGCCGGCGCCTGCTTCACCGTGTCTGGTCCGATCGCTGCCGGTCCGGTCTGCGACAACGACCCGGCCGACGGCGACAGCGGCGACGGCAAGATCCTCATCGGCGGGCTGACCGCGGGCGACTACACGGTCAGCGAAACGACGCCGCCACCCGGCTACACCACCGCCGCCCCCAAGACCGTCACCGTCGCTGCCGGCAACCAACCGGCCGCGGTCGAGTTCGCAGATCAGCCGACACCACCGCAAACCGGTAACGTCCGCATCGTCTCCACGGCCCAGGGCGGTGGCCCAGCGGGCGCCGGTTGCTACACCGTCGGCGCGACCGCGGTCTGCGACAACCGCAGCGGCGACGCCTCCGCCCAGCCGGGCATCATCCTGGTCCAGGGCCTCATCGTCGGCACGTACAACGTCGTCGAGACCGTCGCGCCGGCGGGGTTCCAGCAGAACACCGACACCAAGTCGGTCGACGTTCCCGCCAACGGCGAGGCGACCGCCGAGTTCGTCCACCAGCCGGTTCCGCCCGCTACCGGGACCGTCCGCTTCGATCTCAACGATCCCGACGGCAACCCGGTCGTCGGCGGCTGCGTCACGATCAGCAACGAGAGCAATACCGGTGGCACCCAGTACTGCGACGGCGGGACGGAAGACCAGAATCCGGCCGACGGCATCCTCGAAGTCAACCTCCAGACCGGGAGCTACTCGGCCGTCCAATCGGAGTTGCCGAAGCCGTCGACCGCGTCCGCCGCCGGCCCCGTTAACGCCATGGCGAACTTCCTCCAGCAGGGTTCCGTCACCGGTTTGCCGGGTGGACTCGCGCTCGACGAGAAGACCTTCACGGTCAAGGCGAACGTCGTCATCATCGTCATCATCGTCATCATCATCGTCTTGCCGGACAGCGGCGATCTCCAGATCATCAAGCGGTCCAGCGACACCAACCTGCTCCAAGGCGGCGCCTGCTTCAAGATCACCGGCCCGGGCGGCGAGATCGAGGTCTGCGACAACGACAGTCTCGATGCCAACGGGTCGGACGGCATCATCCGCGTCCAAGACCTCGCCCTCGGCGACTACGACATCGTCGAGACCGTCGCCCCGCCGGGCTACCAGAAGGCGGCGGCGACGACGGCCACGGTCAATTTCGGCGTCACGTCCATCACGATCAAGGACAAACCGGTCACCGTGACGACCGGCAAGCTCACGATCAAGAAGGTGGACGAGGACGGCAACCCGTTGAAGGGCGCCTGCTTCCAGCTGCGGCAGGGCAACGTCGTCGTCTACCCAGCGGTCTGCGACAACGCCAACGGCTCGCCGAACGACGGTCAGATCGTGTTCAACAACGTCCAGGCCGGTACCTACAAGGCGCGCGAGACGACGCCGCCGTCGAACGACTACAACCCGGCGCCGGACCAAACGGTGACCGTGGTCGCCGGCGGGAGCAAGGTCTACACCGTCGTCGACACGTTGAAGCCGGGCAACATCTTGATCACGAAACTGGACGACAAGGGCAACGGCCCGATCCCCGGCGCCTGTTTCGCCCTGGAACGCGGTTCCGGGATCGAGTTCGAGGTCTGCGACCAGTCGCCCGACGACGGCGACGGCGAAGAGGGCATCATCTACTTCAAGGACATCCCGGCCGACGACTGGAACCTGATCGAGACGCAGGCGCCGTCCGGTCTGGCACCGGCCGACGATCAAGCGATCACGGTCAAACCGGGCCAGACGCTCAACCTCCAGATCAAGGACAAGCCGATTCCGCCGCAGCCGAAAGGCAACCTGAAGGTCTTCAAGGTCGATCAGAACAACCAGCCGCTTCCCGGTGCGTGCTTCTCGCTGAAGCAGGGGAACGTCACCGTCGTTCCGGCCGTCTGCGACGACGACGACGGGAGCAACAACGGGACGATCACCTTCACCGGGGTCGCGGCCGGGAACTACAAGGTCCACGAGACGCACAAGCCGTCGCCCTCGTACAAGAGCGTCGACGACGTCAACGTCACGATCGTGGCCAACACCACGAAGACCGTCAAGATCACCAACACGCTGCGACCGGGCCGGATCCTGGTGACGAAGGTCAACAAGCAGGGCGACCCGCTCCAGAACGCCTGCTTCGATCTCTCCCCGGACAATGCCGGGGCGAAGTGCACCGATGCCAACGGGCAGGTCATCTTCGACAACCTCGACCCAACCAAGGTCTACAAGCTGACCGAGACCAAGGCACCGCCCGGGTACCAGCTCGTCGCGGCGAGGACGAACATCGTCGTCGATCCGGGGTTGACGACCCAGATCACGATCGTCGACACACGGGTGCCGCCGCCGGACAACACCGGCTCGATCAAGGTGATCAAGTTCTTCTGTCCGGCCGGCAAGGGCGGCGCGTTGACCACCTACTACGACTCGTCCGATCCGGGGCCGAAGAAACTCGCCCAGACGGCGAAGTGCAAGAAGGGCGATGCCTACTTCGACCTCGTCCCGTCGGGTGGCGGCGACGTCTTCTCCTTCCACACCGGCGCCGACGGCGAATTCCAGGCGACCTTCAAGGCCGGCAAGTACAAGCTGACCGAGCAGAAATCGAAGGTGACGATCGAGATCCAGGTCTTCGTCGGTCAACAGACGACGATCGTCGTCCTCAACTTCGTCAAGCCGCCGCAGCCGAAACCGGCGACGATCAAGATCGTCAAGTACACCTGCGACGCCGGGTTCCAGGGCAGCTTCTTCGCCGACTTTGCCGACAACTGCGCCGATCCGAGCAACCTGACCAATGGCGTCACCTTCCGCGTCAGCGGCCAGGCGGCCCAGAAGCGCACGACCGGCGACGGCGGCACGAAGGGTCAAACGACGTTCACCCAGCTTCCGGCGGGCGGGTACACGCTGGAGGAGGAACCGCCGGCGGGTGTGGTTACCGTCTACGGCTTCTGCGGCGACGACCCGAACAACCCGGACGCCAAGACCGTCGACGAGGACATCTCCTTCAACCTCGTCTCCGGCGAGGTCCTCACCTGCACCTTCTTCAACGTGCCGGCCGATCTGACCGACTCGACGGGTGCAATCAAGGTGACGAAGTACGTCTGCGACCTGCCGGGCAACAAGCGACCGGCCAACTTCGACTGGTTCGCCAACTGCACGATCGAGACCGACGGCGTCAAGTTCACCCTCTCCGTCCAGCAGGGCGGCAAGTACCAGCCGAAGAGCACCGGGTTGACCAACGCCGACGGTATCCTCAACTTCAGCAACCTGAAACCGGGGACCTACCAACTCAAGGAGGTCGGCGCCGACTGGTGCCACGCCGAATCGGACAACGTCAACCCGCAGGGCAACCTGATCGTCAAGGCCGGGCAGCGGACAAACGTCTGGATCTTCAACTGCGTGCCGACCAAGAATCCGCCCAACACCGGCGCCGGCACATCGGTCCCGCCGATGGCGAGCGATCAAACCACGCTCCTCACCGGTCTCAACCCGGCGGACGGCGGCGAAGCCCTCCTACTGGCGCTGATCTGGCCTTTGTTGGGTCTGGGTTTCTACAGCTTGCGGCGCACGAACCGCCGGCCGCACCGGCGGGCCGCGTAGCGAAGTCGGCGAAGCGTCAGATTCGAATGAAGGCGGGGGCGCCGGACCGATTGGTCCGGCGTTCCCGCGTGTGTATCGCCCCGTTGTAACCCGTGCCTGAATCGGGGACGACCTTCAGTCGCCGCCTGTTCTTGCACCGATTCGACGGTGAGGCGGCGCGGGATGTCGGGGCGGACCGGGTGCCCTCTGGGCGCTGTCCGCCCTGCCACGAATGCGCTCATGTGCAAGGGCGGACACGGCGGTCCGCCCCGACAGCGCAACGCGGCTCTATTGCCTGACCACGATATTGATCAACCTCCCCGGGACGTACACGACTCGGGCGGGCGTTCGATCACCCACGAGTTCCCTGACCCGCTCGCGTGCCAGCACCAACGCCCGCGCCTCGGCTTCAGGGAGGGCGACCGGAAGGGTCACCTTGTCGCGGACCTTGCCGTTGATTTGGACGACGACCTCGACCGTCTCTTCTCG
>DATBFX010000335.1:0-2266 GCA_036558305.1 Thermomicrobiales bacterium | reverse complement strand
TGGAATCGGCACGGCACTGGCGATGGAGATCCTCCTGACCTGGCTCCTGGTGATGGTCATCCTCGGCACCGCCTGCGAGAAGGGACTGGTGGGACCGAACGCCGCGCTCGCCGTCGGCGCCACGATCGCCCTCTGCGGACTCTTTGCCGCGCCCATCAGCGGCGCGTCGATGAATCCCGCCCGCTCGCTGGGACCGGCGATCGTTGCCCGTGCGACATCGGGGCAGTGGATTTACCTGGTCGGTCCGGCTGCCGGTGCCTTGGTGGCCGTCGCCTGTACCTGGCTCCTGCACGGCTTCCCGTCGGCCAGCGAGGAAGAAGCGGCCCGCGGCAAGGCGGACGGCGAGCGCGGGCAGACGCAGCAGGCCGTCAGGTCGTGGCGAGCGGTTCTGCGATGACCGCCGCGATTCGCGAGGTCGAGGCGTTCATCGAGATCCCGCGCGGGAGTCAGCACAAGTACGAGTACGACCCGGACGTGCGGGCCTTCCGGCTCAAACGCGTGCTCTACAGCGCCGTCCACTACCCCGCCGACTACGGATTCATCCCGGAGACGCTCGCCCCGGACGGCGACCCGCTGGACATCATGGTGCTCCTCCACGAACCGACGTTCCCCGGTTGCCTGGTGCCGAGTCGACCGATCGGCAGTCTCGGTCTGCGCGACCAGAAGGGGACCGACGCCAAGATCCTCGCCGTGCCGACGGGCGACCCCCGCTACGACCGGATCCACGACCTCGGCGACGTCGACCCCCATTGGTTGCGCGAGATCGAAACCTTTTTCGCCACCTACAAACTGCTGGACACGGTCGCCGCCGACGTCGAGGGCTGGCACAAGAGCCGCTATGCGCAGCGGCTGATCGCCGAGTGCCGGGAGCGGTACCAGAAACGTCCCGCGTAGGCGCTCGGCAGCAAGCAGAACAACCGTGGTATCGTCGGCGGAATGAACGCGCCGCCGCCGGTCGATCGCCCCTGCGCCACCGAACCTCGCCTCACACCCGAGGAGGATACGATCGGCGAGCCGGACGACGAGGGCGACGACATCGACGATCTGCTGCCGGCCGACCTCTGGTTTTGAGGGGCGGGATCGGCCATCGCGCCGCTCTCCGGGGAGTTATGCCCATGTCGCGGACGACCCTTGTCCACGTCGGCGTCGCCGCCACCGACCTCGAGCGGTCGCTCCGGTTCTGGCGCGACGTGCTCGGACTCCGCGTCCTCGAAGACCGCGGCGGTCTGGTCGTGTTGACCGACGGTGCCCACAACTTCACCGTCTTCCGGTACAACGGCGACCGCCCGCCCCACGTGGCGGGTCACCCGTCATACCTGCACATCGGCGTCCAGGTCGCTGACCTCGCCAAGACCTTGCGCCGCTGCACCGACCTCGGTTTGGAGATCATCTGCGACGACATCGACGATTGTCGCCCCTACGACCCCGCCAACCCGCCCGCCCGCTCCTTCAAGGTCCAAGACCCCGACGGCATCGTCGTCGACGTCACCGCCAGCGACGACCAGTGGCTTGGGGTGGCCCCGCACGAGCCCATGGTGTAGGGGAGGGCCCTGTGCCCTCCCGCCTTCGTCGGCACGATGTCGTTTTGGGAGAAGCGCGCCCATCAGACCGGGAGGGCACCGGGCCCTCCCCTACACCATGGGCTCGATCGACCCCGGTATCCCCTTGACAACCCGGTTCCCATCGCGCATATTGTTGACAATCTACAGTCAACGATTCCGAACGTGTGCACTTCGCTCGCGAGGACCGGCAGGGGCGGCAACTCCCCGGCCGCAGATGGGGCACGATGTTGCGCGACGACCTCGGCGCCGTCCTGGCGCTGCCCGAAAACCGGAGTCTCGCCGTCGACGTCGCCGCGCGTCTGCGCGCGGCGATCCTCGGCGGTCATTTCGGCCCGGGCGAGCGGTTGCGGGAGGAGGAACTGGCCCGCTCGATGGGGGTCAGTCGGGGGCCGGTGCGGGAGGCGCTGGTCCGACTCGAACGCGAAGGACTGCTCGTCATCCGGCGCAACCGCGGCGCGGTCGTCGCGCAACTCTCGCGGGAGGATCTGGACGAGGTCTACACGCTCCGGGTCACGATCGAGCGGCTGGCGGTGCAGCGAGCGGCCGCCTTCGGCGACGCGCCGTCGCTGGCGCGGATGCAGGCGGTGGTCGACCAGATCGCCGTGGCCGTCAAGTGCGGCATCAGCGAGCAGGAAGCGGCCGAACTCGACATCGAATTCCACGACCGCATCTACCTGGCCGCGAACCACCGCCGGCTCTACGAG
>DATBFX010000334.1:0-8005 GCA_036558305.1 Thermomicrobiales bacterium | reverse complement strand
TGGAATCGGCACGGCACTGGCGATGGAGATCCTCCTGACCTGGCTCCTGGTGATGGTCATCCTCGGCACCGCCTGCGAGAAGGGACTGGTGGGACCGAACGCCGCGCTCGCCGTCGGCGCCACGATCGCCCTCTGCGGACTGTTCGCCGCGCCGATCAGCGGCGCTTCCATGAACCCCGCCCGCTCGCTGGGACCGGCGATCGTTGCCCGTGCGACATCGGGGCAGTGGATCTACGTCGTGGGTCCGGCCGCCGGTGCCTTGCTGGCGGTCGCCTGTACGTGGGTCTTGCACGGTTTCCCGTCGGCGAGCGAGGAAGAGGCGGCGCGCGGTAAGGCCGACGGCGAGCGGAAGCGGGCGCGGCCGGCGGCCCGGTCGTGGCGGGTGGTCCCGCGATGACGACCGCGGTGCGCGAGGTCGAGGCGTTCATCGAGATCCCGCGCGGCAGCCAGCACAAGTACGAGTACGACCCCAAGGCGCGGACCTTCCGGTTGAAGCGCGTGCTCTACAGCGCCGTCCATTACCCCGCCGACTACGGGTTCATCCCGGAGACGCTCGCCCCGGACGGCGATCCGTTGGACATCATGGTGCTGCTCCAGGAACCGACCTTTCCCGGTTGTCTGGTGCCGTGTCGACCAATCGGCAGTCTCGGTCTGCGCGACCAGAAAGGGACCGACGCCAAGATCCTCGCCGTGCCGACGGGCGATCCCCGCTACGACCGCATCCGCGACCTCGGCGACGTCGACCCCCACTGGCTGCGCGAGATCGAGACCTTTTTCGCCACCTACAAACTCCTCGACACGGTCGCCGCCGACGTTCAGGGTTGGCACAGGTGCCGCCACGCGCAGCGACTGATCGCCGAGTGCCGGGAGCGGTACCAGAAACGTCCCACGTAGGCGCTCGGCATCGACCAGATCAACCATGGTATCGTCGGTGGGATGAACGCGCCGACGATCGATCGCCGCTGCCTCACCGAGCCTCGTCTCACGCCCGAAGAGGATGCGATCGGCGCGCCGGACGACGAGGACGACGACATCGACGATCTGCTGCCGGCCGATCTCTGGTTTTGAGGGTCGGGATCGGCAATCGCGCCAGACTCCGGGGAGTTCATGCCCATGTCGAACACGACCCTCGTCCACGTCGGCGTTGCCGCCACCGACCTTGAACGGTCGCTCCGTTTCTGGCGGGACGTGCTCGGTCTCCGCGTCCTCGAAGACCGCGGCGGTCTGGTCGTGTTGACCGACGGCGCCCACAACTTCACCGTCTTCCGCTACCACGGCGACCGCCCGCCCCACGTGGCGGGTCACCCGTCTTACCTGCACATCGGCGTCCAGGTCGCCGACCTCGCCGATACCCTGCGCCGCTGCACCGTCCTCGGGTTGGAGATCATTTGCGACGACATCGACGATTGTCGCCCCTACGACCCCGCCAATCCGCCCACCCAGTCCTTCAAGGTGCAAGACCCCGACGGCATCGTCGTCGACGTCACCGCCAGTGGCGACCAGTGGCTCGGGGTGACGCCGCACGAGCGGATTTCGTAGGGGAGGGCACCCAAGGGGTCCCCGGTGCCCTCCCCTACGAAAAGCCCCTGACGCGCACTAGATCGCAGATATCCCCTTGACAAACCGTCCCGCAACCCGCATATTGTTGACAATCTACAGTCAACGATCTCGAACGTGTGCGCCGCGCTCGCGAGGACCGGCAGGGGCGGCAACTCTCCGGCCGCAGATGGGGCACGATGTTGCGCGACGACCTCGGCGCCGTCCTGGCGCTGCCCGAAAACCGGAGTCTGGCCGTCGACGTCGCCGAGCGTTTGCGCGCGGCGATCCTCGGCGGTCATTTCGGTCCGGGCGAGCGGTTGCGGGAGGAGGAACTGGCCCGCTCGATGGGGGTCAGCCGGGGCCCGGTGCGGGAGGCGCTGGTCAGACTCGAACGCGAAGGACTGCTCGTCATCCGGCGCAACCGCGGCGCGGTCGTGGCGCAACTCTCGCGCGAAGATCTCGACGAGGTCTACACGCTCCGCGTTGCGATCGAACGGTTGGCGGTGCAGCGGGCGGCCGCCCTGGGCGACCAGCCGTCGCTGGCGCGGACGCAGGCCGTGGTCGACGAGATCGCCGCCGCCGTCAAGCGCGGCATCAGCGAGCAAGAAGCGGCCGAACTCGACATCGCGTTCCACGACCGCATCTACCTCGCCGCGAACCACCGCCGACTCTACGAGTGCTGGACGACGCTCAAACCGCAGCTCCACATCCTCTTCCTCAACCGCAACGTCGCCAACGCCGACTTCCGTGACTACGCCGTCACCTCCCACCAGCAGATCCTCAACGCCATCCGTGACGGTGACGAGTCCCTGGCGGTGCAACTGACCGAGGTGCATCTGCGCGGTTCCTACGACCTCGCGCTGCGGTTGACCGAGTCCCATCTGCGCGGCTCCCACGGCCGGCTGCTCCCGGCACCGGCAACGAACGGTGCGTCCGCAAAGCAAGCAGGAGGAGTTGAGGGTGCCGGCTGACGGCAAGGGGCTCTTCGATCTGTCCGGTCGCGTCGCCGTCATCACCGGCGCCGCCAACGGTATCGGCAAGGCGATCGCCCTCGCGCTCGCCCGGCACGGTGCCGACGCCGTCGTCTGCGACCTTGACGAGCGCGGACTCGCAGAGACGTCCGGTGAGATCGCGGCGCTCGGCCGCAAGGCGGTTTCGACGCGCGCCGACATCGGCAACCCGGACGACATCCGCCGTCTCTTCGCGCTGGTCGACGACGCCTTCGGTCGGGTCGACATCCTCATCAACAACGTCGGCATGGGCGCGCGGTTCCACCCGGAAGATTTGCCGCTGGCGGATTTCCAGCGGGTGATCCAGACCGGGGTGACCGGTTCGCTGCTCTGCGCCCAAGAAGCCGGGCGGCGGATGATCGCGGCGGGGCGGGGCGGCAGCATCGTCAACATCAGCTCGATCGCCGGCGCCTCGGCGCTGGGGCGCGGCAACCTGGCGCACAGCGTCAACAAGGGCGCGGTCAACATGCTCACCAAGGAGCTGGCGGTCGAGTGGGCCAAGCACGGGATCAGGGTCAACGCGATCCTGCCCTGCCAGGTCCTGACCGAAGGTTTCCAAAAGTGGCTCGACTCCCCGACCTTCGACCCGGCGCTCTACGACCGCTTCCTGGTCGGTATCCCGATGAACCGCCTGGCGACACCCGAAGACATCGCCGGCCCGGCCGTCTTCCTCGCCTCCGACGCGGCGGCGATGGTCACCGGCACCCTGCTGGGCGTCGACGGCGGCAACCTGGCGCTCAACGCCGGCGGCAGCCACACCTGGACGACGGCGTGAGCACCTCGTCATCACCGTGGGTGAATCGATCCCCGGCAGCGTGGGGCCACATGGGGACAACCGAGGAGACGGGCCCGTCACCGGGCCGAGCGAAAGGGGGCGTCGGTGCCCGAGCGGAGATCGGGCGGGACACCAAAGATCAACTCGGATTCGGGTTCCGATCGAAAAGGAGGAGTTGACGTGTCGTACGACGAGAAGGTGACATCGGTGACGACGGCGCCGGTCAGCCGGCGCTCTGTCCTCAAGGGCGGTGCGGTGGCCGCGGCTGGGTTGGCACTGGCCGCGCCGAAGGCGAGCAAGGTCTTCGCGGCGCCGGCGGTGCTCCAGGGCACGCCGCTGGAAATCTCCTACGTGACCTGGTTTTGGAACGAGCCGGGACGCCAGGATGCCTGGCGCGACGTCATCAAGAAGTTCCACACCGAGCAGAACGACATCCGCATCAAGGAAGCGGGCTGGCCGTTCACCGACTTCTCGAACAACATCATCACCCAATTGCAAGCCGGCAAGTTGGACGGCGACATCATCCAGACGACGCCGGACCTTGTGCTGCGCCTCCTCAAGGCCGGAGTGCTGACCCCGCTCGACGGCGTCCTGACGACGAACAACATCACGACGCTGAACCCGGCCCACGAGTACATCACGGTCGACGGCAAACCGATGGGGCTCGACGTCGTTACCGTCGCCTTCGGTCTCCTCTACAACAAGGCGGTCTTCGACGCCAACAACATCACGACCCTGCCGACGACCGTCGACGATTGGCTGGCGCTCAGCACGCAGCTGACGGCGCGGCCGAACAATTTCGGCATGACCTCGCCGCACCTGGTTTCCGCCGACGAGGATTTCTGGTTTACCCTCCAGGAATGGGCGGCGCCCTTCAACGGTCTCTGGGCGCAAGGGAAGACGCCGCTCCTGACGAGCGATCCCATCATCAAGACCGTCGATCTGTTCAAGAAGTTCTACGACGCGACCTTCCCGCAGGGCACCGACGGTCCGACCCAGATCCGGATGTGGGGCGCGGGCCAAATCGCCCAGCAGTTGATCGTCTCGGCGGCCGTCAACGCCTACAAGGCGAGCAACCCCGATCTCTATCCGAACCTGCGCACCATGCCGTTGCCGTGGGCAGATCGCGAGACCGTCTATCGCATCCATCCGATCACCGTCAACAACACCAGCAAGAACCAGGAGGCCGGTGTCCAATTCATCACCTGGCTCTACAAACCGGAAAACTACCGGATGCTGATGACGGAGTGTCTCGACGTCATCCCGTCCTACGACGTGGGCGGGCTTGACGAGTACTACGCCGGTCTCCAGTGGCTGGACGGCTACAAGGACCTTAAGCCGATCACGCCGCCGGAGATGGTGGGCGACTTCATCTTCAACAACCAGGAGTTCGGCCAGATCGTGACGACGCACGTCCAGGACGTGCTGACCGGCAGCGCGTCTCCCGAGGACGCGATGGCGGCCGCGCAGAAGGAAGCCGAAGACCTGGCGACCCGTCTCGAAAGCTAGAACCCTCACCCCGGCCCCTCTCCCGGTGCGCGGGAGAGGGGGTGTTTCGCCAACTCGGTGAGGGGTGAGAGAATCGACGTAACGCAAACGATCAGGCAAATTGCCGCAATCCCCTGCCCCCTCTCCCGCGCACCGGGAGAGGGGCAGGGGGTGAGGGTAGACCTCGTGACGACCCGTGCCGGTTCCATTGCCGTTCCAACCGCGCGCCGCCCGGCGCGCCGGCGGCGCCCGGCGTTCCTGCCGTACCTGCTCGCGGTGCCGATCCTTCTCTACGAGATCGTCTTCATCCTCTATCCGATCGAACAGGGGCTCAAGTCGAGTTTTCAAAAGCAGGCCTCGATCGGCAAGCCGCCGGTCTGGGTCGGTCTGGCCAACTACCGGCGCATGATCCACGACCACGTCTTCTGGGAGGTGATGCGCCACACGATCTTCTACATGCTGGCGGTGATCGTGCTGGCGATCGGCTTCGGTCTCGGTTCGGCCCTCGTCCTCAACCGGCCGTTCCACGGCCGGACCATCGCCCGCGGTCTGATGATGCTGCCGTGGTCGTTCCCCGACGTCGCCGCGGTACTCGTCTTCATCTGGATGCTCGATCCCAACTTCGGCATCATGAACGTCTTCGCGCGCTGGCTGCCGGGAGTCAACCAGAACCAGAAGTGGCTGCTCGATCCCAATCTGGCGATGCTGTGCGTCATCCTCATCACCGCCTGGAAGGGGTTCCCATTCTATTGCTTGGTGATCCTGGCCGCGCTCCAGACCGTGCCGTCGGAGCTGACGGATGCGGCGAGGGTCGATGGCGCCAACAAGGTCCAGACGTTTTTCGCGGTGACGTTGCCGACGATCACGCCGACGCTGCTGCTGCTGACGGTGCTGGCCGCGATCTTCTCCTTCAAGCAGTTCACCATCATCTTCCTGCTCACCGGCGGCGGTCCGGCTCGCGCCACCGAGACGATCGTCGTCAGCGTTTACCAGACGGCGTTCCGTTTCCACGACTTTCCGTATGCCGCCGCACTCGGTGCCGCCGGTTTCCTGATGACATTGACCGTCGCGCTGATCTTCCTCGCCGTCCAGCGCCGGCAGGAAATGGAGTACGCGTGATGAGTAGTCTGCCCACGTCGCTGCCGGCCCGTTCTTCGGCCTCGTCGTGGAGGAAGACTCGCCACTGGATAGGCACGGTCGCCTATTACTTGCTGGTGCTCGTCGTCGTGGCGATCACGTTCTTCCCGATCTATTGGATCGTGGTCAGCGCCGTGCGGCCCCCGGCCGAGAGCATCCATTTTCCCCCGAGCTTCATCCCGAAGACCTTCACCGGTACGGCGTTCCGCAAGCTGTTCGAGATGGAGCCGATCGGTCATTGGATCTGGAACTCGGTGTATCTCGCCTTGATCGCGACGGTGATCTGCATTTTCCTGGCGGTCCTTGGCGCCTACACGCTTTCGGCGATGCGATGGCGGGGTCGGGCCGCGTTCGCCATCTTCCTGCTGATCACCCAGATGCTGCCGGAGGCGCTGATCGTCGTTCCGATCTTCAAGATCTACACCGATTTTCCGCTGATCCACCTCGATCTGCGCAACCAGTTGGCGGGGTTGTCGTTCCTGGACGCGGCGTTCATCCTGCCGATCGGTATCTGGGTGCTGAAGAACCTCTTCGACACGGTCCCGAAGGAGGTGCGCGAGGCGGCCCTGGTCGACGGGGCCGGGCCGATGCGGGTGCTGCTCCAGATCGTCTTGCCGATGACGCTGCCGGGCCTCGTCGCCGTTGGCGTGGTCGCCTTCTTCTACGCCTGGAACGAGTACCTCTTCGCGCAATTGATGACGACCGACAAGGGGCTCTATCCGGCGTCGGTCGGTCTGGCGTCGATGCGGCAGATGCTCGACACGCCGGTCGAGCAGATGCTTGCCGGCGGGCTCGTCTTCGCCATCCCGCCGGTCGTTTTCTACCTCGTCATGCAGCGGTACATCGTCGCCGGGATCACGGCGGGGGCGGTCAAGGGATAGACGTCAGGCGCTAGGCGTTAGGCGTTAGGAGAACGGACGACCTCTTGCCCCTAACGCCTAGCGCCTAACGCCTCGTCACGGAAAGGGAGCGGATGAGACCCAGAGTGGTGATCGCATACGCGCGGGCGGGTGAGGCGCCGGTCTAGGAGGGGATTCTCGGGGCGGCGGGGGCGGAGGTGGTCGCCACCGGTGAGTTGGAGAGCGCGGATGCCAGGGCGGCGGCGCGGGAGGCCGACGCGCTGATGGTCGGCCTCAATCCGGTCTCTGCCGAACTCTTGGATGAGGTGACCCGGTGCAAGATCGTGGCGCGGGTCGGCACCGGGGTCGACGCGATCGACATCCCGGCGGCGACGGCACGCGGCATCTGGGTGACCAACGTTCCGGACTATTCGATCGACGAGGTCTCGACCCACGCGATGTCGCTCGTGCTCGCCCAGGCGCGGATGCTCTTCCCGCACCGCGTGGCCGGTCGCGAGGGGCGCTGGCGCTACCGGGCGGAGACGCCCATCCGGCGCTTCGCCGGGCAAACCCTCGGCGTCCTCGGCATGGGGCGGATCGGCAGCGCCTCGGCCCGGAAGGGGCTCGGACTCGGCTTGAACGTCATCGCCTGCGATCCGTACCTTCCCGACGAGCGGTTCCGCGCAGTGGGCGTGCGCAAGGTCGACTTCGAGACGCTGATGCGCGAATCGGACTTCCTGACCCTGCACGTCCCCCTCACCGACGAAACGCGCCGGATCATCGATACCCGCGCCCTTGCCTGGATGAAACCGACCGCCTACCTCGTCAACACCGCCCGCGGCGAGGTGGTCGACGTCGATGCCCTGGTCGCGGCCGTTCGCGCCGGCACGATCGCCGGCGCCGGCATCGACGTGCTGCCGGAGGAACCGCCGCCGCCCGATCACCCGATCCTGCACGACGAGCGGATCATCGTCACCCCACACATCGGGTGGGCCTCGACCGAGGCCGGTCACGACTCGAAGGTGCGCGGGACCGAGGACGTCGTCCGCGTCCTCCGCGGCGAGCGACCGAAGTACCCGCTCAACGAGATCGAACGGGTCGCCGTGGGAGTGCCGGCGTGAACGGCCCCCCCGGCTTCGGCCCCCCCGGCCCCCCAATCCTGGGGGGAGAAGGACGGTCCGCTCTGGAAGCCGCTCTCAACAGCGCGATCTCGTCTC
>DATBFX010000333.1:0-13292 GCA_036558305.1 Thermomicrobiales bacterium | reverse complement strand
GACCGTGACGGTTCGCTTCTCGTCGTTGACGAAGAGGACCAATTCCGTTCCGGCCTCATGATAGGCCCGAAGCTTCCTTCGTCGCTCGCCTGGTCGGTTGGACGGCGAATCGATCTCGGCCGCGACGTTGGGCGCGTATCTGGCGAACCCGCGTCCAAGACCCGTCGGAAGCCGTTCCGGCCGCGTATAGGTGACGTCCGGTGCGAGAACGGTGTCGGGATCCACTTCGAGATGAAAGCCCGCCTCACCTGTCACGACTCCACCGAAGTCATCGGCATAGCCGACGAAATGAAACACCAGCCTCGCTTGGCGCATGCCATGGAGATGGTCAGGAGGCGCCATCGTGATCAGCTCTCCCTCGATGAGCTCGTACTTGTGGCCGTCGTCCGGGAGCCGAGCCAACTCTTCGGCGGTCATCAGTTTGGAGGCGACCATCACCGCTGTCCTTCGCTGGGGCGGATCGTGACCGGGTGCGTCTGCCCTATCTTACGCCTTCAGCCAGCGGTCGAACCACGCGACCAACCGGCGCATCAGGTCGATCTGGTGGTGGCGTTCTTTGATTGCGTGCCCTTCGCGCGGATAGCGAACGAACTCGACGGGAACGCCGAGGCTCTTCAACGCCCGGTACATCTCCATCCCCTGCGCCGGGTGGACGCGGGCATCGGCGTCGCCGTGCAGGATCAGCGTCGGCGTCGTGCAGTCGGTCATGTGGCGAAGTGCGGAGGCCTGCCAGTAGGCGTCGGGGTGCTGGTAGGGGAGTCCGGGGAAGTAGAGCAGGTTCGACGAGGGGATGTCGTCCTGGCCGTGGTCGGAGATGAGGTTGGAGAGTCCGGCGCCCATCATCGCCGCCTTGAACAGGTCCGTTTGCGTGATCGTGTAGGCCGTCAGGTAGCCGCCCCAGCTCCAGCCGCAGATACCGAGCCGGTCGCGGTCGGCAATCCCGCGTTCGACCATCGCCAGCGCGCCGGCGATGACGTCGCGCGATTCGCCGCCACCGACGTCGTCTTGCAGCAACTTCTGGAACTCCGCGCCGCGTCCGGTGCTGCCGCGCGGATTGGGCGCGAGCACGGCGAAGCCGTTGCTGGCCAGCAACTGCGCCCGCCGGCTGCAATGGAGAAACGCGTAGTCCTCCCATTGCCAACTCGGGCCACCATGGATGTCGACGATCAGCGGAAATCGCCGACCTTCGACGTACCCGGCGGGATAGGTGAGGATCCCCTCGATCTCGTGACCGTCGCTCGTCCAGGTCACGTGGTCCGTCGGACTCAGGCGCCCCCGAAACGACGTGCCAAACTCGGTGACGGCCGTTGCTTCTCCCTCCTGTTTCCCGACGTAGACCTCATGCGGGATCGACCCGCTCGACCACACCACGGCGAGCGTCGCACCGTCTCCCGACATCGACGGACCGTCGGTGATGCTTCCCTCTTGCCACATCGATTCCGGCGTTCGCGACCGCAGTTCGCCGGTCGCGACCGCGAGTTCGTAGGCGTGTGCGTGCGTGCGCTCGACGGCGCGAACCAGGACGGCGGTCCGGTAGCCGGGAACCTGGCTCAGCGCTTCGACGTTGCCCGCGTAGCCGGGCAGGAGGTTACGCGGTTCCCCTCCGGCGAGCGACGCATACCAGACCGAATCGGCCGGGTCCGCACGGCTGCCATTCGTCAGCACGACAACTCCGGGACCCTCTGGTGTCTCGACGAAGACCGGCGAGTCGGCGCCGGACGGAAACGTCGCGATGTGGCAGGGCAACCCGCCGGAGACCGGGACCGTCCAAAGATCGCTGGACCCGCTGAGGGCGTCGGGACCGGGGTCGTCCGTGGTCACGATCGCCACTCGCGCGCCATCCGGGGCCCAACCGAGGGCCCAAATCTGGCGGGTCCCGTAGCTCAGTTGCCGGGCTTGACCGGTCGCGACGTCGATCACCCACAACCGGTTGAGCTTCGGGTCGGCGTCCACGACGATCGCGTCGTCTTTGTCTTCTTTGCGCGTCTTCTCGGCGTCGGTGTCGGGATCCTTGCGGAGCACGGCGATCGTTGACCCGTCTGGCGACCAGGATGGATCGCTCAACTTGCCCCGAAGGTCGCCGAGCGGTTGTGCCTCGCCGCCGTCGACGCGCATGAGGTAGACCTTCGAGACTCCCCGCTCCGCCCGATCGGAGAGGAAAAGCAAGCGCCTGCCATCCGGCGACCAGCGGGGTTCCCCATCTTCGGCGACTCCGGCGGTGAACTGCTCCGCAGCCCGTCCGTCGCGCGAGAGCCAGATCGCCTGCTCCTTGTGCTCGCCCCTTTGACTCGCGGCGGCGACGGTGAAGGCGACGAGCCGACCGTCCGGCGACACCCGCGGGTTGGCCGGAACCCGGCGGTCGGCCAACTCCTCGGGGGTCAAAGGCAGAGCTCTTGTTGCGCGATCTTCCGGTTGACCTGGAGGAACGGACATCGGTGAGATTTCCCTCGTTTGCGCACATCCGACCGTCTTCTACCGCGCACCTCGGGCGAGGGCAACGGAGCACGCTCAACCCCGACGCTTCCGGGGAGCGACATGGCCGAGCGTCTGCCCCACCCCGATCGTCTCCCGCGCGACCGCGACCGACAACACCGCGATCCCTGGATGGTCCAGGACGGCGCGGACCGCGTCCGGCACGTCCTGGTTGCACTCGACCCGCACCCCGAGCCCGCCGAACGCCTCCGCGTAGCGGACGAAGTCGGGACTCCACAACTCGGTGCCGGACACCCGGCCGGGATAGGTGCGCTCCTGGTGGAGCCGGATCGTTCCGTACAAGGCATTGTCGAAGACGACGCAGACGAGGCGAAGTCCGAGTTGCGCGGCAACCGCCAACTCGTTGCTCGTCATCATGAACCCGCCGTCGCCGGCGAGGGCAACGACCGGTGTGGCGCTCTCGCGGACGATCGCCGCAGCGACCGCGGCCGGCACCGCGTAGCCCATCGCGCCGGACGTCGGACCGAGGAACGTTCCGGGCCGGCGGAACCGGTAGTACCGCGCGACCCAGCCGAAGAAGTTTCCGGCGTCGCACGTCAAGATGGCCTCCGCGGGCAATTGCCGTTGCAGCTCCGAGACGACGACGGCAGGATCGACCCCCTCCCGTACCGACGACACCGCCGGCGGTGTCGTCGCGTCCTCGCATGCGCGGCGATCGTGCGCATTCTGCGCCGATCGGTCGGGCCAATCGATCTGCCGCGCCTGGGTGAGGAACAGCGTCAGGGCCTCCCGCGCGTCGGCGGCGATCGCGACGCACGCCGGGAAGCTGCGGCCCGTTTCCTCGGGGGAGACATCGACGTGGATCAGCGCCGCACCGGGTCCGGGCACGGTGTAGGCGAGGGTCGTCAACTCGGCCAGGCGGGTGCCGATGGCGAGCACCACGTCGGCCGCACGGGCGCGCTCGACCATCGCGGCCGGTGTCCCGAACGACAGCGATCCGAGCGAGAGCGGATGGTCGCCCGGAAACACGTCCAATCGCCGGAACGCGCCCATCACCGGAATCCCCGCCTGCTCGGCGAAGGCGAGCAGGTCGGCCGTTGCGCCGCTGCGAAGCGTGCCGCCGCCGGCGATGATCAGCGGGCGCTCGGCGTCGCGAAGCAGCGCCAATGCGGCCCCGACCGCTTCCCGCGTCGGTGCCGAGGTGGCCCTGACCGTCCCGGCGGGCAACTCCTGGGGCACCTCCTCATCCAGGATGTCGCCCCGCAAGGCGATGGCGACGGGGCCCGGTCGACCAGCGACGCTGCGCCGGTAGGCTTCGCTCGCAAGTCGGGGCAGTTCGGCTCCATTCGGTGCTTCGACGGCCCACTTGGTAATCTGGCCGAGAAACGGGGCGAGTTCGACTTCTTGCAGGGCTTCCCGATGGCGAAACGGGGTTTCGACCTGACCGACGAGGGCGATCAGCGGAGTCGAATCCTGCTGCGCGGTGTGGATACCGATCGCGAGGTTGGCCGAACCGACACCGCGGGTACCCATGCAGATCGCGGGTTGGCCGGTCAGCTTGCCGACGGCGTCGGCCATGAAGGCGGCGCCCCCTTCGTGCCGGGTCGCGACCAACCGAATCTCCGGTGTCTCGTAGAGGGCGTCGAGCAACCCGAGAAAACTCTCCCCTGGAACGCCGAATGCATACCGTACACCCCGATCTCGCAACACCCTTACCGCCGCCACACCCGCGCGGACCGTTTCCGTCATTACGACTCCCTTCTCTCGTTCGGCTCGATTGCCGAGGCGGGATCGTAGCGCGACGAGACCCGCTTGGCGAGTTGCCCGCCGTGTGGTTGACCGATCGACGGCTCCCCCGTAGGATGCTCGCCCGTAAGCCGCGATGCGGTGGAGACCGTCTCGACCGCCCACGTCACCCGCCTTCGGAGGTGGTATGCCGCGATTTGCCGCCAATCTCTCGATGCTCTTCACCGAGTACCCCGTCGTAGAGCGTTTCGATCGCGCCGCTGCCGTCGGGTTCAAGGCCGTCGAGTTCCTCTTCCCCTACGGCGAGGACGTCGCCGCCATCCGCGAGGCGCTGACGCGGAACGGGATCGGGTTGATCAACTTCAACCTTCCCCCCGGCGATTGGGCCAAAGGCGAACGCGGGATCGCCAACGATCCCCGCCGCACCGCCGAGTTTCGCGACGGGGTCGCCCGCGCCCTCGAAATCGCTACGGAGCTCGGCGTGCCGCGGATCAACTGCCTGAGCGGGCTGACCCTCGCCGACGTGCCAGAGGATGACCAGTGGCGCTCCCTCCGCGACAACCTCGCCTATGCCGCCGAGCAGACGCAGGGCGCTGGGATCCGGCAACTCGTCGAGCCGATCAACACCTACGACATCCCCGGCATGTTCCTCAACACACCGAGCCGGGGGTTCGCCCTTCTGGACGAGATCGGGCATCCGAATCTGCGCCTGGAATTCGACGTCTACCACGCGCAGCGGACCGAAGGGAACCTGACGGCGACGCTCAAGCAGCGGATGGATCGCATCGGCCACATCCAGATCGCCGACAGCCCCAACCGCAACCAACCCGGCACCGGCGAAATCAACTATCCCTACGTCTTCCAAGCCATCGACGAGACCGGCTACGACGGCTGGATCGCCCTCGAATACCGCCCAAGCGGTCGCACCGAAGACTCCTTCGGCTGGCTACGGGAGTGGGGCTACTGGACGTAGGGCGGAGGGCGGAAGGCGGAAGGCGGAGGGCGGAAGAGAATTCGTCCATCTCCTCCCGCCCTCCGCCCTCCGCCCTCCGCCTCAAAGGAGAGTGACGTGGAACAGCTCGGGTTCATCGGGCTCGGGATCATGGGGAAGCCGATGGCGCGGAATCTCGCCAAGGCGGGGTATTCGCTCGTCGTGCACAACCGGAGTCGGGACGACGTGGAGGCGCTCGTCGCGGAGTCGGAAGCGTTTACGGCGGCCGATTCGCCGCGCGCGGTGGCGGAGCAGACCAAGACGATCATCACGATGCTGCCCGATTCGCCGGACGTGCGGAACGTCGTGTTCGCCGAGAACGGTCTGCTCGGCGCGGTCGGCGAGGGACACCTGCTGATCGATATGAGCACGATCGCGCCGGCGACCGCCGTCGAGGTCGGCGAGGCGCTCGCGGCAAAGGGGGCGCGGGCGCTCGACGCGCCGGTCAGCGGCGGCGACAAGGGGGCGATCGCCGGGACGCTGAGCATCATGGTCGGTGGCGACGCCGCCGACTTCGAGCGGGCGAAACCGCTGTTCGAAGCGATGGGGAAAACGATCGTCCACGTCGGCGATGCCGGTGCCGGGCAAACGGTTAAGGCCTGCAACCAGATCGTCGTCGCCTTGAACTACGCGGCGGTGAGCGAAGCCCTGGTGCTGGGAGCGAAGGCGGGTGTCGATCCGGCCAAGATCGTCCAGGTCTTGAGCGGCGGTCTTGCCGCCAGCCGCGTGCTGGAATTGAAGGGGGCGACGATGATCGCCCACCAATTCCAACCCGGTTTCCGGGTCGATCTCCACCGCAAGGACCTCGGCATCGCCCTCGCGACCGGCAAGGAGCAAGGCGTCTCGATGCCCGTCTCCGCCCTGGTCGGTCAGTTGTTCGACGCCCTCTCGGCCGCCGGGAAGGGGGACCTGGATCACTCGGCGTTGCTCACGGTGATCGAAGATTTGGCGCAGTTCACGGTGCAGGCGTCGTAAGGGCGGGCCGGGTGCCCTCTGGGCGATGTCCGCCCTCCTGCGTATGCGCAATCGAGGAGGGCGGACACGGCGGTCCGCCCCTACGATTGGCTGCGCCGGGTGCGGTACTCCTCCAGCGTCTGCTCGTTCGGCGGGTAGGTGCCGCGGAGGGGCGCGCCGCTGGCGACCTTCTCCTGGATGAAGCGTTCGAGGTCTTCCTGGTCGGCGGCGGGTTGGGCGATCTCCGCGGCGAGGTGACGGGGGATGACGACGACGCCTTCTTCGTCGCCCACCAGAACGTCGCCGGGGTAGACGGCGACGCCGGCGCAGCCGATCGGGACGTTGATGTCGACGGCGTGATGGACCGCCAGACTGAGCGTCGCGGAGCGGCCGGCGGCGAAGACGGGGAAGGGCATCCGGGCGATCTCCGGCGAATCACGGAAAGCCCCGTCGCTGACGACGGCGACGGCACCGCGCACCTTGGCGCGGGTGACGAGGATGGCGCCGGCGTTGGCCGCCCGCAAATCGCCACGGCAATCGAGGACCAGGACCTGACCGGGGCCGACGGTTTCGATCGCCTTGCGTTGCGGGTGCTCGGGATCGCGGAACACCTCTTCCCGGTCGAGATCTTCGCGCGCGGGGATGCTACGCAGGGTAACCGCCTCGCCGACGAAACGGGCGTGCTCCGGGTTGTACGGAAGCACCCCGTTCAGGAATTGGTTGCGCAGACCACGCTTGAAGAGTTGGGTCGTGATCGTTGCAGTGCTCGCCTGGGCGAGGCGATCGAGTATCGTCTGAGCGATCGGTTGGTTGTCCGGCACCTGGCTCTCCTTTGCCACTCTATGCGCGAAACGGAGCCGGAGCATAGCAAAGCGAGGGTACGATGCCAAAAGGGTGGGAATGGGACGAAACGCTGTTCCGTGGCAGTGCTCCCTATTACGTGCCCGGTCGCATTCCGTATGCGGCGGGACTCCCCGCCGCGTTGGCCGAGACGTTGTCGCTCGACGGTCACGGCCGCCTGATCGACGTGGGATGCGGACCGGGCGTCTTGGCGCTGCTGCTTGCCCACCTGTTCGACGAGGTGATCGGCGTCGATCCCGACCCGGGGATGCTGGAGGAGGCCGGACGCCGCGCCGCGACCGCGGGAATCTCCAATGTGCGTTGGATGCAGGCGCGAGCCGAAGAGTTATCGGCGGGTCTCGGGACCTTTCGCGTCGCGACGTTCGGTCAGTCCTTTCACTGGATGGACCGTCCGCGAGTTGCCGCGATCATCCGCGAGATGCTCGAACCGGGCGGGGCCTTCATTCAGGTGGCCGACGTGAAGGAACCGCTGGTCGTGCCGGACGAAGGATTGCCCTACCCCAGCCCGCCGCACGACGCGATCCGGGAGTTGGTCCGGCGGTACCTGGGACCGATTCGGCGGGCAGGGCAGGGAGTGTTGCGCTTCGGAAGCCCGGGCGATGAGGCGGACGTCCTACGAGATGCCGGCTTTCCCGATCCGGAGCGGATTCGAGTACCCGCGGGCAACGCGCTCGTGCGGACGCCGGACGACGTCGTCGCCTGGGTCTTTTCTCACTCCGGTTCGGCACCGCACCTGTTCGGCGAGCAGCGCGACGAGTTCGAGCACGATCTCCGCCGCTTGCTGGACGAGGCATCGCCCTCGGGTCGGTTCGCCGAGGTGCAACCCGACACCGAGGTCTTCGTGTGGCGAAAAACGTAGCGCGGTGATTCCGGCACAATCCCGGACCGTGTCGTCCGTCGCGAGATGCCAACGAATCGGTTGAAAGCGAAGCGACGCGAGGGTAAACCGGTCAGCGGTCCGATCGCCGCGGAGGCGAGGACCGTTCTCTCCCCCCAAGCCGATCAGCGACGTCGGACGAGCGCGTCGCGGATTCGTCCGGCCACGATCTCCTCTTCGCCCTCGGCCAGCGTCTCGACGACGGCCATGAGGGTGTCGTCGCGCGCATGGAGCGCGATCGCCGGGTTCAAGGCCCAGAGTTCGGCGCCCAGGTCGCGTGCGGTCGTGCCGGTCTCCGGTGTGATCCGGACGTGGAGGCAGTTGACCGGCTCCGGGATCAGCGTCTCTTCCATGGAGAAGCTGCACGGCGTCAACTCGATACCGGGAACGCCGCTCAGCGCCCCCATCATCGTCTGGACTTTGCGTTCGTAGCCTTCCTGGCGGGCATCGTGGTCCATCTCCAACCACTCCTGGAGCGCGGCGACAACGCCGACGACGGTGTGCCGGTCGAGTTTGAAGGGACGACCAAAGACGCGATGCTCGCCGAGCTCGAAGGAGGTGAACCCGGCACGGGAGACGGCATCGACCCAGGTTGTCCGGCCGCAGACGAACCCGCCGGCGTTCGGTCCGCCCATGTACTTCGCGCTGAAGCAGACGACGTCGGCACCGCTGCGGGCCAGCGCCAGCAGGCGCTCGATCGGGTAAACGAGATAGGCCGCGTCGACCAGCACCGGCACGTCCTGACGATGAGCGGTCGCGATGACGTCCGCGAGCGAGACGGTGCCGGGCTCGCCGTCGAGGTGGGCGGGAACGCAGATCGCCGCCGTCCGCGGCCCGAGCGCCGCCGCGAGTTGGTCGACGGTCGTCCCATTCTCGTCGCCAACGGCGACCAGACGAGCGCCCGAGAGGCGAAGGGCACGGTCGTAGCGGTAACGATGCCGCTGCTGGATGAGGACGTCGGTCTTCATGCCGGCAACGTCCGGCAACCGTTCGAGCTTCGCGCCGTCTCCCTCCGCGACAAACGCCGCCGACGCGAGCGCCAGGGACGCCGCCACGCCGGGCGTCGGGAGGGCGGCTTCGGTCCCGAGCAGACCGGCAATGACCCGGCCCGCGGCAGCGATCAGATCGGCCATATCGGCGTAGGAGCGTGCAGCCGCTTCCATCGCCGCCCAGACGCGCGGCGAGAAAACCGATCCGCCCAGCATCGAATAGATCCCGCGCGCGTTGATGACCGGTTTCGTCCCCATCTCGTCGAAGATCGACGTTCCCATCGCTCCACCTTTCGCCATACCATCCTCCTCCGTTCCCCGATTCTGGCACAATCCCGGCCGTGGTTGTTCGGTCGCCAAAGGGAGAGTGTGATGCCAGCGAACCGGTTGAAGGCGAAACTGCGCGAGGGGAAAGCGGTCAGCGGTCCGATCGTCGAGGAGGCAAGGACCGTCGGACCGATCAAAATGCTATCGCAATCCGGGCACGACTTTCTCTGGTTCGATTGCGAGCACAACTTCTATGACTGGGACACGTTGTTGACGCTGGTCCAGTATTCGCTCACGCTCGGGATCACACCGCTCGTCCGCGTGACGGATCTGCAATACCCGCTGGTCGCGCGGGCGCTCGACCTCGGCGCGCAAGGGGTGATCATTCCCCGCGTCGAGACCCGGGAAGAAGTCGAGCGGGCGGTCAGCTACGCCAAGTACCCGCCGCTGGGCCGGCGTGGAGCGGGTGGTCGGGCCAGGTATGCCTACGAAGTCCGCGGTGTGGCCGAGGCAGTCGAAGAGGCTAACGCCGAGACCATCGTCGTGGTTCAGGTCGAGTCGCCGCAGGCGGTGGCGAACCTCGACGGCATCGCCTCGGTTCCCGGTCTCGACGTCGTCTGCATCGGGCCGCAAGACCTGTCGATCAACCTCGGCATTCCGGGACAGGTCGATCATCCGACCTTCATCGACACGCTGAAGCAGATAGTTGACACGTGCGGAAAGTACGGCATTCCGGTCGGGATGGTCAGCCGGGAAGCACCGACGTTCCGCCAGTGGTACGGGCTCGGCGTCCGCTTCCTCGTCTGCAACAGCGACGGCAACTACATCGTCCAGGGCGCGACGCGGGACGTGCAGACACTGCGGGAGATCACCGGCGGTGCCGGGTCGGGTGGTTAGCAGTCTTACCTCGCGGCGGGATACGGCCAGGGTGGCGTGCTTTTTTCGGGAGTGCGGTCGAATACCAACCGCCTCCGGTGTGACGCCGTACACTTTCCGTGGCTCCCGATCGGCTTTGGGACGCTCCGGGATACACGAAGGGGCAGAGTCGCTGGGTCAGGAATAAGGACAAACGCCGCAAAATCGATGGCCCTCAATCGTCGGCAAGCCGCCCTCTTGAGGTATTGTGGATGATCGACCACGCCGCCGAGACCGGTGCCCGAACGCACACGCCGGAGCCGGTGACCCCTCTTTCGCACGCGCCCGCCGCACTGGAGGTCGATCAGCCCGCCGGCGCGGTCGGCATGGAGCGACGGCTGGCCGGTGACGAGGACCGGCACCGGCACCTTCGCCAACTCACGACCACTCACCGTCACCAGGCCATCCTCGGGATGCAGCGCACCGTCGGCAACCTCGCGGTGCAGCGCCTGATTCTCGACGAGCCACCGGACGTCCAGCCGTGGCTCGGCGGCGACGCGGAACGGGACACGGCGATCCGCCGCCAGTCTCACGCCGCTCCGCCGCCGCCCATGATCGGCATGCACACGATCACGGACCCGAATGCCGCCGTCCGCGGCGACCCTCCCGACTTCAAGACGACCGGGAAAAACCTGGCGGTCGGCACGCGAGTCAAGGTCTTCGCTACCGAAACGTCCACCAAGGGCAGCAAGGGAACGTTCGCGAATTTGGAGGAGCCCGGAACCGGCAACCCACTCGGCTGGACATCCATCGTGAACCTCGGCGACGTCCAGTACGCGAAAGCGGCGGCGAGTTTTGTCTACGTGGCCAAGGTCGCACCGCGCAAGGGACGCCCCGACACACTCCCGGTCATGGTCTACGTCCCGCCGAATTTCGACGGCAAGCAGGCGGACATCGTCCTGTATTTCCACGGCGACGCCGCCGACTACTCCGGCGGCAAGGCGAACAACTACGACCGCGAGAACCCCGCCATCGGCATGAACCTGCCGGGGATCGACCTTGGCGCCCACCAGATCGTCATCGCACCACAGGGCAACGAGTGGACCGCCGGCGGCGGCGCGATCTCCACGAAGTCGCCCTGGGCCACACTGAGTGCCGGTGACTACGAGAGCATCGTCCAGACGGTGTTGACCAACCTCCAAGCCGACCTCACTCTCTCGGCCGCGATTCCACGCGGCGCCATCTCGATTGCGGGCCACAGCGGCGGCGGGAAGGCGCTCGGGCAAGCGGTGAAGGATCTCGCCAAGTCCGGCGACGCCGTCACGGACGTCACGCTCGTCGAGGCGGGCTACGGGGGTGGAGAGTTCGCGGGGGGCGACACCGACGGCCCGTTCGCCAGGTCGTTCCAGATGGTGCGGGACTGGCTCCTCGAAGGCAAGGACGGCAAGGTGCTGCGCGTGATCACGAAGGCGACCTCCCCTGGCACCGACACCCGTCATGCCATCGAGAACAACCCTCACCCCGAAAAACCGGGGTCCGAGGCGGGCCGCACCCCGGTCCTCTCGCTGGGCGGCGTCAGGAACGCCATCAAGGCCAAGGGGCGCGACGGCGACCTGCAGGCAGACGCAACGGACGTCGCGACGGATCCCAAGACTCGCACCGGCGGGATGCACCTCATCCGAACGATCGTGGTCAGCCAGAAGACCGGCG
Source organism: Thermomicrobiales bacterium (assembly GCA_036558305.1). Lineage (GTDB taxonomy): Bacteria > Chloroflexota > Chloroflexia > Thermomicrobiales > UBA6265 > DATBFX01. Next base: position 1,609 of record DATBFX010000333.1, on the reverse strand, counting down.
GTAAGGTCAAGGGAACAATTTACGTGTTCCTGATGAGCGATCCGCCCCGCGACAAAACAAAGGTAGACACCCACTTCGGCGTGCGCGACGACACCATCGGCGACATCGTGTCGGGTCAGGGCAAGGGCGACGACTTCGCGGTTCACTAACGAAAGGGACCATCCCTCAGCCGCCCTTCTCGATGCCGCTCATCCAGCTTCCGTTGCGCCAGCCGTTGGCGACCAGGTCGCGCAGGAAGGGACCGACGTGGGCGGCGATCGCGTCGAGGATGGCGGCGCCTTCGGCGGCGGTGCCACGGGAGGGTTGGCCGCTGTAGCCGTGCGGAACGACGCGGTCGAAGGGACCGAGCACGCGGACGACGTGATCCATCCGCTGGTTGGGGAGATCGACGGCTCGTTCGGGGTGGGCCAACTCGGGGCGGAGATGGAGCACGACCGACATCTCGGATTGGCCGCCGTGGTCGAGATCGACGTCGTAGGTGCCGGCGAGCAGTTGGCGGGAAAGACTTTGCCACCCCGCAAACAGCGCGACGGTCATGCCGTGGCGGTCGCCGAGCTCGCGGGCCGCGTGTTCGATCGGAGCGGGGTTGCCGTCGTGGGCCGAAACGACGAGCAGGCGGGTGATACCGTGGGTCAGGAGCGACTCGCCGACGTCGATCACGACGTCGGTCAGGGTTTGCGGCCGGAGCGACATCGTCCACGGCCAGGCCATCAAATGGAGTGACATCCCGTAGGCGAGCGAGGGCAGGACGAGCGCCGTCCCCAATTCCCGCGCCAGGCGAACCGCCAACGCTTCGGCCATCAGGGTGTCGGTGCAGTAGGGGAGGTGGTCACCGTGGTACTCGGTGGCGCCGACGGCGAGAACGGCGGTGTCGAAGCCGCCTTCCCGAATCTCCTTCGGGGTCAGGTTGGCGAGGAAGATCGGATCAGCGCCGGCGGCGGACATGCTTTTTCCTCGTTGCTTCGGAGGACGGGCGTCGGGTTTCGGTGACCGGAGTCCGGCCCTGGCTGATCCTGACCCCCTCGTCCAGGATCGCCACGACGGTACCGTCGAGGGTGTCGTGACCACGGAGAACCCGGTCGACCTCCGCGGCCTGGTAGGCGGTGTCGAGGTTGCTCAAGCCGACGAGGACGAAACCGGCGTGGTGGGGACGCCGCCAGAAGACCGAGCGCGCGAAGTCGCGGTCGGTGCTGACGACGGCGCGCGCATCGGCGGTCGCGGTCGCCAGAACGTCGGTGTCCTTCATCACGAACCTCCCAAAGAGGGCGACGGCGACGACGTCGTGCCCGGCGGCAATCAAGAGCGCCAGCAAGCGGACGTCGACGCACTCGTCGAGGATGAGTCGCACCTCAGGCGTCCGGTATCGGTCCGGTTTCGACCCGGGGAAAGAGCATCTCGCCGGCGACCAGGTCGTGCGCGTACTGGACGCAGGCACGGACGTCTTCGCGGCTCAACCGTGGAAACGCCGTCAACACCTCCTCGACGTCGAGCCCGTCCGCGAGGTGACGCAGTACCGTCTCGACCGGAATCCGGGTGCCGCGCACGACCGGTTTGCCGCGCATGATCTCGGCGTTGAGGACGATGCGGTCGATCCAGGTCGTGCGGTCCA
>DATBFX010000332.1:0-9182 GCA_036558305.1 Thermomicrobiales bacterium | reverse complement strand
CTCCACCGGGTGCCCGGCGTGGCGTTCCGCGAGGACGACAGCCGCGCCCGGGTCGACCACGCCGCCGAGAACCTCGCCGTCCGGCGCCACCTCGCCCCCAACCTGCGGCGGCAGGAGCGCACCCTCCGGGTCGGCACCAAGACCAAGCGCCGGCGCTGCGGCGGGGACCACGCCCACCTCCGCACGGTCCTGGCACGCTGAAATGCGATTGCCCTGGTACCGGGGAGTTTTGGCAGGCCCAGACGGTGTGAGTAGGGTATGCTCACGGTGGGGCGGTTGGCATCCGCAGCGCGAGACCCGGTTGGTCCTCCCACACCCGAAGGAGGGCTGGCGGTGCCGGTCCTCTTGTCGCGGTGGTGAGTTGGGTCTCGTTCGCACTGGGGATCGGTGGCGGGTGGATGACGTCTGGTCGATCGCGTTCCTCACGTCGGTGCTGGCGGCGGCGATTCCGGCCGGGACCGCGATCCTCTACGCCTGCCTCGGCGAGTTGCTCTGCGAGCGGGCGGGGGTGCTCAACCTCGGCGTCGAGGGGATGATGCTGATGGGCGCGCTCGGCGGCTTCGCCGTCTCGCAATGGACGGGGAACGCCTGGGTGGGGGCGATGGGCGCACTCGTCGCCGGTGGGGCGATGGCGGTCATCCACGCGGTGCTGACGATCTCCCTGCGCGCCAACCAGGTCGTCAGCGGGCTCGCCCTCACGATCTTCGGCACCGGTCTCTCGGCCTACCTCGGCCGCAACCTCGCGGGAGAGACGCCGAAGGACGAATTCTCCAAACTGGCGATTCCCCTCCTCAGCGACGTCCCGCGCCTCGGCACGATCCTCTTCAAGCAGGATGCCCTCGTCTACGTCTCGTACGTCCTGGTGCCGGTCATGTGGCTTTATGTCTACCGAACGCGACCGGGACTCTACCTGCGCGCCCTCGGCGAGCGGCCGGAGGCGGCCGACGCGATGGGCGTCAGCGTGACCGCCCTCCGTTACGTCTACGTGATCGCGGGCGGAGCGTTGGGGGGACTCGGCGGGGCGGCGATCTCGCTCGGGACGAACCCCGGTTGGACGGAAAACATCACCGCCGGCCGCGGCTGGATCGCCGTGGCGCTGGTGATCTTCGCCGGATGGAATCCTGCCCGCGCCGCCCTCGGCGCCTACCTTTTCGGCGGGGTCGAGGCCGGGCAGTTCCGGCTGCAAAGCGTCGGCGTCGGCATCTCCCCCTACTTCCTGAGCATGCTCCCCTACCTCTTCACGATCGCCGTCCTCGTCCTCGCCACCGGGGAAAGCGCCCGCCGCCGCCTCGGTGCGCCCGCCGCACTTGGGCGGCCGTACGTGCGGGAGGAACGTTAGGGGACAGGGGACAGGGGACAGGGATCAGACGGCTCGTTCTCCTGACCCCTGACCCCTGTCCCCTGTCCCCTCGTCAGTACCGGCCGTCCAGGGCGATGCAGATCCCGGAGACGATCGTCACGATGATGCCGACGATGATGAGGATTATCAGACCGCGGCGCAGGTCGAAGAGGGGTTCGACGTACGGTTCCTCTTCGGGTGGGGGCGGTTGGTCGTCGCGCATGCCGCAGGGCAATCGCATTTCAACCTAGGCAAAGCTGGGCATCGGCGGCCCATCTGCCCGTTTCGCGGCGTCTCTCTCCCCGCTCGGGATCGGACCGGCCCGCGGTGGCGCCGTTGGCGACCGGGCATCCGGGGCCAACGCCCGCGACGCAGGGCGTGACGGGGCCGCCGTCGGGCCCACGCGACGGGCAAAACCGGGGCAAATCCAAATGCGATTGCCCTGGGCTACGCGCTGGGGTGGTGATGCCACTGCCGGCGCCGTAGTACACTCGCCGCGGGTCGGGCGCCGCGAAGGAGACACGACATGACGGTGCAAGAGCTCACGCTCTCAGAGATCGAATCGCTCATGCTGAGCGAGCGGGGCCGATTTGTCGAACTCCATCGCGGACAGCTCCGGGAGAAACCGTCGACGTCGGAGTCCCACAACATCGTGATCTGGCGGCTGGTCGATCAGCTTGTTCCGCAACTCGATCGCGACCGGTACCAGCTTCGACTCAACATGGGACGTGTCCGACGCGGCGAGGAGAACTACTACATTCCGGACCTGTACGTGGTTCCGATCGTCGGTTCGGACTCCATCCGGCATAGGCCGTACCGGCTAGAGGTCTTTGATCAGCCACTCCCCCTCATCGTTGAGGCCTGGTCCCCTTCGACCGGCGGCTACGACGTCGATGAGAAGCTTCCAGAATACCTGAAGCGGGGCGATCGGGAGATCTGGCGCCCCCACTACGAGTTCACCCTCACCACTTGGCGCCGCCAATCCGACGGCGAGTACGCGATGAGCGTCCACCGAACCGGCACGATCGAACCGATCGCCTTGCCGGGCGTTGTCATCGATCTCGACGCTCTCTTCGCCTGATCTGCCAGGGTCGTCATCTCCATTGGTAACCCGTGAGTGACCCACTACACGACCTGATGGAAGCGCGCCACGCCGATTTCGTCAGCCGTTTCAACGCGGCCGACGCCGACGGAATCGCCGACACCTTCTACGCCGAAGATGCCACGATCCTGCCTCCGAACCAGCCACCTGCCGTCGGCCGCGACGCGATCCGCGCCTTCCTCCGCGCTTTCCATACCGCTGCCGACCGTCGCTGCACGATCGACATCACTCGCGTCGAATCAAACGGGTATCTCGCTTATGTGATCGGCACCTACACGGCAACCTCCCGCTTCCCGGCCGGCTCCTCCCTCGACGACGAAGGCAATCTCCTTGAGGTTTGGCGCCGGGACGAGGACGGAACCTGGTGGTGCGTCGCGGACATGTACGCGAGCAGTCAGACAAACACGGCGGCGCTTCCTTCCTTGGAAGCGCCGCCGTGCTCCTGACTCCGGTGTGTGATAATGGCACCGCTCAACCAACGCCGCAACTCAACCGATGAGCACCCGAAGCGTTGGCACGGGCCGCGGTCTAGCCGCAGACTGCCGGCACCTGGCTGTCGTCGCAGAAGCCACTAAAGCAGTCTCCACCGCAACGGCAGGACCCACCGAAGTCCACCTGGCCACAGACGCCGGGCGATCCGCCGCTGTCGTCGCAGAACCCCGTAGTGCAGTCGCTGCCGCAGACGCACGAGCCACCGGCGCAGTTCTGGCCACAGACCGGCGGCGTCTGGCTGTCGTCGCAGAATTGCGTGAAGCAGTCGCCGCCGCCGGTGCACGGACCGCCGCCGCAAGACTTGCCGCAGACGCCGGGGGTGCCGCCGCTGGTGTCGCAGAAGCCGGTGAAGCAGTCGCCGCCGCAGACGCAGGATGCACCACTGCCGACCTGCCCGCAGACGCCGGGCGAGCCGCCGCTGTCGTCGCAGAAACCGGTGGTGCAGTCGCTGCCGCAGACGCAGGTGCCGCCCGCGCAGAGTTGGCCGCAGACCGGCGGCGACTGGCTGTCGTCGCAGAATTGCGTGAAGCAGTCGCCGCCGAATTGGCAAGGCTGGCCGCCGCAGAGAGGCGTCGGGGCCCCGGTGGTGGTGGACGTGGTGGTCGAGGTCGTGGTCGTCGAGGTCGTCGTCGACGTGGTGGAGGTCGTCGTGGTCGTAGTCGGTCCAACGCACCGACGATATCCGGCGCTGTCCTTCGTGCAGACGCCAGAGCAACAATTGACGTTCTCTCGGCAGAGGTCCCCGTCCTGCCGGCAGACGATCGCCTCCGCCGGGCGCAGACCGACCGCCGCCAACAACCCGCTCCCGACGCCCGCGACGAGACCGCGTAGCAGACCGCGGCGTGACGTTGCCATTTTTCTGGCAAGGTCATCGAATCGGTCGCCGTCCATGCTTGCCCCCCTTCCCGATCGCGCCTCATCCGCTCCCCATTGGAGAGGTCACGGGACCATTGTACTGCGGCATCGCCCCATCGAATCCTCTCGAATCAGACCATACGTGCGCGCCTCTACGCACGTTTGATACCGCCCACCTCCCCAGATCACCTCCGTCCCGGAGGGGCGGTCTGCCAAATCCGCGCGCCATTTTCCCCTACCAGACCCGGTATCAATGCCCCGATTTGTGTGATATGCTTCGGATGATCAAGCGCTTTCCACGCGCCACGCGCCCGCAGGACCCGCTCGCCAGGCGTTTCCTCGTGCCTCGTTTCGCCGGAGTCGTTTGAGCGGCACCATCCGTTTTTCGTGGAGTGCCGTGGCGCGACCACGGCGAAAAGGGATTCTGGCGGGATGAGCGATCGCCAACTGACCTGCCGCGACTGTGGACAGACGTTCACCTTCACGGCCGGCGAACAAGACTTCTATCAGCAGCGTGGCTACACCGAACCTCAGCGTTGCCCCAGTTGCCGGGCGGCCCGCAAGGCTCAGCGCGGCGACAGCGGCGGCTACTCTTCCGGTGGCTACGGCGGCGGGAGCTACTCCTCCGGCGGGGGCCGCGGTTATTCCTCCGGCCCCCGGCAGATGTATCCGGCCGTCTGCTCCAACTGCGGCAAGGAGACCGAGGTTCCCTTCCAGCCCACGGCCGGCAAGCCGGTCTACTGCCGGGAGTGCTTCCAGCAGCAGCGGGCCTCCTCCACGCGGTACGACCGCTACTAATACCGATCCACGCGGAACCCCATCGGGCAACACGGGCCGGCCGAAGTGATTCGGCCGGCCCGTGTTGCCCGCCTCCCTTCGTTGTTCGATCGTCACGAAGATGACCTGCCGGAACGGCATCGTATGCCGCCACCGGTGGGCAACGCGACGGGAGAAGACCCAAGCCCAAGAAAGGAGTCAGCCGTGGTTCAGGGGATCGATCACATCGTCGTCGGCGTCCGCGATCTCGCGACGGCCTCGGCCGACTACGCCACGGCCGGTTTCACCGTCACCCCCGGCGGCGAGCACACCGGCGGCGCCACCCACAACGCCCTGATCTCCTTCGCCGACGGTGCCTACTTCGAATTGATCGCCTTCAAGAATCCCGATCAGCCACAGGATCATCGTTGGTGGGCCCTCCTCGCCCAAGGCGAAGGACTGGTTGACTTCGCACTCCTCTCCACCGACCTGGTCGAGGAAGCGGCCCGTCTCAACACGGCCGGACTCGTCGCCGAACCGCGCGACGGCGGCCGGCAACGCCCCGACGGTCAGCGCATCGCCTGGCGCTCGTTCAGTCTCGAAAGCACCCCTGCCACCCGTCTGCCCTTCGTCATCGAGGACATCACGCCCCGCAACCTGCGCGTCCCCGACGGCAACGCGACGGTCCACCCGAACGGCGTCACCGCCGTCGCGGGCGTCGTCGTCCTCGTCGCCGATCTCGCCCGGAGTGCCCCTGCCTTTGCCGCGCTGCTCGAAAACGGCGGGCGCGATTCGTCTTCCGCCGTCGACGGTGCCGCCGCGGCCCGCCGCTTCCCCCTCGGCAGTCAATGGATCGAACTCGTCCAACCCGAGGCCGGCACCGACCCGGCGCGGCACCTCGCCGCCCGCGGCGCGGGGCCATACCAGATTTTCCTGCGCGGCACCGGTCCCGCCTCGACCCTGCCGCTCGCCGCGATGCATGGTGCGCGTATCCGGGTGGAACCGTAGCGACCACCTGGGCAGAACGCTTCCCCTCCGATCCAGGCTCGGTGCCCGGCGTCCTGGCGGGTGCTCTCGTAAGCGACGCTATGTCCTTCTTGCGTGATCGGTGCTACCCTGCCGCGCGCCCGGTGCAGGACCTGGACCGGCACGGAGGGGGCGGTGGCGAATCTCAATCTGGGACTGATCAGGGCGAAAACCCGTTCCCGAGCGAGCAGCCCACCGACCGCCGAGGCGTCCGGCACGCTGCACTCGCTGCGGATCTACCCTGCATTTCGCCTGCTCATCCTCGGCACCCTGGCGACCAACTCCGCTTTCTGGATGTATCAAGTTGCCGTCGGTTGGCTCGCGCTGCAGATGACCGACTCGCCGTTCTTCGTCGGTTTGAGCGGATTCGCCGGGGGGATTCCCCTGCTCCTCCTCTCCTTGCCGGTCGGTGTCGTCGTCGACCGCTTCGACCGCCGCACCGTCCTCCTCCTCGCCCAGGTCGGCGTGATGCTGGTGGCCGGTCTGTTCGCGATGCTGGTCGGCACCGGCGCCATCGCACCCTGGTCGATCCTGGTCCTGGCGGCCGCCTACGGGACGGTCATGTCGTTCATCTTCCCGACCCGGACCACGATGGTCCCGTCGCTCGTGCAACGGCGCGACCTCGCCAACGCCGTCGCCCTCAACGCCGCCGGACAGAACGCAACCCGCGTCGTCGGACCGTCGCTGGCCGGGGTGCTCATCGCCACCATCGGCGTCTCGTGGACGTTCGCCGTCGCCGCGCTCATGCAGATCCTGGCGCTCTCCACCACCATGCGGTTGCCCAGGAGGATGTCCGACGAGTCGGTCCCCGGCGCCGGCGGTCGGGAGAGTCTGACCCTCGGTCTGCGGATCGTCGCCCGCGATCCGTTGCTGTCCGCCCTGATCCTGATGGCGCTCGCCAGCAACGTCCTGGTGATGCCGTACCTCAACCTGATGCCGGTGTTCGCCCGCGACGTGTTGCAGATCGGTTCGACCGGGTTGGGACTGCTCCTCGCCTGCGCCGGGTGCGGTACCGTCGCCGGTGCCCTCGCGGTCGCCCGGTCGCCGCGCCTGGCTCGGTGGACGGGCGGTCAGGTCGTCATGGCCGCCGCCTTCGCCGGCCTGGTCCTCGTCTTCGCCCTCACCCCGAACGTCGCCGTCGCCGCCCCGCTCCTGTTCCTGGCGGGTCTGATGAGCGCCTCGTTTCTCGCCGTCAACCAGACCGCGCTCCAATTCCGCGTCGACGACGCCGTCCGCGGCCGCGTCCTCTCGATCTACCTCCTGACCTGGGGCGTGCTACCGCTCGGCCAACTCGCGGTCGGTGCCCTCGCCGACGTCGTCGGCGCCCCGTTGGCCGTTGCCGGCGCCTGCGTGATCTCCCTCGTGTGCATCGCCCTGATCGCCCGCCGGTACCCGGCGTTGCGCCAAAAACCCGGATCGTCCGCGGCCGCCGTCGGGCTGCCGCTCACGCGTCATTCCTCCTGAGCCCGTGAGGGAATGGCCGACGAAGCCGGCAACCCCAGCGTTGCCGCCCCGCGGGCTCCTCGTGGTCCAAGCGCATCGCCCGTTTCTGCCGCCTGCAAAGATGCGGGGCAACGAGAAATCCCGACCGACGCTTGGCCGCCTTACGGCGAGCCGCCCATCGCTCGGGACTGAACGTACATTATCCGATCGTTGACTATTTGTCAATACCCCGCGCGAGCAATCGTGACCCCGTGTGCGCGGTTGCCCTGCCCGACCCAGGGGAGTCCCTGCGTGTCGTCTACCGACGCGGGGTCCATGCATACCGCACGTCGGGCTCACGCTCTTCATTGCCGGTGCCATCGGTGAATTCGACGGCGACGAATCCCCGACGTTCGTAGAACGCGCGGGCCCGCGCGTTGCGCTGGAAGGCCCACAGGTTCAGTCCCTCCGGGCTCGCCGCTTTGACCGTCGCCAGCAGCCCGCTCCCGATCCCCATCCCCTGATATCCAGGCAGGATATAGAGCTGCTCGACCCAACCGTCGTGCAACGCAACCACGCCGACGACCTGCCCGTCGCGCTCGGCGACCCACACCGCCTGGTTCGGCAAGACGACCGTGGCCACCCAGCGCCGGTCATCTTCTAGCGTATGCAGCACCGGCAAAAACGGCATCGCCTCGCGCATCGACGTTCGATGGACGTAGGCGATCGCGTCGGCATCTTCAGGTTTGGCTTGTCTGATGCGGATAGCGTCCATGTTATCTCTGACGACTCCGACTACCCCGCCCCCGCGAACCCCACGATCCCCACCCCCTCGACCCCGATCGCGCTCGGTTCCAGGTGCACGCTCGTCACGTTCAACCCCGCGAACGGGACGATCCCGAAGTGCCGTTTCAGGTGCTCCTGCGGCCGGTTGTAACCCTTGATCAAGGGCGTCACCCAGGCCACCACCTCGACCTTCGGCACGATCGGCCGGACATCGCCCGTCGCCAAGCGGTGCCGCCGCACGAACTCCTCGATCGCCGCGCAGCCGACGACCAGCGCGCTCTCGCCGACCGCCTGGCTCATCGTCGCCTTGTCGATGATGTCGTCCGCCCCCGCGACCCGGATCGTCAGCGTCACCTCGGACGCATCCCGTTGCGCGACCAACTGGGGCGCCACGATGCCGTCGACGATGTCCTGCACCGCCGCCTCGTCCGCGCTCATCACGACGTCGCCCTCGCCCGTGTAGGACGGGATCACGAAGGCCCCCGGTGGGTACAGCCCGTCCGGTTGCAGCTTCGCCTTTTTCAGCAGGACCGCCGGGATCCCGGAGACGATCGCGTACATCGCCCCGACCGGGTACCCGGACATCCCCGGCACCAGCAGCAGATCGACCCGCTTTTCCCGCAGGTGCGCCGCCGCTTCCGCCACGTGCCCCGCCAGGTAGTCCGGTCGCGCCGCCGTCTTCAGCAGACTGCCGTACTCGATCCCGATCCCGCCGCCGGGGAACACCCGCGTGCAACCGACCCGCAACAACCCGCGCAGCAAGGCACACGACCCCGCCGGCAGGTTGCACCGCGCGATCGCCGTCTCCGCCCGCTCGTACGGGATCACCTCGTCCGCTGCCGGCGGCAACAGGTTCAATGGCTCCTCGCGCGGCCGCTCGTACCGTCGCAATCCCCCGACTCGCTCGTGGATACCGCTCACGCGCGCTTCCTCCCCGTCCATTCTACTCGCCGCCGCGACCGTCGAGCCCGGGCGCGCCCTGATCGGCACCGCTCATGTCAATTGCCCACGGACCGGCATGGCGACGGCCGTCGCCGGGATTGCGCGGTAGCGCCGCAAGGGGGCGAGCGCGTCCCAGGCCAACAGCGCCGGCGCCAGCACGGAGACCTCCCGCGTGAACCCCCAGAGGAAAGTGCGGACACCGGTGACGAAGTCGGCGAGCGGAACGTGGAGGACCGATCCACCCGGAAGTTCGGTGGCGATCGCGACCCTGCCCTCGACCCTGGCGAGGGCGATCGCGAACCAGTCGTCGTCTTCCCGGAGGATCGCCTGCGTGCCGATGGGTGCCGCGGCAAAGCCCTCCTGGTCGAGCACGACGGCGAGCTGCACGGCCAGCGCGACCAGCGAGAGGCGCTTCCCCTCCCGCTCCTCGTCGTCGGGACCGAGGAGTTCCTGCGCCGCCGC
>DATBFX010000331.1:0-7448 GCA_036558305.1 Thermomicrobiales bacterium | reverse complement strand
CCCACGCGGGGATCGCGGAGCAGGCCGAGGACGTCGGCGTATCGAAAGAGATACCAGCATCCTTCCGAGCCGAGACCGGGAGCGTCGCCCCAGTTGACCGGGTCGGCATCACGAAAGCGGTGGTAGGTGGGATAGGGATCGCGGCGGAATTCGGGTCGGTAGGGGTTGAAGCGGGGTGGGGCGACGGAGGCGGCCGCGCCGACCGCGGCGTCGCTGCTCTGCCCAGCACGGGTCATGGCATCCCTCCCGGAATCCGGAGTCGATCGGCTCGGACCGGCAGTATAGCGTCTCCCCGACCGGTGACCGAAGCGTCGGGGCTTGACAACGACTTGATCGCGATATATCGTGTTTGCAACGTGACCGAACGAGATCGAGGAGGTTGAACAATGGCACACGCGCAGAGGCACTCCCGCCGGTGGTTCGACCGGCCCGGGCACGACGGTCAGCAGTACGAGGAGCGGATGGGGATGGCGGGCGGTCCCGGTCGCCACCACGGTCGGGGACGGCACGGGGCGTTCGGGTTCGGCGGTCCGCGAGGCGGCTTCCCGTTCGGCCCGTTCGACCGCGGCGGCATGTTCGGGCCGGGGCCGAAGGTGGGGCGCGGCGACGTGCGGACGGCGGTGTTGCGGTTGCTGGCGGAGGAACCGCGTAACGGGTACCAGATCATCCAGGAGTTGACCGAGCGGAGCGGCGGCGTCTGGCGACCGAGTCCGGGGTCGGTCTATCCGGCGTTGCAGCAACTGGAGGACGAGGGGTTGGTCCGGGCCGAGGAGACGGACGGAAAGCGGGTGTTCCGGTTGACGGAGGAGGGGCAGGGGACGGTCAAGGCGCTGGCGGACACGGCGGCGCCGTGGGAGACGGCGGCGCAGGGCGTCGACACGGAGGAGGGGGCGTTGGCGATGGAGTTGCGAATGCTGATCGGGCAAGTGGCGGGGGCGGTGATCCAGGTGGCGCAGGTGGGCAACGCGGCGCAGGTGGCGCGGGCGAAGGACCTGATGACCAACACGCGGCGGTCGCTGTATCGGATTCTGGCGGAGGACGACGACGGGGCGACGAGCGTCTAGCGCCGGTGGCGACCCGGCAGCCATCGGGCCGCCGAGGCGGCATGCAACAAAACGGGAGCAGCGTTCGGGAACTCACGCGAAAAGGAGCCGGAGACGGCGTTTGGCGTTTATTGTCGTGGTGGCACGCGTGCACGATTCCTGATATACTTGCTCACCGTTGGTCCAACCTGGACCCTGGTCGGCGTAGGTCCTGCCCCCACGTCGTCGGCGATTCAACCTGGGGGGCACCGGCGTCTGGCCGGAAAACAACACACGGAGTTCGTTGTGGCAAGCGGTACGGTCAAATGGTACGACCCCGAAAAGGGGTTTGGGTTTATCGCGCGCGAGGGCGGCGACGACATTTTCGTCCACCGGTCCGCGCTGAACGGCGACATCCTCAACGAGGGTGACAAGGTCGAATTCGAAGTCGGCTACGGGCTGAAGGGCGCGAACGCCGAGAACATCAGCGTCACCGAGCGCAACCCGAATCCGTCCGAGGGACGGCGCGGTGGCGGCGGTGGATACGGCGGCAGCGGCGGCGGCAGTCGCTCCACGGTCGATCCGTCGACGTTGCCGCTGGCGACGGGGACGGTCAAGCGGTACGACAGCGAGAAGGGTTTCGGCTTCATCGAGCAGGACGCCGGCGGCGACGACGTCTTCGTCCACCGGTCGGCGGCCCCGTACGAGGGGCTGTACCCCGGCGACCGCGTCGAGTTCCGCCTCGGCAGCGGGCCGAAAGGCGCACGGGCCGAGCAGGTCCGCGTCCTCGAGCACGGCTCCGCCGCGGCGAGCAGCGCCGCGGGCTACGGCCGGCGAGACCGCTACTAGAGCGTTCGATACCGAACACGAGGGGGCGCGCCAAACGGCGCGCCCCTTTTGTGTCTAGAGCGTCTTGCCGACACCATGCATCCGCTGGCACGATCGTGGGGTGCGCGAGCCCTCCTCGCGCCGCCTCGCTATACTGGGTCAGGCGCCGACCCGCTGCCCCGGTCCGCTTACCGGCAGAGGAGAGGAAAGCGCCGGAGGGTTGGGGCCGATGCGGCATTACCCCCGGACGATCACAAACGAGGACAACGAGCATGAGCCAGCACGGCCGCATCCTCGGCATCGGCGGGATCTTCTTCAAGTCCGCGAATCGGCAACAGATGCAGGAGTGGTACGCACGACATCTCGGCCTCGCGGATAGCGGGCATGGCGTCATGCTGCCGTGGCGTGAACAAGACGATCCCGAACGTGAGCAGGTAACGGTCTGGAGCATCTTTCCCGGTGACACCGGATACTTCGAGCCCAGCCCGGCCTCGTTCATGGTGAACTACATCGTCGACGACCTCGACGCGCTGCTCGACCGCCTGGCGAAGGAGGGCGTCCGCATCGACCCCACGCGCCAAGACGAAGGCTACGGCCGCTTCGCCTGGATCTACGATCCCGACGGCAACAAAATCGAACTGTGGCAGCCGCTCAATCCAAACCAATAGCCGTCTTGCCCTTGGTCATCGGCCCGAACACCCCATCAATCTGGCCAAAGACCGCTCACAATCCAACGGTCACGAATGTTCTACAACGAATAATCTTCCAAGGAATATCTACGCCGATCATATTTGAAGAGAAACTGCAAATCTGTCGAAAGCAACTTAATCGTCATCGACGCTCGACGCGGGTGAGCGGGAGGCGATTGGCCCTGCTCCGCAAACGAATGTCGATCGCCTCATCCTCGACGGCGCGCCGGCACGGCGGGTGGCCCGAGGGCTCGGCCTTTCGGTCACGGATACGCTCGGCCTGCTGATCCTCGCCAAGAGAGCCGGAATCATCGATGTGGTTCGTCCTCTCCCGGCCGGGTTGGAAGCAGCCGAGTTCCGTATCGACGCGCGCCTGAGGGCGTGGGTGCTGACCACCGCGGGCGAGGATGGTTGGCGCGCCTTCGCGGTCGCTGAGTTCGGCAGTCCTCCTTCCGGCTCGGCAGTTTGCACTCTCCGACCCGATCTAGGGTTTGCTGTTCGGATCGAGCGGATCGGTGCCGTAGAGGAAGACTTCGTCGCCGTCGGAGGTGCCATCGCCGTCGGTGTCGGGCTTGTTGGGGTCGGTGCCGAGTTCGGCTTCGCGCGCATCGTTGAGACCGTCGCCGTCGGTGTCGGGGGCGGGCGTGGCGGTTGGCGACGGTGTCGGGCCCTCGGTGGCCGTCGCTTCCGCCTGCGGGGTACCGGAGGTCGGTGTCTCGGTGGCTCCGGAGCCGGTTTCCTGACCGGGATCGGGGACGCGGGCGCCGATCAAGACGACGACGTAAGACGCCACCTCGGTACCGTCGTTGCGCACCGACGCGTCGCCCGGCAAGAGGACGCCGTTCCCGGCGTTGAGCGTCATGGTGGCCTCGGCCCCGGCCGCGACCGTGACGGTGCCGCCGGTGCCGATCACGAGTTTCGAGGAGCGGGGGGCGGGCAGGGCCGCCGCGTCGCCGGGGAGCAAAACGTTGCGGATCAGCTCCAGGTCTCGCGTGCCGGGTTGGAAGCGATCGATCGGATCGGTCTTGTAGATCACAGTCCCGCCGGCGTCGGAGTCCGGGGCATCGGCCGCGACGTACTCGATGACCCAGGCGCGCGAATCGGTGCCGCGGAGGGAATAGCGGAGGTAGGGATCACCGGCCGAAAAGAAATAGGCTTCGCCGGTTTCGAGCCGGGCACGTTTGCCCGTCACGTTGTTGCGGATGATCGTCACGCCCTCCATCTGGAGGGTGAAAGAGACATTACCGGTCACCTCTTCCGCCTCGTCGAAGGGGACCGGTTTAATCTCGACGACGCGCCAGATGGCCGGTTTGACGTCGAAGATCGCCAGCCCCTGGGCGATCACCTCCTCGCGGGAGCGCGGGAGCGCCTGGGTCGGTGCGGCCGTGGCGGCTTCGGGGCTGCCCTGTTGCGCGCCGGCGCGATGGGGAGCAGGACGGCCGCCGAGGAGCATCATCAGGCTCGCGCCGACGACGATGGCGGTCGCCGCGCGCATCGGCCGCCGAGATCGCTCCGCACCGTTCCCCTTCATGGCGGTTTCTCCTTGGCGCTTCGCCGAGGCCGAGTGGTTGTTCCTCTCCTGACGCAACGTACCACACGGAGGGCGGAGGGCGGAAGGCGGAGGGCGGGAGTGGGGGCAACGACGTTCTCCCCGCCCTCTTCCGCCCTCCTCCGCCTTCCGCCCTCCGCCCCCCGCCTCAATATCCGGCGCGTTTGTCGACGAGGTTGATCAGGGGTTCGCCGCGGCCGTAGCGGAGGAGGTTTTCGCGGAGGACTTCGACGCAACGGCGTTCCTTTTGATACGAGGAACCGGCGAGGTGGGGGGTGATGATGACGTTCGGCAGGTCCCAGAGGGGGCTGTCGACCGGGAGCGGTTCGCGCTCGGCGACGTCGATGCCGGCGCCGGCGAGGTGACCGGCCTGCATCGCGGTCGCCAGGGCGTCTTCGTCGACGATGCCGCCGCGGGAGACGACGATCAGGTAGGCGTCCGGTTTCATCGCGGCGAACTCGGCGGTGCCGAGGAGGTGGTGGGTCTGCTTGGTGTAGGGCGCGGCGACGACGACCACATCGGAGGCAGCGAGTAGGTCGTGGAGCCGCTCGGTTGGCCAGACCTCGTCGCAATACCCCGCGCCGTCCGTGGCGACCGCGT
The DNA here is from genome assembly GCA_036558305.1 of Thermomicrobiales bacterium. Classification (GTDB taxonomy): domain Bacteria; phylum Chloroflexota; class Chloroflexia; order Thermomicrobiales; family UBA6265; genus DATBFX01. The sequence goes on along the minus strand of DATBFX010000331.1, from coordinate 2,760 downwards.
CGACGGCGAGGACGTTCATGTCGAAGGCGACGGCGCGTTTGGCGACGTTGCGACCGATGGCGCCGAAGCCGATGATGCCGATCGTCGAGCCCATGACCTCACGCGGCAGCCGATACGTTTCCATGTTGCGGTTCCACTGCTTGTCGGCCTGCCATTTGAGGCAGGTGGGAATGATGCGCGTCAAAGAGAGGAGCAGACCAAAAACGTGCTCGGCGATCGAGGGGCCGTGGGCGCCGCGGGTGTTGGTGAGGGGGATGTCGCTCTCGACCAACTCCGGGAAATTCATCAGGAAGTCGACGCCGGCGCTGGGGGTCTGGATCCAGCGAAGTTTGGGAGCGGCGGCGAGGAACTCGGGTGTCGGCCGGGCATAGATGACGTCGACGTCGGCCGCGTGCGCCATCATTTCGTCGGGTGTGGAGGCGTGAACGATCTCCAGATCCGGTACGTCGTTCAGGATGTCGAAAAAGGCCTCACCTTCGATTGAGGCCAGGAGCAGTTTCATCGGGATTTGCCCTCACCCCCGGCCCCCCTCCCTCGGAAGGGAGGGGGGAGCGCCTTGACAGGGCGCCGCACCTCGATTGCCCGGGGTTCGTTCGTGAATCTCGGTCGCACCGCGTTGCCCCTCACCGCGCTCCCCCCTCCCTCGGAAGGGCCGGGTACCCCTGGGTGGCAGCCGGAGGTGAGGGTCGTTCCTAATACCGGACCACGCCCACGCCGACGGTTTCGGCGCCGACCTCGGAGCGTTCGGAACGTTGCCAATTCACCGCGCCGAGGGCGTCTTTGAGACCGCCGAGCAGATAGCGGAGTTCGCTGGCGAGGGCGAGGAATTGGAAGCCTTCGGCGATGCGCTGGTTGACGCCGTTGCTGTCGGAGCAGTGGACGCCGGGGGCGACGCCGCAGGCCTTGGCGGTCTTCTGGACGTGCGCGACGGCTTCGATCATCCGCGGGTGGTCGCTTTCGAGGGGGACGCCGAGACCGATACCCATCGAGGCGGCCATGTCGTTGGGGCCGATAAAGCAGGCGTCGACGCCGGGAACACCAAGGATCTCGTCGCAGCGCTCGACGGCCTGGACGTGCTCGATCTGGAGGACGAGGAGGATCTCGTCGTCGGCGTGGCGGAGGTATTCGCCGCCGGTGGTGCCGAACCGGAGGGCGGTCATGCCGCCGCCGACGGAGCGGGCGCCGCGTGGTGGGAAGCGGGTCGCTTCGACGGCGCGCTCGGCTTCCTCTTTGCTGTTGACCATCGGCACGACGATACCCCAGGCGCCGGCGTCGAGGACGCGTTTGATGTTTTCCGGGGTGTTCCAGGGGATGCGGACCATCGGCGCGACGCCGGCCGGGGCGATGGCGCCGAACATCTGCGAGAGGGTGCGGATGTCGATCGCGTTGTGCTCGGTGTCGGCGACGAGCCAGTCGAACCCGAGGGTGGCGACGTACTCGGCCGACTCGGGGCTGGGCAGGGCCAGCCAGGTCCCGACCGACGGCTCACCGGCCGCCAGTCGCCGTTTGACGTGATTCGCGCGCATTCGTTTGGTTCCTCCCTCGGCCTCAGAGGCCGTCTCGCCCCATTCGATTGGTGAGGGGATTGTAGACGAGCGGGAGGAATCGGGGAACGCGCGCCGCCCGGTTTAGGCGAACAGCGCGTCGAGATCGACGACAACGGATGGGAGCGCGTGAAGCTGGATCTTGCCGCTGGTGAATCGGAGTTCGTCGTAGGTGCCGTCCGGGCGTCGCCGCCAGGCGGTGACGGTGCGCTCGAAGGGATGAAGGCGCCAGATTTCTTGGTCGCCGCGGAGTTGGTAGGTGGGAATCTTGACGTTGGCGTCGTAGCGACCGGTCGAGCGGGACCAGACCTCGGCGACGAAGAGCAGCGGTTCGTCGAAGACGCCAAGTCCCTCGGGCTGCGCTTGCCGAAGGCGACGCAGGAGTTCCAGAGAAACGACCGAAACGTCGGGAATGAGATAGTTCCGCGGGGTCCGTCGGAGTCGCCCATCATTCGTGATCACAAGGAACTGCCGGGGATCGACCTGTCGAGTGATGGAACTGCCGAGCAACATGACAACGGTCAGATGCGTGAAGCTCATTCCCGGCTTCTCCACCAACAGGCCATCGTGGAGTTCCCACTTCGTATCCGGGTCCTCCAACGCGATGCGGACGTAGGTCTCCTCGCTCACGGCAATGGGACCCTCGCGCTCATAGGCCTGGATCAGGTCGTCGATCGACGGGTCGAGAACGGGCGTGCGTTGGGACATGGTCGTCACCTCGTAGGGAGTTGAACCAGACGGGCGGCTACCGGTCGACGGTCGTGAACAGCGCGTCGAGGTCGACCACGACATTCGGGAGCGCGTGCAGTTGGATCTTGCCGCCGGCGAACTGGAGCTCGTCGTAGGTGCCGTCCGGGCGTCGCCGCCAGGCGGTGACGGTGCGCTCGAAGGGGTGGAGGCGCCAGATTTCGAAATCCCCGCGACGTTGGTACTCCGGCAACTTCGAGTCGACGTCGTAGTCGCCGGTCGAAGGCGACCAGCCTTCGGCGACGAACGGCAGCGGCGCCTCGTAGACCTCAAGGACGTCTGGCCGGTCGCGGAACTCTTTGGCCAGACTGGTCGGGAAGACCATCACGTCTGGGATGTAGTACGACTCATCCGTGCGCTTGACGCGACCAGCATTCACGCGTAGCCGGTACTGCTTAGGGTCCAACTGCGGTCGGATCTGGAAACCGAGCTCGGCCATCGAGTCGTTGTGGCGAAAGCTCATCGCCGG
>DATBFX010000330.1:0-13269 GCA_036558305.1 Thermomicrobiales bacterium | reverse complement strand
GGTGACGCGGTCGCGGACATCGGGGTAGGCGAAGTCGGCGAGATCGAGGGAGGTGACGGCGACGCCGCGGGCGAGGAGGTACCGGGTGAGGTTGATGCCGAGGAAGCCGGCGCCGCCGGTGATGAGGACGCGGCGGGGCGGAGTGATGGGATGTGCGTTCGTGTCGGTCATGATTTATTGGATGGGCCCTCTCCCCCATCCCCTCCCCCAAGCGTGGGGGAGGGGAGAGCGCTAGGGGCGTGTCGATTCGTGTTCGCACGGGGCCGCGATCGTCTCCCCGCCCCCGACGTAGGGCCGGGTACCCCCTGGGTGGCGGCCGGTGGTGGGGGCCCGTTGCCAGTATTGCGCATGTCCGCGGGGCGATGCCAAGGGAAAGGGGGTACTTGGGTCGCCGGTGTTGCTCAGGAAGGTGACCATCGGCGGAGGGGTTTGCCCATCAAGTGGTCGGCGACGCGAAGGGATTGGGCGATGATGGTAAGGGCGGGGTTGACGGCGGCGGCGGAAGGAAAAAAGGAGGCGTCGACGATGTAGAGGTTGGCGAGGTCGTAGGCCTTGCAAAGGGGGTCGAGCACGGAGGTGGCGGGGTCGTGACCGAAGCGGAGGGTGCCGACCTGGTGCGAGTTGGTTTCGATGCCCATGGTGCGGGTGAGGACGAGCGGGTAGCCGGCGCGGCGAAAGATGCGTTTGGCCTCCCGGATGAAGCGGCGGTGGGTGACGGTGTTGGTGGGATGCCAGCGGATACGGATGGCACCGTCTGAGCCGACGGTGACGCGGTTGTGGGGGTCGGGGAGGTCTTCGGACATCACCCACCAATCGCTGCCGCGGTCGGCGATCGCGGCGAGGAGGGAGGTGGGGATGCGGGGGAGGGTGGCAGCGAGCATCGGGGTTTGGATTTTGCCGACGGGTTGGAGGTTGCCGAGGGGATAGGGAAAGTCGGGACCGCGGAAGTAGTAGTCGTTGATGGCGAAACTTTTCTGGACGACGGTTGGATTGACCCTGGTGGGATGGACGGCGATGAGGACGGCGTTGTTGTGGACCATGTAGTTCCGGCCGACGAGACCGGAGGAATTGGCCAGACCGTCGGGGGCGGAGCGCAGCAGGAGGGCGGCGGAGTTGACGGCGCCGCAGGCGACGACGAAGCGGTTGGCTTTGATCTGTCTGGTTTCGCCGTCGTGCTCGACTTCCACGGCGTTGACGGTGCGACCGGTGGGGTCGGTGAGGAGGCGGCGGGCGAAGGCGTTTGTCATGAGCTCGACGTGCGGGCCGGCGAGGGCGGGGCGGACGCCGCAAATCTCGGAATCACCTTTGGCAAGGACCTGGCAGGGGAAGGCGTCGCAGGTGCGACAGCGGATGCAGCGACCGCCGGGGCGGTAGTCGAGACCAAGGGGGAGGGGGAATGGGTGGAGACCCTGGCCGCGGAGTGTGGCGGCGAGGTCGAGCATGTAAGGGTCGTCGGGGATCGGGGGGAAGGGGTAGGAGGTTGAGCGGGGTGGCTCGGTCGGGTCGAGACCGGCCTGGCCGTGGGCCCAGTAGAGGGTTTCGGCTTCGGCATAATAGGGTTCGAGATCGTCGTAGGTGATGGGCCAGGCGGGGGAGGTGCCGCCTTCGTGTTCGAGGTTGTCGAAATCTTCGCGGCGGAGGCGGGGGAGGGCGGCGCCGTAAACCTTGGTGTTGCCGCCGACGCAGTAGTGGACGCCGGGCGCGAAGGTGCCGCCGTCGGCGTTGTGCCAGAGTTCCTTGGCCTTGTAGCGGTTGTCGACGAAGACGGCGTGCGGACTCCAATTCTCCGGTTCCTGGGGGAGAAAGCCGCCGCGTTCGACGACGAGGATCCTGGCGCCGGAGTCTTTCAGGGCACGGGCGAGCGTACCGCCGCCGGCGCCGGTGCCGATGATGATGAGGTCGTACATCCGAACCCTCACCCCCTGCCCCCTCTCCCGCGCACCGGGAGAGGGGGCAGGGGGTGAGGGCGCGTGTGAGGACCTGGGAGCGATCTCCGAACGGCATGAGCGGGAGTCGATCGTCAGACGACGCGGCGGGTGCGGGGATTGGCAAGCTCGTCGAGACCGGCGGCGACGGAAAAGAGTCCGACGAAGAGGACGATGATGATGATGACGGGCGGGAGGAACCACCACCACAACCCATGCAGCAGGGCGGCGTAATACTGCACCCAGTAGAGGGTGGTGCCGAGGGTGATGGAATCGAGGGAGCCGAGACCGATCACCTCCAGACCGATGGCAACCAGGACGGCAGCCGACACCGAGCCGACGAAGGTCGCGGCAAGGTACGGGAGGAGATTGGGCATGATCTCGGCGAAGATGACCTGGAAGGGTCGCGCACCCGAAAGGCGGGCGATCTGGATGTAGGCGCGCTCCCGGATCGTCAGCACTTGGGCTCTGATGGTGCGCGTCGGATACAGCCATGCCAGGGAGGCGACGACGAGCGCCATTTGGTTGATCGTCAGCGAGGCGTGGAGCCCGACCGCCAGCATGATGAGGATGAGCAAGGTCGGGATCGTCAGACCGATGTCGACGACGCTGCGGATCACCGTGTCCACCCAGCCTCCGTAGTAGGCCGCGGTCAACGCCAGGATGGTGCCGATGGTCACCCCGATCAAGCCGGCCAGGAAACCGATGTAGATGGTTTTGGGGGTGCCGACGATCATCACCGCCAGGAGGTCGCGGGCCTGCCGGTCCGTGCCGAGCGGATGCTCCCAGGAGGGACGGCGGTTCGGGCGTCCCGAGAGGGGCGCGGCCTGCGAGACGTCCCAGACGAGGCGGCCGCCGCCGGCAAAGAGCAGGATGAGACCGAGCAAAACCAGTCCAAAGACCAGTATCCGGTTGCGACGCAGATAGCGGAACATCGTCCTCCCTCGCGCTCAGGTGCGGCGATAGCTGATGCGCGGATCGAGCAACGGATAGGTGAAATCCACGATCAGCGCGGCGATAGAAACGGCAAGCACGATCGTCAGGATGAGTCCCTGAAGGAGGAAGTAATCGAACTGCCTGATGGCGTTGTAGAGGATGCTGCCAAGACCGGGATAGGAAAAGATGACCTCCACGAGCAAGGCGCCGGAAAGGATCTGCGAGAGCGAGAGCGCAAGTGCGGTCGTCTGCGGCAGGATGGCATTGCGGAGAGCGTAGGTGAAGAAAAGGGTTCGCCCTTTGAGCCCGGCGGCCTCGGCAAAGGTCATGTAGTCCTCGCCTTCGACCGTGACCATCATGCCGCGCATTCCCAGGGCCCAAAAACCGATCGAGGAGAGGAGGATCGCGCAGGCGGGTAAGACCGAATGCTTGAAGACGTCAAGGGCAAAGCTCACGCTGTAGTGGGGAATGGTCCCGGCATTGTAGCCGCCGGAGAGGGGGAACCACGGCAGTCTGAAGGCAAAGACGTAGGTCAGCAACAATCCCAGGAGGAAGAACGGGATTGCCGACAGGGTCAGCAGGGGTGGGAAGAGAAATTGGATGAAGTGGGGCGCACGCGGCCAGGCCATCAGGGCACCGAGGACGGTCCCGATCAAGAAGGCGAGAAGCGTTGTCGTCAGGAGCAGACCGACCGTCCAGGGGATCGCGCGGCCGATGATCCCAAAAACGGTCTGGGGATAGGCGGCAATCGAGTAGCCGAAATCAAGGCGGGCGACCTGCCCCAGATAGGTCAGGTACTGCTTCCAGAGCGGTCGGTCGAGACCGAACTTGTGCTGGTACTCGGCAACCATCTGCTGGAGGCCCGATTGGATGTTGCCGCCGGCGGCAGCCTGCTCCATCAGTTTCGTACGGACGGGATCGCCCCCCGAGATGCGGGGAAGGAAGAAGTTCAGCGTCGCCGCCACCCAGACGACGATCACGAAGAGGAGGAGCCGGCGGATGACGTATTCGAGGCGCAAACCCTCACCCCCGGCCCCTCTCCCGGTGCGCGGGAGAGGGGGAATATGCCGCGTCGTCGTCTCCCCTCTCCCGCGCACCGGGAGAGGGGCCGGGGGTGAGGGTCCCTACTGCGCGGCCTTCAACTCGTTCAGGATGAGTTGGAAGGTCAAGTGCCAGAAGGCACCGTTGACGAACGAGTTGTCCTTGGTCGGCCAGCCCTTCCAGTAGGTCTGGTTCATCGGAATCCGGTGATACCACTCCTGGATCTGGATGTCGGGCAGGGCCGGCAAGAAGAGGGCCATGGCGCGGTGCCACTCGTCCATCAGCTTGTCTTTGTCGTCGATCGGCGTGCTCGCCATCTCGTCGACGATCTTGTCGTAGTCGGCATTCTTCCAGCGCGAGGCGTTGACCTGGTGACCGCCCGGCACCGCCTCCGACGTCGACTGGTACAGCGCGAGGGTGAAATAGGGATCGCCGCTGACGCTGCCGCCGTGGCCGAAGAGAGAGGCGGTCCAGTTGGCGGTGTTCGGGAAGCGATCGAAGAAGTCGGGTGGATCGGAATAGGCGGAGTCGATGCCCTGGTTCTTCAGTTGCTGGACGATCACCGGACCGATGTCGTCCATGACGACGAAGGCCTCGATCGGGACCGACAATTTCTCACCATTCTTGGTCCAGTTTCCGCCATCCTTCGTCCAACCGGCGTCGGTGAGCATCTTGGCGCCCTTGTCCGGGTTGAACTCGGTGGTCGGATACTGCTGGAGGAGATCGGCGACGCCCTCGGCGAACGGTTGCAAACCGGGGTAGGTCGGCATCGGGAGCGAGGAGATGCTGCCGGCACCGTCGTAGGCGACATCGATCACCTGCTGGCGATCGATGAAATAGCTGAGGGCCCACCGGACGGCGGGATCGTCAAACGGTGGCTTCTCGCAGTTGACGTAGAGCGAGGTCGGCCACCAGTCGACGTAGCCGTACGGTTTCTCCTTGCCGGTGTGGGTGGTGATGTTCGGGTTCTGGTCGAGGACGGTCGAAATCGTCAGCGGCCGCAGGTCGAGGGAGCAGTCGGCGTCGTTCTTGATCAGCGCCTCGGCGACGTCCTGTTCGGTGCTGAACGGCAGGTAGATGACCCGCTGCACCTCGGGCAGGGCAGGGACCAGCCCCTGATCGACGGCCCACCAGGAATCGCGGCGATCGATGACCTTCTGCTCCGGGGAGGCGAAGACCACTTTCCAGGGGCCGGTCGTGACCGGCAACCCCTTGTCGAGGTCGAAGTTGAGGAAGCTCGCGAAGTCCTGACCGTCGAAGATGTGCTTGGGAACGATGTAGAGACCGATGTCGTACTTGTAGGTCATGAAGTACATGAACCGCGGCGAGGGCACCTTGAACTTGATCTCGACCTCGGTGTCGCTGGTGGCGGTCGCGGTGTCGACAAAGGGCTCGACGTTGGCGCCCCACTTGATCTTGGTGTTGAACTGCTTCACCGACATGATGGTGAAGGCCACGTCTTCGGCGGTGAATGGTGTGCCGTCGCTCCATTTGATCCCGGCGCGCGTCTTGATGTTGAGCTGGGTGAAGTCGGCGTTGTACTCCCAGCTCTCGGCCAGCCAGGGGTAGGTCTTGTCGGCAAAGGCGCTGTAGAAGGCGAGCGGCTCGTGGAGGAGGCCCAGGCCGTTTTGGTGATTGGCGGCGTTGGGATAGCCGTTCCAGAGGTTCCAGTCTTGGGCGTAGACGTTCGGTTGTTGCCAGCGAAGAATCAGCGTGCGGTTCCGGGGGACGTCTGGGAGATCCTGAGCCGCGACACCGGCTCCCTTGCCGATGAACGGGCCGACGGCCGCCATCGCCGCGCCGGCCTTGACCAGATTTCGCCGTGAGAGCTTCAGTCCATCGTCTTTCGCCACGGTTCGTCCTCCTCGTCGTTTGGAGCGCCACCCTGCCTCGCTGCAGGGCACAACCGTTGAGGATCAGCGGCACGGTGTTCCCTGTCGGTCAACTCCTTCCGGTTGGGCGGTAGCGACCGCGACCGAGCCCGTTGACGACCCGTGGGAGCGATCCCACGTGGATGAACTCGTCTTCGACTGCGTGACAGTCCGGCCGTCGCCTCGTCGATGCTCGCTGGATAGGTTCGTGCAATAATAGGGAGCGTCGGTTCAACCTGTCAACAACGTGAACGAAAACGTGCCGGTCCGATCGTCTCTTCTCGTCCCGTCTCGACGGGTCGTGACGGATAGCGAGCCGATGACAGTGACAGCGCCTTCGCCCCAGCAGACCCGCTCGACGACCGAGGTCCTTCGCGTCGACGATCTGCGCGTCTACTACCACACACCCGCCGGTGCGGTGAAGGCGGTGGACGGGGTCTCGTTCGATCTGCGAGAGGGGCAGCGGCTGGGGTTGGTCGGCGAGTCGGGGAGCGGCAAGTCGACGATCGCGCTCTCGCTGATGCGGATGATCAAACCGCCCGGCAAAATCGAGGACGGGTCGATCGTGCTCGACGGGATCGATCTGCTGACGCTCGACGACGAGGAGATGCGGAAGACGCGGCTGGCGAAGATTTCCCTCGTCGCGCAGGGGGCGATGAACTCGCTCAACCCGGTGAAGCGGGTCAAGGAGCAGTTGATGCTCGGACTGCGCGACCACGGGGTGCGGATGTCCGATAGCGAGTTCAAGGAGCACGCCGCCGGCCTGCTGGAAAAAGTCGGTCTCAGGCAGCAGGTTGCCGACATGTTCCCGCACGAGCTGAGCGGCGGCATGAAGCAGCGCGTCTGCATCGCGATCGCGATCAGCCTGCAACCGCAGGTCATCGTCGCCGACGAACCGACGAGCGCCCTCGACGTCGTCGTGCAATGGCAGGTGATCGACACGCTGCGTCGCGTCCAGGAGGACCTGGGCGCGGCGGTGATCCAGATCGGCCACGACATGGGGTTGATGGCGCAGTCGGTCGACCGCATCGGCGTCATGTACGCCGGGAAACTGCTGGAGATCGCCAACATCCGCGATCTCTTCCGCGAACCGTTGCAGCCGTACACGAAGATGCTGATCGCCAGCTTGCCGTCGCTCGACGGGCAGGAACGACTGCGGGGCATCCCCGGACTTCCACCATCGCTTCTCAACCCGCCGCCCGGTTGCCCCTTCAACGCCCGCTGTCCGCACGTCATGGACCGATGCCGGGTCGAGGAGCCCGTGTTGCGCGAGTTGAGACCGGGCCATTGGGCGGCGTGCCACTTGTATTGAGCGAAGAGGCTCTCATGTCTGACGACCCTCGGAGGATCCCTGATGACGGCGTTGTTGGAAGCGCGGCACGTGACCAAGGTGTTCGGGGGCGGTCTCTGGGATAAGACACAGACCGTGGCACTCGAGGACTTCTCGTTCAGCATCGAGGCGGATACGCCGTCGGTGACGGCGATCGTGGGTGAGAGCGGGAGTGGCAAGACGACGCTGGTGCGTCTGCTGCTCGGGCTGACGCCGCCGACCACGGGGCAGATCCTCTACCAGGGCAAAGACTTGCACCTCTTGCCCGTTTCCCAACGACGGAAATACCTGCGGGACGTGCAGGCGATCTTTCAGGACCCGTTCGAGGTCTACAACCCGTTCTACAAAGTCGATCACGTTCTGGAGTCGCCGATCAAGAATTTCGGCCTGGCAAAGTCGAAGAGTCAGCGGCGGCAGTTGATGGAGGAGACGCTACAGGCGGTCGGCTTGCGGGTCGAGGAGACGCTGGGGCGCTATCCGCACCAACTGAGCGGAGGGCAGCGGCAGCGGATCATGGTGGCGCGGGCGCTGCTGCTACGACCGCGCTTGATCATCGCGGACGAGCCGGTGTCGATGGTCGATGCGTCGTTGCGGGCGACGATCCTGGAGACGCTGCTGCAATTGAATCGGGAGTTCGGGATTTCGCTGATCTACATCACGCACGACTTGACGACGGCGTACCAGATCAGCAAGGACATCATCGTGCTCTACCGGGGGTCGGTGACGGAGGCAGGGGATGTCAAACTCGTCGTGCCGCAGCCGGAGCATCCGTACACGAAGTTGCTGGTCGGGTCGATCCCGTTGCCGGATCCGGATCACGCCTGGCTGGGCGAGCGGGCGTTGGGATCGCCGGCGGGCGGGTTGACGCCGCGCGGTCCGTCGTTTTGCAAGTTCTACGAGCGCTGCCCAGCGGCGATGCCGGTCTGCGTGGAGGAGGCTCCGCCGCTGTTCAACACCACGCCGCACCGGGTGACGGCCTGCTACCTGTACCGAGATGCGCCGACGACGACGGCGGAGCAGTTGGCGGACGTGTTCGTGGGGTCCGGCGGGGAGAATGGAGCGGTAATGCCGCCGGGAAGTCATGGCGCCGCCGGACCGACCGCGAAACGAACGGGGTAGGGGAGCGCCCCGTGCGCTCCCATGGCGGATGGGAACAGTGATCGTATCGAGCCCCGACGTCACTCGGGCCCGCGGCAGGGCACGGGGCACTCCCCTACCCCAAGCGGTCGCAGTTCCTCCTTTGGATCATGCCGATGCCGGACCACCGAGCAATTTGTCCAGCGCCTCGACGAAGTAGTACTCGCCCCACATGACGCTCTCGTCGACGCCGAGGTTCTTCCGTTCGTGATAGCTGCCGCGGCGGAGGATACCTTCCCAGCCGGGCGTTTCGATCGCAAGGAAGTCCGGAGTGAGCAGGGTGGAGAGGATGGTGCGGGCGGAGGCGTCGTAGGTGGCGGCGCGGTCGGTGTCCTTGGTGAGCGCGGCGAGCTGGAAGAGGCCGCTGGCGGCGATGGCGGCGGCGGAGGATTCGTAGGGGCGGGGCGGGTTTGGTTGATCCCAATCGTTGGGGGGGATGCCGTGGGACGGGGTATTGGCGATGTAGAAGTCGGCGCAGCGTTGCGCGGTGTCGAGGAATCGGTCGTCGCCGCTCAGACGGTGGGCGGTACCGAATCCGTAAAGCGCCCAGGTTTGGCCGCGGGCCCAGGCGGAATCGCCGCGCCAACCCTGGTGGGTCGAGTGGCGGAGGAACTCGCCGGTGCGGAGGTCGAAGATCCCTTCGTGGGCGGTGCTACCGTCGCCGCGGACGAGGTAGCGGCGGGTGGTCAAGCAATGGTCGGTGGCGCGGCGAAGCAGGTCGGCGTCGCCGGTTTCGTTGGCGGCGTAGAAGACGATACCGGCGTTCATCATGATGTCGATGAAGCAACTCTCCGGGGCGACGAAGGAGCGGAGGTACTTGCCGCGCTCGTTGAAGCGCAGTCCCATCGTTTGGCCGGCGGTGACGACGACGTCGTTGATGGCGGGATCGGGTTCGAGGTCGAACCAGCGTTTCCAGGTGGACCAGAAAAGGAAGCCGAGGTCATGCACTCCGCGGTCGTGCTTGCGGTGCTCGATCAGGCGCGAGTAGTGCTCGGCGCGCTCCCGCCAGGAGGGATCGCCGGTGCGTCGGGCGAAGATCCACATCATGCCTGGCAAGAAGCCTTCGCACCAGTTCGTCCAGGATTCCTTGCTGTGGTGCCACCTGCCGTCCTCGGTGAAGAGGGGAAAGTAGTCGGGATAGTTGGAAATGAGGGAGCGGACCCGGTGTTGGGCGAACGCGAGGGCCTGTTCGGCACGGGCTTCGAGGGGAACTGAGGGATCGAATTCGGTCATCGGTGCCTTTCGCGGAAATGGTTTGTAGGGGCGCACAGCCGAGCGCCCGGCGGCCATCACGACGCATCACGGTCGGCACCAGGGTGCACGGCTGTGCGCCCCTACAGCCCCGTGAAACGTGCCGGTCGTTTCTCCTTGAACGACGCAACGCCTTCGCGCCCGTCTTTGGTGCTGGCGGCGAGGGCGCCGGCCATCGCTTCGAGAGCGATGGCGAGATTCTCGCCGAGCGCGCCGTCGATCGCCTGTTTGGCGAGTTGGACGGAGATCGGTGCGTTGGCGGCGATCTCGGCGGCGACGGCGCGGGCTCTGATATCGAGTTGGTCGCGGGCGACGACTTCGTTGACGAGCCCCCAGCGCTCGGCGGTGGCGGCGTCGATGCGGGCGCCGGTGAAGACGAGTTGCTTGGCGCGGGCGGGGCCGATCAATTGGGTCAGGCGTTCGGTGCCGCCCCAGCCGGGGAGGGTGCCGATCTTGACTTCGGGGGCGGCGAGTTCGATACCGGCGGCGGCGAGGCGGAGGTCGGCGGCGAGGGCGAGTTCGAGACCGCCGCCGAAGGTGTAGCCATTGAGGACGGCGATCGTCGGTTGGCGAAGGCAGGCGAAGGCATTGAAAACCCGATGGCCGTCGCGGACCCAGCGGCGCCAGATGTCGAGGGGTTCGAGGGCCGACCAGGCGGTGATGTCGGCACCGACGCAGAAGGCACGGTCACCGGTGGCGGTCAAAAGGACGACGCGGACGGTGGGATCGCGGTCGAGTCGAAGGGTGATCTCGTCCAGGCGGTCGAGCATGGAAGGATCGAGGGCATTGAGTTTGTCGGGGCGGTTGAGCGTGATGGTCGCGATCGAACCATCGAGGGCGAGGAGGACGCGGTCGTCGCTCATCTTGCGTTTATCGCGGTCGTGCGTCGTCGCATCATTTCAACGCACTGCAGCAAGCGCGGGGACGTGAACTTCGATGTGGGCGACTTCCGTCCCTTCGGTCTCGACCGGAATTTCCATGCCGTGTGCTGCCGCGGTCTCAAGCCAGCCGGCGGCCGCGTCTTGGGCGAATGCCAGCGCCTTGTCGAAACTCGAACCTTCGGTAACGCAACCCGGCAGCGATGGGACGAGGGCGGTGTAGCCACCGTCGCCGTGGGGAATCATCAATACCGTGTATTTCACCGCTCTCCTCCCACTTCTGGCGAAGCAGATCCGCGAACTCCCGTTTCGTAATCCCAATCTGACGAAGCATCAAGCTCAGCGTGATGTCGTGGTAGGGCTCCCGTTGCTCCTTCACCGTGACGATCCCTGGTTGGCCCGGACGAATCCACTGGTGGTGGCTGCCGACCGTGCGATCATACCGCCATCCGAGCCTTGTGAGCACGGTTTCGACATCCCGTTGTCGTACCGCTCCCAACTGCCGCACGACTCATCCTCCGCTCGTCACTCACGCCGAACGTTCCTCACCGCCCTTGAGGCGGTCGATCAACCGGTCCGCCGCGAGGGAGCAGAGCGCCCAGAGCGTCAACGTGGGATTGACACCAGGACAGGAGGGAAACGTGGCACCGCTGAAGACGTAGAGTCCGGGCGTGTCGTGGACCTGGAGATTGCGGTCGACGACACCCTGGGCGGGGTCGTCGCTCATGCGGCAGCCGCCGAGGTCGTGGGAGCTGGCGGCACCGGTGAAGTTGGGGCCGCGCCAGGTCGCGGCGGCGCCCATCTGGCGGAGGACTTCGTCGGCCCTGGCGGCGAAGTAGTCGGCTTGCCGGAGTTCGTTTTCGCGCAGATCGTAGGTAATGCGGAGGACGGGAAGACCGAGGCCGGTGGTTTCGCGGTAGTCGGGGTCGAGGTCGAGGTAGTTGCTTGTGTAGGGGAGGGCGTCGGTCTGGATGCGGACGACGCCGAAGTGCTGCCACTCTTTGAGGTGGGCCTTGTAGGCGCTGCCCCAACCGGGGACGCCGGGCGGGAGGGTTTCGCGGCTGATCTGGATCGGCAGGAACTGGTTTTCGGCGCCGAGGGTGGCGCCGCCGATGAAGCCGCCGGCGGCGACCGGATCGAAGGACGCGGCGACGTAGTCGTCGAGGATCATCGCCTGGGAGGCGGGGCCGGTATGGCGATTGAAAACGACATCCGGGAAGAAACCGTCGACGTGGGCAAACTGCTTGATCATCAGGTGCTTGCCGAGTTGGCCGGTCGAGTTGCCGAGCCCGTCGGGGTGGCGATCGTCGCCGGAGAGGAAGAGGAGGCGGACGTTTTCGAAGGTGTAGGCGGCAAGGATGACGACGCCGGCTTCCTGGGTGTGACGGACACCGTTGGCGTCGAGGTATTCGACGCCGGTCGCGCGACCTTGCGCGTTCGTGACCACGCGGAGGACACGGCAATGCGTTCGCAACCGGAAATTGCCGGTGGCCAGGGCCTCGGGGATCGACGTCAGGGCGGGGTGCCACTTGTCGCCGTCCCAGGCGCCGAAACCGTTGCTCCAGGCGCCGTAGGTGGTGGCCGGGAACCCGTTGTAGGGCACGCTGTTGACGCCGACGGGAGCGGGGTGCGGGTGCAAGCCGAGCGCCTGGGTTCCCTCCCGGAAGATCTCGCCGAGACGGAACGGCCGGAGTGGGGGCATCGGCAGGGGTTTGGAGCGAACGACGAACGGGTTCGTTTCGTCGCCGGCGATGCCGGCGGTGTGCTCGGCTGCGGTGAAGTAGGGTTCGAGTTCGTCGTAGGTGATGGGCCAATCGGCGACAGTTGAGCCGGCAGGAATCGTGCGCTCGCCCCAGCGCTCGACGATGTGGGAGCGCCAGCGGCAGTGGTGGGGGTGGAAGCGGCGAAGCCAACCGCCGTAGTGGACGATCGAACCGCCGACGCCGTTCATCATGCGGCCGAGGGAGTAACTGCACTCCTGGGTTGCGCAATCGTCGGCGGTGCGCCAGCGCGGTGCCTCGGCCATGAACTTGCGGCCCAACTCGGCGCGGCAGTAGTAGGTGTGGCCAAGCTCGTCGGGCACGTATTCCGAGAGGGAACGCCAGGGACCAGCTTCCAATCCGACGACGGTCAAACCGGCTTTGGCGAGGATGGGAGCGATGAAACCGCCGACGCCGCCGACACCGACGAGAACGACGTCGGCGCGTCCGCTGGGTGGTTCGACGCTCTGCTGCGGATCGTATCCCGCAATCTCCAGCGGCGAAGCCCGAGGTCCACCGAGCGAGACACCGACGTCGGTCAGACTCTGGACGGCGCCGCCTTTGGTGACCGGTTCAACGCTTTGGCTCTCTTCCAGGGAGTTCTCCAGCCAAACGCCGGGATGTCCGAGGGTGCGCCAGCCGAGCTTATCGCGGTTGCCGCCGTAGATAGGGTCGGCGAAGAGTCCCTCCTGGCAGTGGGCGCGGAGGAGGGCGAAGAAGGATTGTTGGGGCGGAGTCGCGAAATAGGGTAATTCGCCTCGCTCCATGCGACCGAGGATGTCGTCTTGTTGGTCGGGCGCGGCGTCGGCGAACGGCGTACCGATAAGGTCTCCGGCAGCGCGATCGAGAGCGAGGAAACCGAGTCGGTAGGTTTCGGTGTGGTCACGGTAGGCGCCGGCGAGTGCGCGCTCGACGTAGGACAGGACGCCGATCTCGGTGGCGCCGGGGCCCTTGGCGTCGGCGGGGAAGAGACGCTCGAAGATGGCTTGCGCGGTGCGTGCTTCGTGTGGGTTGAGCAACCCTCACCCCCCAGCCCGCCACCCAGAGGGTACCCGGCCCGGTGCGCGGGAGAGGGGGAGAACGCGGGTTGGTTGGCTGGCCGTTTTGATCATTTTGGTGCGAGCTCCAGACCGAAGGGGG
>DATBFX010000329.1:0-9092 GCA_036558305.1 Thermomicrobiales bacterium | reverse complement strand
TACCTCTTCATCTCGCACGACCTGAGCACGGTCCGCTCCCTCTGCAGCCGTGTCGTCGTGATGTACCTCGGCACCATCGTCGAAGAAGGCCCCGTCGAGGAGATCTTCGCCAACCCGAAGCATCCCTACACGCAGGCGCTGCTCTCGGCGGTGCCCATCCCCGACCCGTCGCGCCGTCACGAGCGCCGCCGGATCGTCCTCCCCGGCGAAACGCCGCACCTGACGGCACCGCCGGTCGGTTGCCCGCTCGCCGATCGCTGTCCGTACGTGCAGCCGTCTCATCGCGAGGGGACGATCCCGTACTTCGAGGTCGGGCCTGGTGGGCACCGGGCGGCGTGTTTGCTGTATGCGGCCCCCCCGGCCCCCCAATCCTGGGGGGAGACGAGAGGGGGGTCTTCAGGGCCAACCTGAAGGAGACGGACCATCGTTCACCCCCCAGGATTGGGGGGCCGGGGGGGCCGAACGCAGGGCCCAAGCACGCCCAGCCGTTCTGTGCGAAGATAACGACCACCGCTCGAACGAATATCTCGGTGCGACCCGTGTCTGTAGTCGACGGCAAGGAGACGAACCGTGAGCGATGCCAAGACGACCCGCAACGATCTGCCGGTGGCGAACGATCCGGAGTTGACGCTGGTCCACATGTACGGCGATCGACCGTGGCGGTTGAACCGGCGCCAGGTGATGACGGCGCTCGGCGCGGCCGTGGCCGGTGTTGCGCTGGGGACGGGGGTCAGCGCGGCACCGGGCGCGGCCAACCGGGCGAAGCTGGTTTCGGCGCAGGCGACGGACAAGATCGTCACCGCCGACAACGGCGACGTCGATACGATCGACCTCCACTACTTCAAGTCGATTCCCGGTTACTACGCCGTCGCCAATCTCTACGACAACCTCTTCGGTTACGAGTACCACGAGGTCGAGACCGGCGGCTTGAAACCGGTCGAGGAGAGCCCCGGCAACTGGAAGCTGCTGCCCTGGCTGCTGGAGTCGTGGGATGTCTCCGACGATCAGAAGACGCTCACGTTCCATCTGCGCAAGGACGTCGTCTTCAGCGACGGCACGCCGATGACGGCCAACGACGTCAAGGCGACCTGGGATCGCGGTGTTTCCGACACCTCGGTCTATTCGAAACTCGTCTTCAACCTGATGACGGTGGCGCGGCCGGATCAGATCCAGGCGCCGGACGAGTACACGGTGGTCCTGACCCTCGACAAACCGACCGTCTTCGCCCTCAAGATGATCGCCGTCAACGTCCTCGACATCATGAGCGCCAAGGCGATCGAGGAACACGCGACCGCCGACGATCCGACCGCCGCGAAGTGGTTCCAGCAAAACGCGCTCGGCTCCGGTCCGTACCTGATGACCAACTGGACACCGGGTTCCGAATGGGACTTCGAACCGAACCCGAACTACTGGAACAAGGAAGCGCTCAAGAACGCCGGTCTGATCAACCGGATGGTACCCAACCCGCAGGAACGGCTCAGTCTCTTGCAAAACGGCGACATCGACATCGCCTTCCACCTGCTGCCGAAGGACCTCGGCAGCCTGAAAGACAACCCGGACGTCACCCTCTACGACTTCCGCGTGCCGCGGGTGCAGTTCATGCAGATGAACAACACGATCCCGCCGTTCGACAACCCGGACGTGCGCCGCGCGGTCTCGCACGCGATCCCTTACCAGACGTTGATCGACCAGGTGATGTTCGGGTTCGCCGAACCGCTGAAGAGTCCGATCCCGCCGGGGATGCCGACGAGCGACGAGTCGTTCTGGAAGTACGACGGCGGGCCATCGAAAGCGAAGGAGATGCTCGACGCGGCCGGCGTCAAGAACCTGTCGTTCGAGTTGGCGGTGCGGCCGATCTTCCCCGAATTCGAGCAGGACGCGGTCTGGATCCAATCCGGTCTGCAGCAGGCGGGGGTCAACGTCACGATCACGAAGATGACCGAGACGGAGTACCTCGACAAGTTCACCGCCGGTCAACTCCAGGCCGCACTCGGCGAGTGGTACTCCTGGGTCAACGACCCGATCTACCACCTCTACTGGAACTTCCTCTCGATCAGCACGGCGACGAACGGTGCCCGCTACAACAACAAGCAGGTGGACGACATCATCATGTCGGCCCTCTACGAGACCGACCTCGCCAAACGCGAGCAGCTCTCGAAGCAGGCGCAGCAGATCATCGTCGACGAGGCGCCGTGGGCGTTCCTCTACAAAAAGAACGATGTCGTCGCCGCCCGCAAGAACATCAAGAACGTCAACTGGAACACCGACGAGGCGCCGCGCTACTGGATCGTGACGAAGGAGTAGCAACGGCGCGGCTTTGCGGTTGATGCGGAGCGTCGTGCTTGCGGTCGCCCGGGGTTCAAACCCCGGGCTCACCCAGATAAGCCTGATGAATCAGGCTAACTGATGCCGGGGACGGGCGACGTGGTAGGGGAAATCGGAGAGAGATCCTTCGGCAAGCTCAGGATGACCGTGTCGGGAGGCGCCTCCTTCGACCACCGTCATTCCGAGCGGAGCCGAGGAATCTCGCTCCGACCCGAGCCGATCAATGCGTTTGATCGGCACTCCCGTCGGTAGCCTGCTTGAGCAGGCTTATCTGGGTGAGCCCGGGGTTCAAACCCCGGGCGGCCAGGAGCAAGACACCGGTGATGTGCCACCAACGTCCGAGGATCAACGACCGCCAATGACGGAAGGCTCGACCAAATACGGCGTCCTCTTCAGCGGCAATTTCCCGCTGCAACGTGCGCTGGCCGGGGCCGTGCTGGCCGACCGGCTCGGGTTCGATTCGTGCTGGTTGGGGGAGGACTACTTCTATCAGGGCGGGATCGCAACGGCGACGGCGGTCGCGGAGCGGACGGTGCGGGTGACGATCGGGCTCGGCATCCTGACGCCGCTGGCGCGGCATCCGGCGCTGACGGTGATGGAGGTCGGGACGCTCGACCAGATCGCAAACGGGCGCATCCTCCTCGGATACGGCGCCGGGGTCCGGTTCTGGATGGAGCAGATGAAACTCGACTACCGCAGTCCGCTCTCGGCAATGCGGGAGGCGGTCGAGATCTCGCGCGAACTCTTCGCCGGGGCGACATCGAACTATCGCGGTCGGTATTTCCACCTCGACAACGTCCGGCTCGGGTTCGCGCCGCACCGGCGGGAGATGCCGATCTACCTCGGCGCGGAGGGACCGAAGGCGCTCCAACTCAGCGGCGAGGTCTGCGACGGCACCATCCTCTCGGTGCTGGCCGGACCGCAATATCTCCGGTTCGCCCGCGAGAATATCGCCCTGGGTTGCGAACGCGGGGGTCGCGACCCGCACGCGCACAAACTCGTCGTGTACGTTATCTTCGCGATGGACGACGACGGTGCCGAGGCGCGGGACGCAGTGCGGATGCCGATCGCGGAGTATCTTGGGACAGCCGGGCAGGCCAACGCGCTCTCGACCCAGGCCGGCGTACCGGACGAGTTGATGCGCGAACTCGGGCGCGTCTACCGCGAGGAAGCGCGCATCCCGACCGAGTTGATCGACGACGAGACGGTGTCGCGCGTCGCGGTCGCCGGGACGCCGGAGGAATGCGCAGACGCTCTTCGCGGGCTGATCGACGCCGGTGCCGACGAGATCGCGTTTTTCCCGTTCCCGTCGGAGCGGACGGAGCAGACGATCGAGCGGATCGCGGCGGAGTTGTTGCCGAGGCTGCGGGCATGACGATTCCCCAGGGTTGAAACCCTGGGCTCAGACTACGAAACCCCTCCGGGGTTGGCAGTACCGACTCCCCTCTCCCTCGGAAGGGAGAGGGGCTGGAGGTGAGGGTCGTTTGGACATTCCGATGACGTTGCGCGTCAACGGCAAGACTCGACGGGTTCGCGCTCCCGCTGACGCGTTCTTGCTCGATGTGCTCCGCAACGACCTGGCGCTGACCGGGGCGAAGTTCGGGTGCGGGATGGGGGAATGCGGTGCCTGTACCGTGCTGCTCGACGGTGCGGCCGTTTTCTCCTGCCTGACGCTGGCGGTCGAGGCGCAGGGGCACGAGATTGCGACGATCGAGGGGCTCGCCAAAGACGGCCAACTCGACCCGGTGCAGCGGGCGTTTGCCGAGACCGGCGGTGTGCAGTGCGGTTTTTGCACGCCGGGGATGGTGCTGTCGGCACGGGCATTCTTGAACGAACATCCCGACCCGTCAGAAGAGGACGTGCGCCGCGCGCTCAGCGGTAACCTGTGTCGCTGCACGGGGTATGGCAAGATCGTCGAGGCCGTGCTGGCAGCCGCCCGGACATCCGCTCCGTAACCACACCCGAGGAGTTCGATCCGATGGCCGAACCGGCCGAGACTTTCGAAGAGGATCGCCGCGCCGCCTACCTCGCGCCGGAGAGCGTCGAGGAGGCGCTGACGATGCTGGCCGAGCACGGTGAAGGGGCAAAACCGATCGCCGGGGGCCAATCGCTGCTCATCCTCGTGCGCTGGGGGTTGGCCGCGCCGACGTATTTGATCGGGCTCAAACGCATCCCCGAACTGACCCGCCTGACCGCTACACCGGAGGGGGACCTGACCATCGGCGCGATGGTGACGCAGCATGCGCTCGCGACCTCACCGGCGGTGCGAACGAGTTTCCCGGCTCTCGCCGAGGCGGCAGCGGCCGTCGCCTCGCCGCCGGTGCGCCGGCAGGCGACGATCGGCGGCAACCTCTGCCACGCCGATCCCGCCGCCGATCCGCCGGCCGCGCTGATCGCGCTCGACGCGGCGGTCGAGATCGCCGGCCGGCAAGGGCGTCGCCGGGTACCCGTCTCGGAATTGTTCCGCGGCTTCCTGGAGACCGCGGTCGGCCCGGACGAACTGATGGTTGCCATCCACCTCCCGCCGGCCCCGCCGCGCACTGGTGCCGCCTATCTCAAGCACCGCGTCCGCGGGGTCGATTACGCCCTCGTCGGGGTCGGGTTCGGTCTGACACTGGCGGAGGACGGAACGAGCTGCGCCGAAGCGCGGATCGGTCTCGCGGGCGTGGGCGACACGCCGCTGCGTGCGAGCGCAGCCGAAGCCGCTTTGCAAGGGCAACCGATGACGGCGGAGACGTTGGACGCCGCGGGCGAAGCAGCGGCAGCGGAGTGCCGGCCACCGTCCGACACCGAAGGAAGCGATTGGTATCGGCGCGAGATGGTCAAGGTGTTCGTCCGGCGCGCCGGTGAGGTGGCGTTGGCGCGGGCGCGAGGGTCGGGGGGATCGTCGTAGGGGCGGACCGCCGTGTCCGCCCTTCCACATGTGCGCATTCGAGGCAGGGCGGACACGGCGGTCCGCCCCTACGATTGGCCTGTGGCCAGAAACTCGATGCCCCGGAGATCGATGATGACCGAAACGGCAACCACCATCGTCGGTAGTCGCGCCCGGCGGCTGGACGTGGACGACAAGTTGACCGGGAAGGCACGCTACGCCAGCGATCTGCGCTTGGCAGGGATGCTTTACGGGAAGATCGTCCGCAGCGATCGGCCGCACGCGCGGATCGTCCGCGTCGATGTCAGCGCGGCCAAGGAACTCCCCGGTGTCGAGGTCGTTCTCCACGGGCCAATCGGCAACCGCTTCGGCGAGGCAATCAAGGACCAGACGCTCTTTGCCCTGGAGAAGGTGCGGCACGTCGGCGAACCGGTCGCCGCGGTCGCCGCCGACAGCGAGGCGACCGCCGAACTCGCCGCCAGTCTGATCGAAATCGAGTACGAGGATCTGCCGGCGGTGTTCGATCCGATCGCGGCGTTGAAACCGGACGCGCCACTCGTCCACGACGACGTGACGTCCTACCCGCAACCGGACGGATTGATCCGTTGGGGCAACGTCTGCGCGCAGGTCCTCCTGGAGCGTGGTGACGTCGTCGCGGCCTTTGCGCGGGCCGATCGGATCGTCGAGGGGACCTACGCGGCCCACTCCGCCCACCAGATGCCGATGGAACCGCGCGCGGTCGTGGCGGAGGTCGATGGGCGAGGCGGGGTGACGCTGCACGCCAGCACCCAGCACGTCTTCGGCGTCCGGCACCAGTTGCACGAGGCGCTCGGGTTGTCGCACGGCGATCTCCGGGTCGTCGCCGAGACGGTCGGCGGCGGCTTCGGCTCCAAGGTCGAGGCGAGCGTCGAGTACTACGCGGCGCTCCTCGCCCGCGCGACCGGACGACCGGTCCGCCTCGTCAACACGCGTGAGGAGGATCTGGCGTTCGGCAACCCGCGCCACCCGATGCTGATCCACCTGCGGACCGCGCTCGCCGCCGACGGGACGATCCTCGGGCGCGAGGCGCGGGCGACGATGGACGCCGGCGCCTACAGCGGCGGCAGTCCGGCGCTCGCCGGCGTCGCGGCATTACTGATCCCCGGCCCCTATCGCATCCCGCACCTCAAGGTCGAGGTGTTGGCGGTGCACACCAACAACATCGCCTTCGGTGCCTACCGCGGTCCGACCGGACCGCAATCGGTGTTCGCAGTGGAGTCGCACACCGACGCGATTGCGCGGGAACTCGGTATCGACCGGGTCGCCTTCCGGTTGAAAAACATCGTGACCGACGGCGACACCGGGCACAGCGGGCAGCCGTTGACGAACGTCAGCCTGCGCGACGTATTGACGAAGGCCGCCGAGGCGATCGGCTGGGGAACGGAATCGACGCCGAGCGCGCCAGATCGCCGACGCGGCAAGGGGCTCGCCTGCGGGTGGTGGCTGACGACGGCCGGATCGTCGGGGTGCAGCGTCCAGATGAACGAGGACGGAACGGTCGCCGTCCAAACGGGTGCCGCCGAGATCGGGACCGGTGCGGTGATGGCCGCGATCCCCCAGATCGTCGCCGAGGAACTTGGCGTTCGCTACGAGGACGTGCGCGTGGTCTGGGGCGACACGGCCGCGACGCCGATGGATGCGGGCGCCCAGGGGAGCCGAACGCTTTTCAACATGGGTCGCGCCGCCCAGCGTGCCGCCCAGGCCGCGAAGGGCGAGTTGCTCCGCCGTGCAGCCGACGTCCTGGAAGCGGCGGAAGCCGATCTCGAGGTGTGCGACGGCCGGGTCACCATCCGCGGCGTCCCCGACCGCGGCGTCACCTACGCCGAGTTGACCGCCGGGCAGATGTGGTCGAGCGAACCGGTGCTCGGCAAAGGCGCCTACGTCATGGAACCGACGCCGTACGACCCCGGCACGCTGAAGGGCAGTCTCTTCACCGCCTTCAACGCGCCCTCGTTCCACTGCCACGCGGCCGAGGTCGAGGTCGATCCGGAAACGGGGCTGACCCGCGTCGTCGATTTCGTCGTCGCCCAGGACGTGGGCTTCGCGGTCAACCCGACGGCGGTGGAAGGGCAGATGCAGGGCGGCGCCGTCCAGGGTGTCGGGTACGCGCTTCTGGAGGAGTTGGTTTTCGAGGAAGGGCGCCTCGCCAATCCGAATCTGGCGCTCTACAAATTGCCGACGGCGCTCGACGCGCCGAACGTGCGCACCGTCATCGTCGAGGCGGCGTCGGAGCACGGACCGTACGGGGCGAAGGGGGTCGGCGAACCGCCGGTGGTGATGTCGTCCGGCGCCGTCGCGAATGCGGTGGCGGATGCGATCGGCGTGCCGATCCGCACGCTGCCGCTGACGCCGGAACGCCTCGTACGGGCGGTGCGGGAGGGCGAGGCAGCAGCCGCGCCGAACATCGATCCGTCGTTCGATCTGCGGCCGGGCGAGGCACGCGACCGGTGAGTGCCCCACCAAAGGCGCCGCGTCTCGGACTGGTCCTCCCCCTCGGTCCGATGCCGGCGGCAGGCGACATCGCGAACCGGGCGCGAGAGGCGGAGGCGGCGGGATTCGATTCCGCCTGGGTGATCGAGGACTACTACTCCTGGGAGTGCTTCGCCTCCCTCGGCTACCTCGCCGCCGTCACCGAGCGGATCGCCCTCGGCGTCAGCGTGACGACACCCTACGTGCGGCCCGCGGCGCTGCTCGCCAGCGCGGCGGCGACGCTCGACCAGTTCGCCCGCGGTCGCTTCCGTCTCGGTCTCGGCCGCTGCACCGGCCCCCTCCTGGGCCAGATCGGGATCGAGGATCGCCTGCCCCTGACGACGCTGCGGGAAACGACCGAGGCGCTTCGGCGGCTCTGGCAGGGCGGCACCGTGAGTTACCACGGCAAGACCGTCGAGATTGACCGGGTGGTGCCGGACGTGCTGCCGGTCAACGGCCGCATCCCGATCCTCTTCGGCGCGATCGGCCCGAAGGCGCTCCGCCTCGCCGGGCGGATTGCCGACGGCGTGGTCCTGACCTCATTTGCCCCGGTGCCGTACGTGCGTCGGGCTGCTCAACACCTCCGTGCCGGTGCCGCGGCAGCGGGTCGTGATCCTTCCGAGATCGAGATCGTCGCGATGATCGCGACCCGTGTGACCGACGAACCCGAGGCGTCGGTTGACGAACTCAAACCATGGCTTGGGCTCGCCTACGGGATGGCCGGACGCGGTGAGTTGCTCCTCCAAGACTCCGGGGTAGATCTCGCGGTCCTGGACCCGATCCGCTCGGCCCTGCGCATCGACGAAATCGTCGCCGAGGGGCTGGAACCGTACCTGCACGCCTACAAACGCGTCAGGCCGGAGGATGTCGCCGCCGTCGTGCCCTCCTCGTTGGTCGATGAGGCCGCAGTCGTCGGCGACGCTGCACGGTGCCGGGCTCGCCTGGCCGAGTACGTCGCGGCCGGGGTCGATCACGTGATCGTCGATTCGCCGCAACCGGCGGCGGAGTTGATGGAGGCGCTACGGGGGTAGGCGTAGCGCCCCCACCCCCGGCCCCTCCCCCTACGTAGGGCGAGGGGGGACGACGACGCGGCGCGCTCCCCCTTTCCCCCTACGTAGGGGGAAAGGGGGCAGGGGGGATAGGGGGCCACCGCTCCAGCAACCGCGCCATCTTCTCAGTATCCGAGTAGACCGTGATCTCGACGATCTTTCCGGCGACGATGCGGTAAACGTCGACACCTCTGGCTTCCCAGGCGTCGCCGCGTTTGGTCGTGCCGGTTTCGTCCCAGACGACGGCGGCACGCTCACCGTCGACGATCTTGTGGAGGACGCGGAAGTCGATGTGCGGGAGTTGGGTGCCGGCCCAGGTCATGTACGGGCGGGCCTCG
>DATBFX010000328.1:0-2651 GCA_036558305.1 Thermomicrobiales bacterium | reverse complement strand
CGCGCCGACGGCGGCATTCTGATGGAGTGGCGTGGCCCCGGGGGAGCCGTCGAAGTCCACGTCGAGCCGGATGCCTCACTCGGATATCTCTGGGACGGCGAGGGTACTCCACAACCAGGCACCGAAAAAGCGGACGGGGTCTCTGCCGTGGACATCGAGCGACAGCTCACCCGTGTCCTCCGCACCTCGCCGCGTTCTTGAGTAGCCGTGGAGATCACCGATGATGATGTGCTGGTGCGTCGTTTGGCGCCGGAGCACGTCAGCGGCGGCGCGGTCAATTCCCTCGCCTACAGTGGCAAAACCCAGGAACCGTATAGATTTCCGTCGATCTCGCCCGGCTGACGACGGATGCGCGGACGCTCAGCACCCGACCCAACTTTGGCCTCGGCGTCTTGCAGGCTGGCGATGTGCGCGCCTTGGGGCTTCGGGTCGTCTACGACCCTGTTGAGGGAAATGACGCATACTGCCTCATCCTCGGCGAGTTCTCGAAGGCGGTCGCGCGCGGTCTGGCCAGAATCACACGCGTTGTCAGGGCACCGCTTTCGCCGCCTACCCGAATCGAAGATCCACCGAACGAACGATGAAAGCGCGGACGACCGGTCTCACCCGAACACCGCCGTCGTGTCCGGTCCGTCCAGGTGCCGCGCCCAATACCGGTCGTTGATCCGCTGCGTCAGCGGTCCCGGTTTGCCGGTGCCTACCTGCCGCCCGTCCGCCTCGACCACCGGGATGATTCCGCCCGCCGTCGTGCAGAGGAACGCCTCGTCCGCCACGTAGAGGTCGTACGGCGTCAGGTCGCGCTCGGCGGCCGGGAGACCGAACTCGGCCGCGATCTCGAACACCGTCTCCCGCGTGATCCCCTCCAGGATGCCCGACGTCGGCGTGTAGAGCCGGCCCGCCCGCACCACGAAGACGTTCGAACCCCGGCTCTCCGTTAGCAACCCGCGCTCGTCCACCATCACCACGTCGTCCGCCCCCTGCCGGTCCGCCTCCAACCGGGCGAAGTAGGAGTGGAGGCGATTGAAATTCTTCACCTTCGGATCGATCACCGTCGGCGACCAGTTCCGGACGGCCGGCACGATCACCGAGATCCCGCTGGCGATCTTCTCCCGCGGCGCCATCCAGACGTACGGCACCGCGTAGACGATCAGCGTCGGTTCGTTCGACCAGGCGCTCGGCGACGGCCGCCGCCCGCGCGTCGCCAGCGCCTGCACGTAGGCATCCCGCAGCCCGCTCCGCCGCGTCGTCTCGATCACCACCGCCCGCAGCTCTTCGCCGCACACGAGCAGCGGCACCATCGCCGCGTGCGCCGAGCGTTCGAACCGGGCAAGGTGGATCGGCAACTTGAACAGCTTCCCCTGCCAGCACGCCATCGTGTCGAAGATGGCGACACCGCCGATGAACCCGCTGTCGAAGATCGAGATCTTGGCATCCTCGGCCGCCACGAACTCGCCGTTGATCCACGCCGTCCCCGTGATCTCGCCCACGCCACCCATCCTTTTGTCGAAGCGCCGATGCGGATGCAAACCCGGACGCGACGATAGCAGATCGCGGAGACCGATGGAACAGACCGAATCTCGCCGCGAGAGCCAACTGCGGTTGTGGCAGGCGACGAAGCAGCTCATGATCGCGGTCACCACTCCGGCGCGTTTGCCGCGACGAAGGTGCCAATCACGACCACGGCAACCGCCCTCCCGGCGTTGCAGACCCCGTCGGTCCCCGCCGGCATGGCTGCGATCGTTCCGGCGCCCCACACCGACGTGTCTGCCGTCGCCCCGCCGGTAGCCGCGACCAGCCCGGCCTCGACGCCGACGATCGCGGGCAGCCCCGCGGCGGGGACGCAAAATCCGGGCGCGAGACTCTGCCGCACCAGGGCCACGTCGGTTCCGCCCGATGCGCCGGTGGGGCCAGGGCCGCCGGCGAAGGCGACCCGCTCGATCCCCGCCGGCCACGCGGGCGATCCGTTGGCGCCGTCGGCGAACGGCAGGAACATCGACACCCCCATCGGCAGCGTGGCCGCCATCTCGTCGTTGCGGACCCGGCTCTGCGTGGCGGCATCAACCGGCATCAGCCCCACCGCGAGTACGGTCGCGCCCTCGGAGCCCGCGTTTCTGAGCGCATAAGTCTGGCCTTCAGAAACTGCTTCGGACTCCCCCGCGAACACCGACCGTTCGACACCCCCGACGCCGAGGTCAACGCACCCGATCTCGACGATGAACAGGCTGGCCCCTCGACTGCGTTGCAGGGGCAAGCGAGCCCCGGGCGCCAAGACCAGCCGCGCCACCCCCACCAGGAGCGGCCCCGCGGGTACCCCGACGGTCGAGCGCAGCACCGGTCGCGACGGGCGGAGGTCCCCGGCCACCCCGTCGTACTCGGCGATCGTGCCACCGGCAAACCGGAACGTGTCGAGGGGACGCGGCCGCGCCGCCGGATCGGGAATCGGGACGCCCGCCGCATCGCCGTCCACCGCGACACGCGCAACCGCCCGCTCGCGGCCGGCGATCACTTCCTCCGCCGTCAACCGGAGGTCCGGCGCGGCGGCGTGGAGCGCGAGGATACCGGCGGCGAACCGCGCGCGGTCCCCACCCGGCGACTCAAGGTGGAAGGTGAAGCCGGGCGCCAACACGGCGAGGAGATCCGTGGAATCGCCC
>DATBFX010000327.1:0-12452 GCA_036558305.1 Thermomicrobiales bacterium | reverse complement strand
TGGGATCGATGGAACGGTGACGCGGGCCACGCTGCGCCTCTATGCGTACAACGGGACGACGGCGAGTGCCGGCAACGGCCCAACCGTCTACACCGTCGACGCCAACGCCTGGACCGAGACTGCCGTTACCTGGAACACCCGTCCTGTCCGGACGAGCGCCGCGCTGGGCAGCAAGGGCAGCGTTCCGGACTCCTCGTGGGTTGAGTTCGACGTCACCTCGATCGTGACGGGCAACGGCGCCTACTCCTTCGACGTCGCCCAGGTCTCAACCGACGGCACCTTCTTCTATGCTCGTGAAGACACGGCCTTCCCCGATTTCCGGCCACAGCTCGTGCTCGAGGTGGCCGCACCAGCGATCGAGACGACGATCGACTCCGCCCCGCCGAGCCTGGTCGATACCGCGAGCGCGACCTTCGCCTTCTCGGCGAATCTGGCGGGTGCCGCGTTCGAGTGCGCCCTCGACGACGGAACCTTTGCGGCGTGCACCTCGCCCCAGGCGTTCACCGGCCTGGCCGATGGCCCGCATGCCTTCCAGGTCCGTGCGATCACGGGTACGGACACGACCGACCAGACCCCGGCCAGCTACACCTGGCGGATCGACACGACGCCCCCGGCGGTCGCCACGGCGGCCCCGACCGACCTGGCGACAGACGTGATCGTCGGGACGAACGTCGTGGCGACCTTCTCGGAACCGATCGATCCGGCCAGCCTTGCACCGGGTGTCCTTACCCTGGTTCCCCAGGGCGCCGGCACACCCGTCGCCGCGACACTGACGTATGACGCGGTGGGCATGAGGGCGACGCTTAACCCGCAAGCAGACCTGGCAACCGGCACCACCTACACGGCGACGCTCCTGGGCGGCGCAAACGGGGTGAAGGATCTGGCCGGCAATCCACTCGCGGCCGACAGGACGTGGTCCTTCACGACCGCCGCGACCGCGACCCCGCTGACCCTGACGCCGACACCCGAGGCGGACACCTGGGTCGACCAGGGAAACCCGACGTCGACGCACGGCGCCGATACGTTTCTCAATTCGGATCAGAGTCCCCAGCAGCAGGAGGCGTATCTGCGCTTCACCGTCGCCGGTGGCACCGGCCAGGTCACGGATGCCAGGCTCCGCCTCTGGGTGCGGGAAGGTTCCACCAACGGCCCAGCCGTTTACGCCGCGGACAACAACTGGAGCGAGACGGGTCTCAACTGGAATACCCGACCACAGCGGCTAACGACATCGCCTGCCGAGAACAAGGGGGCGATCACCTCCCAGACGTACGTCGAGTACAACGTGATCGCGATCGTCAATGGAAACGGCACCTACACGTTCGACCTGGTGGCCGACTCTAGCGACGGTACCCAGTTCAGTTCGCGCAATAGCTCCGGCGCCAGCCTGCGTCCGCAGCTCATCGTGACCTTCAACGGACGGCCGCCCGTTACCGTCGGTGCCTCGCCGGCGGGCGGAACCTATGACTCGGCCCAAAGCGTGACCCTGACGGCCTCGGAGCCGAGCACGATCTACTACACCACCGACGGCAGCGATCCGACGAGCGGCAGCCCGGTCTACGCCGGTCCGATCGCCATCGGCGAGACAGCGACGCTCAAGTTCATCGCCGTCGCGACGAAGGATGGCAAGGCGTCTCAGATCGGATCGGAGTCGTACACGATCGAGCCACCCCTCGTCGGCTACCGCGACTTCCCGCACGGTCTGATGAGTGCCCCAAGCACCAAAGAGGGGCAGAGCAAGCTGTGGTTCAACGACGGCGCGTGGTGGGGCGCACTCTTCAGTCCCACTGCCGGGAGTTTCCGCATCCACCGCCTGGATCCGACGACCCACCGCTGGATCGACACCGGCACGGTGATCGATACGCGGAGCGCGGCGCGGATCGATGCCCTTTGGGACGGCGGCGCCCTCTACACGGTTTCGGCGATCTACGGGCCGCTGGCGGGCGACAGCGCCCAGGTCCGGCGCTTCAGCTACAACGCCGCCTCCAGGACCTACAGCCTCGACGCGGGCTTTCCGGTCACGATCAGCAGCGGCGGAATGGAGACGGTCGTCATTGCCGAGGACACGACGGGCACCCTCTGGGCCACCTTCACCCAGGGGAGCAAGGTCTACGTCACCCACTCGCAGGGCGGCGATGCGACCTGGGTGACGCCGTATGTCCTGCCTGCGACCGGCACATCGGTCTACAGCGACGACATCTCGACGGTGGCCGCCTTCGGCTCCAACATCGGCGTCATGTGGAGCAACCAGTGCGAGGTCGGGAAGTCGGGGTGTACCGTCGACGAGAACAAGATGTACTTCGCCTGGCATGCCGACGGTGCCGCGGACAACGCCTGGACCGGCGAAGTTGCCTACCAGTTGCCGAACAACGGGCAGGCGGCCGATGACCACATGAACCTCAAGGCCGACTCAACGGGTCGGCTCTATGCCGCCGTCAAGACCTCGCTCAATCGGGCTGGCGAACCCCTGATCCATCTCCTCGTGCGGCAGCCGGGCGGCGGTTGGAGCAGCTACACCTGGGGAACGGCGGAGTACAACCACACGCGTCCGGTCGTCCTCATCGACGAGTCCGCCGGCAAGCTCTACCTGTTCGCGGCCGCACCCTGCTGCAACGGCGGCCGGATCTACTACAAGGAGACGAGCCTCGGGAACATCGCCTTCGAACCGGGGCTGGGCAAGGAGTTCATCGCCAGCAACAACGATCCCTACATCAACAACCCGACGTCGACGAAGCAGACGGTGAGCAGCGCCACGGGGCTGGTCGTGCTCGCCGGCGACGACACGACGGGCTACTACCTCCACAACTCTCTTGGCCTCGGCGCCCCGAGCGCGGCGGCAGGAACGGCGACGCTGGCGGAGGGCTCCATGTGGGGCGCCACGCTCTCGGCGGATGGGATCGCTCGCACGATCGGTTGGCTGGGAGTGGCGGCGGTCCTGGCGCTCCTGGCCTGGCGTTCGCTGGTCGTGGGCCGGCTGGCCCGCGCTCGATGGGTGCCGGTGGGGAGGATCACTCTCTGCGCTGGCAGAGGCGTGCGACTCCCTCAGCGCCGCGAGCATCAAGGCAGACACTCGGCTCCGTCCCAAACCGATGTCCGTGTTCCCCGGCATCGTTCGCTCGGCGCTCGAGCTCCTGCTCTCGGGGTGCGCCTCTCTCGCGTCTCCGGAACCCGCGGTCCGATCCGACACCAATTGCCGATGATCCGAAGGGGGAGCGTACCGCCCAGGCAATGAAACCCGGCGCGCGTTTGGACCAGGAGCGGCGTGGACGTCCGGGCTGACAACTCCGGGTGAAACCCGTGGAAGGCTTGGCGGTTTGATTGGAGGTCATGATTCCCGTGCTCGATCTTTCGGTCGTTGTGCCCGTTCGCAACGCAGAGACATTCATCGGTGACTGTTTGGATTCGATCGTGCGGTCGGAGCCGCGCGAAATTATCGTGGTCGACGGGAACTCGACCGATCGAACATTGGAGATCGCGCGTCGCTATCCGGTGCGGATCCTCTCGGACGCGGGAAAGGGCGTGGCGGCAGCCCGCATGCTCGGAGTCGAAGTCGCGGGCTCCAGCGCCGTGGCCCTCATCGACGTCGACATCGTCCTCCCAGACGGCGCGCTGGCTCGTCTCCTCGACGAATTCCGGGGCGGCGGCTACACGGCGCTCCAGGCCGGCTTGCACAGCACGTCCGGCCCCGGCTATTGGGGGAGGGCGCTCGTCTACCACCACAACACGGGCCGCAGCAAGAACTGGCCCGGGGTGATGGCCACGATCTTCCGCCGCGAGTCGCTGCTCGCGTACGGCTTCGACGAGCGATTCGCCTCGGGTGAGGACATCGAATTGCGTTGGCGTCTCCGGCAGGGCGGCGAACGCCTGGGGGTCTCGCGCCAGACGATCGTCTACCACCGCTTCGACGACAGCTTCGCGTGCGCCCGCGGGCAATTCGAGGCCGACGGGGAGGGCCTCGCCCGGATGGTACTGAAGTATCGTTTGCGAGCCGTCCCGCTGCTGGCCATACCCGCAGCGGGGGCGGCGCGCGGTGTCGGACTCAGTCTCGTCCGTCGCAAACCCCGGTGGGCTCCGTATTACGTCTGCTACGCCGCGATGAACTACGCCGCCATGATCGGCATGATGGTTGGCGGCCGGCAACGGTTCGGCGACAATCAACCGCGGCGCACCGACTATGGCCGGGTCTGACCGTGTTACCGCGACGGTGGGGGATTCACCGCGCGGCGTCTCGCGTCTGAGCGCGCCGGCATCGGCGCGCTCGTCCCCGTGGGTCGCCCGGTCTATGGGCGACGATCCATCGGCGGTCGATTCCGTCGCCGGGGATGAACCGCCGATCGAGGCGACCCGCAATCGCGGGGATGCGACCCAGTCGCCACCCGCGGGGCAGCGCACCCTGCCGATGCTCGCCAATTCGCTTGCCCTGATCGGCGGCAAGTTGGCGACGCTGGGACTCGGCTTTCTGGCCTGGCTCGTCGCGGCGCGTCTCTTCTCGCAGGCGGAGGTGGGCCTCGCTTCCGGGGCGGTCTCGGCGATGATGCTCTGCGTCCAACTGGCGCTGTTCGGCGCCGGCGCAGCGGTCATCTCCCTCTTTCCCCTGCACCGCCGTCACCCTGCCGACCTCGTCGACACCGCCGTCACCCTCGTCACCCTCTCGTCGTTCGCGGCGGCTGGGTTCTTCCTCGTCCTGGCGTCCGGGATCTTCCGCGACCTTCGCGTCGTTGCCGCGGACCCCGCGTACACCCTCGTTTTTGTGGCGATGTGCGTCTTCGGGACGTTGGGCGTGCTGTTCGACCAGTTGTCGACCACGTTGCGCCGCGGCGACCAGGCGCTCGTCCGCGGGGTCGTTTCCGGCGTCGTCACGCTCGGCATGCTCGTCGCCTTTCACCAGGCAGCGGCGGCCAGGAGCGCGCTCGCGATCCTCGGCGCTTGGGCGATCGGCAATTTCGCTCCCGTCGCGGTCGGATTCCGGCAGTTGCATCGCGCGCTGACGCCGTACCGCTTTCGCCCACGTCTGCGGTGGGGCCTGGCAGGGCGGCTGACGCGCATCGGGCTGCCGAACTGGGTTTTGACGCTGACGGAACGCGCTCCGGGCGCCGTGTTGCCGATCGTGGTGACGGAAGTGCTGTCGCCCGAGGCGAATGCGGCGTGGTACGCGGCGTGGATGATGGCGTGGGTCGTCTACGTCGTGCCGATCCAGGTGGGGCTGAACCTGTTCGCCGAGGCGGCCCATCGCCCACGCGAGCTCGGCCAAACCGTGCGCCACGGGATCGCGCTGTCGCTCGTGCTTGGCATCGCCGCGGCGGCGGGTTCGGCGGTGGTCGGTCCGATGCTTCTCTCCGTCCTCGGCCCAGGGTACGCCGCCGCGGGGACGACCCCGTTGCGCATCCTCGTGGTGGCGGTCGTCCCATTTACCTTCATTCAAGCCTATTTCTCGGTGTGCCGCGCCCGCCAGCAACTGACCGAAGCGATCCTCACCGGAGCCATCGCCGGTATCGCGGGTGTCGGCGCCGCGACGGTTGCCGGGATGGATCGCGGCCTCACCGGGATGGCGGTGGCTTGGCTGGTCGTGCAGGTCGTGGCCGGCGCGTGGGCGGCGCTCCGCCTGAGCGCACTGGCGAGGGGGTCGCAGGACGGACGGGAACCGACCGTCGGCATCCCGGCATTTGCGTCCGCGAGCGAGGGCGCGATGGGAACGCAAGGGTCCGTGTCGTCCTGACCCGCTGCAGCAGACGTGCGACGAGTCGGTCAGACAATTCCGCTGGTGCTGGTCGTCGCGAGCGGCGCCGGGTGGCGGACGATTCCGGCGGCCTCGGCGGTCACGGCTGAGGGGGCGGTGCCGGCTGGATGCCCCGGCCACCGGACGGTGGTGTCGATGTTCCCCAAAGGAGGAGGTCACATGTCACGCTGCTTAATTGCCGTCCTGGTGTCGACTGGCCTTGCTTTGGCGGTCGTCCTCGGCGTCGACCCGGGTCTCGCCTCCCGCACCCTGGCCAAGGATGCGCCCGACAGCGTCACGGTGCCGATCAACGAGCTGAACGGGTCGGGGGTGCACGGCACGGCCGTCCTGACGGCCCAGGGCGACAAGACGCTCGTCGTCATGGACATCACCGGTGCCGCCGGCGACCATCCCGACCACATCCACCGGAGCACCTGTGGCGACCCCGAGCCGAACCCGCTCTACCCGCTGACCGACGTGGTCCTCAGCAAAGCCAATTCCAAAGGACACAGCGAAACCCTCGTCGACGTTTCGCTCGGCGAGTTGCTCGCCGATCCGCACCTCATCCTCATCCACAAGTCGAAGGACGAGATCAACGTTTATTACGCCTGCGGGAACATCGTCGAGAATGCCACCGCTATGCCCAACACCGGGGTTGGCACGGCGACGGGCGACCACACCGTGGGCGTCGCCGGGTCACTCGCCGCCGTCGCGGCACTCCTGGCGCTGACCACCGGTTGGGCGCTCCGGAGGCGGAGTCTGGACGGGAAGTGACAGCGCCGCGGAATCGCGCACGGTAAGGTCGCACAAGAAGCAAATCCTCCTGCTTTTCGACGTTGCCCACTTCGCCCTCCCGATCCCGCTCCCCGACTACCTGTTCTGGCAGTCGGTTCGGGTGGCGGTCGCGCAACGCGCGGCGGACGACGGCGTCGCGGTCGACGCTTGTGATATGGCGATGCCGAGGGCACTGGGCCAAGTCGCCCAGCCGCAGGATGCCGCGGCAGTCCAGGCGACCGACTCCCCGGCGTTTCCCCGAAGCTCGGCAGGCACCGCCCCCACGCGGGCTAGGTGGTCGGCTTGAGGAGGCCGCGCAGGTAGCGGGCGAGGGCGGCGGGCGACACGCCGCGCGGTAGGAAGTGAGTGGCGCCAACGGCGCCTTGGACGCGGCCCAGGACGACGAGGAGCCCCGTGTACCCCCCGGCGCGCAGGAAGGTGACGAGATCGTCTGCGTAGGGGTCCTGGAGGGGGGCGGCGACGCAGGCGACGGCCGCGGCGGGGATGTCTTCCCGCAGCCGGACCGGGCCCGCCGTCCAGTCGCAGGCGGCGACGGCGTGGCCGGCGGGGGCCAGCGCCGCCCCGAGGCGGGCCGCGAAGGCCGGGGCGCAGCCGACGACGAGGATCGGGCGGGGCGGCGGCTTCATCGGCGCCTCCTTGCTGCCGGTGCCTCCGGCGCGGGTGGAGCAACGACCCGCCGGGTCGACCGGTATCGGACGAGGGATGCCATTGAGGTCACACAGCTTGGCGGTCGTGCGGCGTGGGCGGTCCCCGCCGCTGATCCTGGGGGCGGCGCGCTCAGCCTGGCCGGGGCGGGCGGACGAGGCGGCGAGCGACGTAGCCCCCGGCGCTGTCGACCAGCACCGGCTCGCCACACTCGACCCCGGCCAGCCGCAGCCGGCTGAGGAACGGGTCGAGCGTACGGTACGACACGGCGCCGCCGTCGACGGTGCCGAAGGCGCGGACGTACGTGCCTTCGCGGAAGACGACGCGGTAGCGACGGTCTTGGCGGTGCATGCCTCCTCCCCTGGCCACGGGCCGGAACCCGACCCGGGGGATCGTAGCCGCCGCGCGGGAGACCGGCGGGGACCGGGGTACCCGTGCGGCGGTCGTGCCGACGGTACGAAGATGGCCACCGCGGCCGGGTGGCGTGCAGCGACCGGGCGGCCGCGGGCCAGCGGCGCTGGCCCACACCTTTGCCTCACTGAGCCCCTGATTTGCCCCAGGTGAGGCGATGGCCTCCCGAGGTCTTCGTGCCTTCCCCGATCCGTTCGCCCCAGGCCGGTGCCCCAGGCTACGGTGCGGGCGTCCCCGGCGGCACCGGGTCAAAGCCGACCGCCGGGTGATCGCCGATCGGGGGCGCCGCATCGTCTCCGCCGGCATCCCCCGAACGGGGGACGCGGGCGCCGGCGCGCCCGGCCGACGGTGCCGCCCGCCCGCGGCGTCAACGGGGGTCTGACGACCCGGCACCGATGGCCACCGCGGCCGGTCGTCCAGCGTGGGCCGCCGGCCGGGGGGCGCCGCCGCGGGCCCGCCCTCGTTAACAAGTCGTCGACGCATCCCGCGGCGGCGCCGGAAGGGCGGCCCATGAGCGACGCGAGCCGGATGCGCAGGGTGCCCGCGGCCGTCCCCGACCGGGCCGCGGTCGCCGACTGCGTGGCCGCCTCCGGCCACCGGCGCTACGTCGGGCCGGCGGAGGCGGCAGCACCGGGGCGGTGGTCGGGAGAGGCGGCTTTCGTGCCGCTGCTGGCGCTGCGGGCGGTGCGGGTGCGTCTGGGCGCCCGGCCGCCCGACGAGGTGGCCGCCGCCCGGTGAACCCATCGGCCCCCGCCGAGAACGCGGTGTCGATCTGGTCGACCCGGTCCCTGGTCACCCCGCTCCGCTCGGACCGCCCGATCCAGCGCTGGGGTTCCTCGCTCCGTAGCACGTCGAACCTCCGGTTGTCGACGTAGGTTGACCCAGCCGCCGCCGCGAGCGGCGCAGCCGTGGCGGCCGGCGGCGCGCCATGGCATGCACCGGAGCCGGCGTCGGCGAAGGTCTTGCCGGCCTCGGGCACGAAGATCCACTCAAAACCGCCGGGGCGCAGCGTCAACTGCAGCACGCCGCGGGCCGAGTCGTCGCGAACCTCGCTGTTGGGCTGGGGGGGGCCGAAGGCGTAGAGGGTGTTGCCGCCGGTGCCGACGACGAACTCGCGGATGCCGGCCCGAGGGTCGGCCCGGCCGGCGGCGTCCATCGGGGCGAAGCGCTCGTAGTCATGGTCGTGGCCGACCAGGACGACGTCGGCGCCGGCGTCGTAGAGGGCCTGCCACAGCGCCTGGGTGCGGGGGTCGCTGCCGTGCTCCGTGCCGGAGCTGAAGCGGGCGTGGTGCCAGTAGGCGAGCGTGCAGTCCGACGGGTGGGCGGCGAGGTCGGCCCGCAGCCAGCGTTCCTGGGCCGAGCCCGCCCCGCAGCCGCCGACCTCGGCGCAGTTGGAGTTGAGGGCAATCAGGTGCCAGGAGCCGACATCGAAGGAGTACCAACCCTCCCCGGGCGCGCCGGCGGCGGCGCCGAAGTAGGCGAAGTAGCCGGCCGCGCCGCTCGTGTGGTAGTCGTGGTTGCCGGGGACGGGGCGGGTACGGGCCTTTTGGCGGCCCCAGGTCGGGTCGTAGCAGGCGGCGAACTCGGCCGCGGTGCCGTTCTCGTAGGCGAGGTCGCCGAGGGCCAGCACGGTGCCGGGCAGGCCGTCGAGCAGCTTGGCGGTGGCCTCGTCGCCGGAGGAGGTGCAGGAGGCGACGTCGCCGGCGGCCAGCAGCACGGCGGCGTCGGGGACCGACGTCGGAGTCTCGGTTGCCGTCGGGACGGGCGAGGGCGTGTCGGTCGGCGTCGCGGTTGGCGTATTGGGTGCGGTCGCGGTCGGGATGTCGCTGGGGGTTTCCGTCGGCCTGTCGGTCGGGAGGGTCGTGGCGGTGCTCGTCGGCGTCGGGGCGGGGTCGGGGGCGAGGCTCAGGTAACCGTGGAGATAGTGCTTGCTGGAGCTGTCGTTCGCGACGATAAGCAGACCGGTCGAGCTGTCGACGTTCTGCTTGGTCGAGGTCGCGTCGTTGACGAAGTGATCGCCGGGATTCTGGATGATGGCGGTGCCCGGTCCCGGCGGGAATCCCTGGCTCAAATCGAGGGGCATGGTTTTGTAGAAGATCGCCCCCCCGACCTCACGGATGGTGGCGAACAGGTAGATGACCCCGTGCTGCTCGTCGATCACGACGCTCGGCCGGCTGTGCTCGTCTTCGACCTTGCCGAAGACGAACGGTGTCCACCCGCCGCCGGTTCCCCGGACGAGCAGCACGATGAAGGGCTGCCCCGTGTTGCGGTTCGCCGTTTTGACGCCGGCGAAGACCCGGCCGCTGGAATCGGCCTTGAGATTGAGGTGGTCGTTGGCGCAGCCGGAGCTGCAGCCGCCGACGCCTCCGCCGTAGGCCACCTCGGTCGGCTGCCAGGCCGTGTCCGGGTCGCCGTCGTTGTGCACGGAGAAATAGAACTTCTTGTCGGTCTGGTTGGACCACATCAGCCCGATCTTGTTGCCGCCGAAGGCGACGATCGACGAGACGTCGTCGTAACTGGCGGTGGTTCCCGAAATCGAAGGGACGAATGGCGTACCCCATTGGGTGTCGCTTCCCAACGAGTGGTTGACCCAGACCTGGGTGACCGGGGTGGCGCCTCCGTCGTAGGTGACCAGGGTGAATGTGGTCCAGAGCCGCCCGGTCGAGTCCCGGGCGAGGGTCATCGACTCGGCGCTGCCGGTCCGGATGGTGACCGGGAAACCCGGATCCAGACTGTAAGTCTTGGTAGACGAGTCGTAGCTGAACCGCAGCAGCTGCGCAGACCCGGCGGCGACCGCGTCGGCACTGGCCGGGTTGCCCCACTCGGAGACGACCGTCGTTCCGGTCGTCACGTACAGCTTCGTGCCGTCCCACAAGACGTCGGCCCGCGAGTCCTCGCGGGTGTCGATGGTGGTGCCGGTGTCGACCCAGCTCTGCGTCCCCAGGTCGAACCGGTAGATCCGGTACTCGCCGGCGCTGACGTTGTAGAGGGAGCCCCACCAGAAACCATCGTTGAACCAGAGCTTGCTCTCCGGCTTGTCGCCGGCCGGTTCGGTGATGCTCGTTCCGTTGTAGGAGATGCCCACACCGCCCGCCGCATTGTCGATCGTGTAGACCTCCGTGAAGACCGCCGACATCGTGCCGTCCGGTGCGACGGCGACAAACCTGAGCGGCGTATCCACGGGGATGGCGAGCGGGGCAAGGTACTTGTGCTGGACGTGGCTGGGCTGACCCGGACGGGGGTCGGTGGTGTCGGTGGTGTACCAGATCGTTGCGTTCGGGACCGAAGAGGTCAAGGTCACCGTTTGGGCCGAGGTGTAGATCCCCCCCCGCGGCGAGGCGCTGACGTTCACGACGGCGACCGTCGGATCGTACGTCACGACGAGTTGTGGTCGCTCGGCGGCGGTGGCCTCCCTGGAGCTAAAGCTGGCGCTGTCCGCCGCGGCGCCGACCAGGTCGAACGTGTAGGTTCCGTCCCCGGTGACCAGGGACGTGACGTCGTATTCGACCCAGGTGCCGGCCGCGATCGCCCCCTTCACGTCGCCGGCCGCCGCCGTGCGCGCCGGCTTGGTGTCCCAGGTGATGCCTGTTTCGGTCCAATCGTTGCCGGCGGCGTAGACGGCCGGGCCGTGGCTTGTCGGGTCGGTGATCCAGAGCCGCAGTTTGGCGTTGGTCACGCCGTTGCCGAAGCCGGCCACGGTGAAGCGGAGGAAGGACTCGATCTGGGGGCTTGAGTCGACTTGGAGGTTGGTAAGGATGCCGTAGTTTGCGGTTGGGGCGGCCGACTCGACCTTCGCGTCCGCATCGGGGCCCAGAGTGGTCACCACCGGCGCACCGATCGTGAAGGACCAGACCCGGTCGGCGGACAGCGGGTTGCCGAACGGGTCCTTGGCCCCGGTCGCCCCGCCCTGGAGCGTCGCCGTGTAGGTCGCCCCCGGTGTCAAGTCGGCGTTCGGGTTCAGGACCGCCTGGTCGGTCTGGTCGTCGAAGGTCACCGCCGCGGCGACGGGGGCGCCGTCGGCCTGGGCGACCAGCGTGAACGTCGCCGTCGTCAACGTCGCCGGGTCCATCGGCTCGGAAAAGCTCGCCAGGACGTCGCTGCCCACGGCCACGCCCGTCGCCCCGTTGGCCGGCGACACGCTCGAGATGGTCGGCGCGGTAGCGTCGACCGTCCAGCCGTAGCTGTCCGGGCTGGGGTCCGACACGCCCGCGCCGTTCGTCGCCCGCACCTGGAAGGTGTGGCTGCCGTCGGCCAGGCCGGTGTATTGCTGGGGCGAGGTGCAGTCGGCGAAGGCCGACCCGTCGATGGTGCATTGGAACGTTGCATTCGGTTGATTCGTCGAGAAGGTGAACGTCGCGGATGCGCTGTTGCTGGTGTTCGGCGGCGACGAATCGATCGTCGTTTCCGGGGCGGTGGGGTCGAAGGTGACGACGAGCTGCGGCCGCTGGCTGGCGGCCGTGCTCTCCTTCGCGGTGAATTGGACGGGGTCGGTCGACTCGGGGACGAGGGCGAAGGTGTAGGTGCCGACGTGGCGGACGAGGGCGGTCACGTCGTACTCGACAAAGGTGTCGAGGGCGAGCGCGCCCGCGTTGGCGACGGCCACGCCGACCCGCGCCGGCCTGGTGTTCCAGGTGACGCCCGTCTCGGTCCAGTCGTTGCCGGCGGCGTAGACGGCCGGGCCGTCGTCGGCGGCGTCGCGGACGTAGAGGCGCAGCCTGGCGCCGACGACGGCGCCGGTCCCCCCGCCGACGGCGAAGCGCAGGTAGCCCTCCGTCGGCGGGCTGGCGTCGACGACGAGCGAGGTCGCCGTCCCGAAGTTGGTGCCCGCCGTGCCGCTCGTGTTGCTGACGTAGGCATCGGCCTCCGGGGCGAAGGCGAGCGTCGTCGG
>DATBFX010000326.1:0-25548 GCA_036558305.1 Thermomicrobiales bacterium | reverse complement strand
GCGCGGTACCCCATGATCCGTGCCGAAGCATTCTACCCGGTGGGCGGCGTCGCGCCCGCACTCCCAACACCTGGCGGCCCCAACGCGAGATGGCGCGTCGAGCGGTCGGGCGCCGCCGTGAGCAATAACGCCGAAAGGGGTCCGCGTGGTCATCCGCACAATTCTCGACACCGACATCGGGACCGACGTCGACGACTGTCTCGCCCTGGCGTTGATCCTGGGCTCGCCGGAGTTCGCGCTCGAGGGCGTGACGTGCGTCTACGGCGACACCGAGCTGCGCGGGCGGATGGTGCGGAAGTTGCTGGCCTTGCGCGGGCGCGATGATGTGCCGATCCGGCTGGGCGCGCGGCCACCACTGCTCGGACTGCGCGAGATCCATTGGGTCGGGCACGAAGGGAAGGGATTGCTCGACGCGGAGGACCACGTGGTTGGCTTCTCGCCGGAGCATGCGGCCGACTTCATCGTGCGGACGGTGATGGACAAGCCCGACCAAATCCATCTCCTCGCGATCGGGCCGTTGACGAACGTGGCACTGGCGATGGCGAAGGAGCCGCGACTGGCGGCGCATCTCGCCCACCTGACGATCATGGGCGGCGCGCTGCGCGGGCCCGATTCGCTCGGGCTGGCGGTGGCCGAGCACAACATCGTCTGCGATCCCGAGGCGGCGCAGATCGTGCTCTCGTCGGGGGCGGCGATGTCGCTGGTACCGCTCGACGTGACGACGCGGTGCAGCATTCGCCCCGACCACGTCGCGCGGTTGCGCGCGGTCGGCGACCCGTTTCACGACGCGGTCGCCGACCAGGTCGAGCGGTATCCGTGGTTCGTGAAGAAGGGATCGACGTTTTTGCACGATCCGCTGGCGGCGGCGATCGTGATCGAACCCGGTCTGGTCGAGACCGTGCCGCTCCACGTCGCCGTCGAGACGCAGGGACGGTTGACGAGCGGGATGACGGTGATGCGGGCGCCGGCCGAGCACTTGCCGGCGACGGCAGCGGTGGCGCTCAAGGTCGACTCGGCGCGGGCGGAAGAATTCATCGTGGGCCGGTTGGTCCGGTAGCCAACACCCGCGCCATTGCGATCTCCACTGGCAGGCCCTACCCTCTCCGATCGACACGAGGGAAGGCAGCGGCGCGGGAAAGTGGCGATGGAGGCGAGACGCGTGAGTCCGGAGACATCGACGAGCAGCACATCGCTGACCGGTCATCTTTGGGCGAGCATTGACGAGATCTTCCGGGCGATCCTCGCCCACCCGTTCGTGACCGGTCTGACGGACGGCACGCTGCCGGAAGCGGCGTTCCGTTTTTATGTCGTGCAGGACGCGCTCTATTTGACGCGCTACGCCCGCGCGCTGAGCATCTGCGCGGCGCGGGCGCCGGGCGCCCGCGACGTCGAGATGTTCAATCAGCACGCGGCCGGGGCGCTCGCGGTCGAACGCTCGCTGCACGAGGAGTTCTTCGCCGACTTCGGTCTCTCGGCCGCGGAAATCGCGGCGATGCCGTTGGCACCGACCAACCTCGCCTACACGAGCTATCTGCTGGCGACGGCGTACGGCGGGTCGTTCGCGGAAGCACTCGGCGCGGTCTTGCCGTGCTATTGGATCTACTGGGAGGTCGGCAAGGCCCTGATCGCCAGGGGATCGCCGCACCCGCTCTACCGCCGGTGGATCGACACCTACGGCGGCGAGGAGTTCGCCGGGATCGTCGGCGACGTGCTGGCATTGACCGACCGGATCGGCGCCGGCCTCGGATCGGCCGACCGGCGGGCAATGACCGACCACTTCGCGACGACGAGCCGGTACGAGTGGCTGTTTTGGGACGCAGCGCTGAAGACGGAAGCGTGGCCGATCTAAATCCTCGGCACGATCTCCTCCTTTCCTTCGGAAAACACCTCGCCACGACATCATTTGAGACGTGTGTGCAGTCAGCGGTGGCGGGCCTCGCTACCACGCGTATGCGGGATGTTGCCCCTTCGCAGCCGGGGGGCAGGTACAATCGCCCCACCGCAGCGGAGAAGCGCACGGCGCTGGGTCGCGCC
This sequence comes from Thermomicrobiales bacterium, assembly GCA_036558305.1. GTDB lineage: Bacteria > Chloroflexota > Chloroflexia > Thermomicrobiales > UBA6265 > DATBFX01. The sequence goes on along the minus strand of DATBFX010000326.1, from coordinate 23,514 downwards.
GGGCCGGACTGGAGGTCGTTGCCATGGGCTATCAGGTTGACCAGGAGATCGTGGCAAGCGTCGGCAGGCTGGTGGAGTTGGGACTGACACCGGAGCGCGTCGAGATCCTGATGCCGCAACTTGCGGGCATCCTCGCGCTCTTCGCCACGCTCGACGATCTCGACCTCGAGCAGGTCGAGCCGGAGACCGTCTTCAGCGCCGAGTGGAGGTAGCCCGATGGGCAGCGCGACCGACCTCTCCTCCCGCTCGATCTCCGAGGCCGCCGGGCTGATTAAGGAGCGCAAGCTGTCCCCGGTCGAGTTGACCCAGGCCTGCCTCGACCGGATCGGCGCGGTCGAACCGAAGGTTCGGGCGTTCGTCACGTTGCTGGCGGACGCGGCGGTCGCGGCGGCGCGGGAGGCGGAGACGGCGATCGGCCGAGGCGACTACCGCGGCCCGCTGCACGGGGTGCCGGTCGCCCTCAAGGACATCTTCGACACCAAGGGGATCCGCACGACGGCGAGCAGCAAGGTCCGCGCCGACTACGTGCCCACCGCCGACGCGGCCGCGACCGAGCGCCTGGCGGCCGCCGGCGCGATCCTCCTCGGCAAGGTGACGACCCACGAGTTCGCCTACGGCATCGTCAGCCAGCCGACCCGCAACCCCTGGGACCTCGACCGCATCCCCGGCGGGTCGAGCGGCGGGTCGGGCGCGGCGCTGGCGGCCGGCGAGTGCCTGGGGGCGCTTGGGACGGACACCGGCGGCAGCATCCGCATCCCCTCCGCCCTCTGCGGCGTGACCGGGATCAAGCCGACCTTCGGCCGGGTCAGCAAGTACGGCGTCGCCCCGCTCGGCTACTCGCTCGACCACGTCGGCCCGATGGCCCGCTCCGTCGCCGACGCGGCGCTGCTCCTGCAGGCGATCGCCGGCCGCGACCCGCGGGATCGCTGCGCCGCCGACCGGCCGGTGCCGGACTTCGCGGCGACGCTCCACGACGGCGTGCGGGGCGTGGTGCTCGGGGTGCCGACCAACCACTACTTCGCCAACGTCGATCCCGAGGTCGAGGCGGCGGTCCGGGAGGCGATCGCCCACCTCGAGCGGGCAGGCGCGGTCGTCAAGGAGGTCGCGGTGCCGGCGATCGCCTACGCGGAGGCGGCGGAGAACGCGATCTGCCTGACCGAGGCCTCGGCCTTCCACCAGCGCACGCTGCGCACCTCGCCCGATCTCTACAACCCGGACGTCCGCCTGCTCCTGGAGTTGGGGGAGCTGCTGCCGGGAACGACCTACCTGAAGGGGCAGCGGGCGCGCGGGTTGATCAAGCAGGGCTTCCGGCGGGCGTTCGAGGAGCACGGCCTCGCCGCGCTGGTGGCGCCGACGGTGCCGGGGACGGCGCCGCGGCACGACCAGGCGACCTACGACTTCGGGGTCGAAGAGCCGACGATCGCGGCCTGCGTCCGGCTCTCGTGTCCGGCCAACCTGAGCGGGTTGCCGGCCCTCTCCGTGCCGTGCGGCTTCTCGGCCGCCGGGTTGCCGATCGGGCTCCAGGTGATCGGCCGCCCGTTCGACGAGGCAACTGTCCTGCGGATCGGCCAAACCTACGAGGCGGCGACCGATTGGGCGAGCCGCCGCCCTGCGCTGTGAGGGATGCGCGAACCTCCTATGGCCCCGACCAAGCCTGGCCACATGGGCGCAGTTGCGAAGGAAAATACGAGGTTCCGGGCTCTGCCGCGGCCAAGTGCACAGATGCGTCAAGGATGCCGGCTCATCCGCAACGTCGGTAAAGCCGTCGAGCGGTGGGGAGGAGGCCCAGCCCTGATCTCCAACCGGTTCTGGGGGTGGCGTCCTTTGAAACCGCCGCAATCTGATCGACTTGGATAGAGGAAGGTGCCGCGTCTTGACACCCGTCGCCGTGTGCCGGCGAAGACCCGCGCATCGGTGACGAGCGGACCGGCCGAAACGCCGCCTGGGATTGTGGGCTCCGCGACACGGGCACCATGGTGGCACGATCTCCGCAGGGGGGAGCATGCGTTGCGTCGGGCGACGCGATCGAGCCGCAGTCACGTGTCGACGAGAGAACCGCCATGAACCACCTTGAGGAAGTCCACGTCGCGCCATTACCGATTTCGCGCTTTGCTCCGCTGATCGGCGAAGATCGGATACGTGAAACCGAGCGAATGGCGAGCGAGACCGCGCGCCGAATGTCGGGGCGGGTCTGGTGGAACGTCAACTCGACCGCGCGCGGCGGCGGTGTGGCCGAGATGCTGCAGCCGCTTCTGGCCTACGCACGTGGTGCCGGCATCGATGCGCGCTGGCTCGTGATCGCGGGCACGCCGGAATTCTTCCACGTCACCAAGCGCATGCACCACGCTCTCCACGGTGCGGTGGGCGACGGCAGCCCGCTCGGCGACGCGGAGCGGGCGATCTACGAGGAGGTCCTGGAGGCCAACGCGAAGGAGTTGCTGCCGCTCGTCCAACCCGGCGACGTCGTCCTCTTGCACGACCCCCAAACGGCCGGTCTCGCCCCCGGCCTCGTTGCCCACGGTGCGACCGTCATCTGGCGCAGCCACGTCGGCGCGGATGCTCCGAACGAACAGACCGCGCAGGTCTGGGACTTTCTCGCGCCGTACCTGACGGACGTCGCGGCCACGGTCTTTTCGCGCGAAGCCTACGTTCCGGAATGCTGCCATCCCGAACGCAGCGTCATCATTCCACCGTCGATCGATGCCTTCTCGCCCAAGAATCAGGATCTGGACGAAGCGACGGTGCGGGCGATTCTCGTGCGAACCGGCCTGGTCGAAGGTCCGCCGGGAGACGGACAGCCGGTCTTCCACCGCACGGACGGTTCACCCGGGCGTGTCGACCGGCCGGCGGAGGTGATCCGGCTTGGCCGGGCGCCGTCCTGGGAGACGCCGCTGGTCGTCCAGGTTTCGCGCTGGGATCCGCTCAAGGACCCGATCGGGGTGATGCAGGGTTTTGCCGAACTGATCGACGTTTCGGCGCCCGCGGACGCGGATCTCGTCCTCGCCGGTCCGAACGTGACCGGGGTCAGCGACGATCCCGAGGGAGCGGCGACGTTCGAGCAGGTGATCGCGGCCTGGCGGGCGTTGCCGGACGGCGACCGGGCGCGCGTCCACCTCGCCTCGCTGCCGATGACCGACGGCGAGGAGAACGCGGCGATCGTCAATGCCCTGCAGCGGCACGCCGCCGTCGTCGCCCAAAAGAGTCTGCGCGAGGGGTTCGGGCTGACCGTCACCGAGGCGATGTGGAAGGGCCGACCGGTGGTGGCGAGCCGGATCGGCGGTATCCAGGATCAGATCGTGGACGGCGAACACGGTCTGCTGGTCGATCCGGCGGATTTGCCGGGGTTCGGTGACGCGGTACGGCGCGTGCTCCTCGACCCCGCGCTCGGCGAGCGGCTCGGCACGAATGCATACCGTCGCGTGACCGATACCTACCTTGGCATCCGCCATCTCTTGCAGTACGGTGAACTGTTGGCGCGGTTGAGCGCGCTTGGCGAACAAGAAGCCAAGACGCAGGAGTGATTCCGACCTCATGCACGTTCCTATCCCAACCACGATGCGCGCGATGGTCCTCGATGCCGCTCGCAGCCCTTTGCGCGAGCGCGAGCTGCCGGTCCCTGCTCCCGACCACGGCCAGGTCCTCATCAAGGTCCATGCCTGCGCCGTCTGCCGGACCGATCTCCACATCGTCGATGGCGAGTTGACACACCCCAAGCTGCCGCTCGTTCCGGGTCACCAGATCGTTGGCACCGTCGTCGGCGCCGGCGGTGGGGTTGAGCGGTTGGCGATCGGCGACCGCATCGGCGTCCCCTGGCTCGGGTGGACGGATGGCACCTGTCCCTACTGCCGGAGCGGGCGCGAGAACCTCTGCGACGCCGCCCGCTTTACCGGCTACGACCTCGACGGCGGGTACGCCGGCTACACCGTCGCCGACGCCCGCTTCTGCTTCCCGATCCCGACCGGTTATCCCGATGTCCAGGCAGCGCCGCTCCTCTGCGCCGGTCTGATCGGTTACCGCGCCCTGACGATGACGGGCAACGCCGCACGCCTCGGACTTTACGGATTCGGTGCCGCCGCCCACATCATCTGCCAGGTCGCCGTCCACCAGGGGCGCCGAGTCTACGCGGTTACCCGTCGCGGCGACGAAGCGGGACAGGGGTTCGCCCGCGAGCTTGGCGCGAGCTGGGCCGGCGACGCCGCCGGTGTGCCGCGCGAGCTGGACGCGGCGATCATCTTCGCGCCGGCCGGAGAATTGGTGCCGTCCGCACTGGCGGCGGTCGTCAAGGGCGGTATCGTCGTCTGCGCCGGTATCCACATGAGCGACATCCCCGCGTTCTCCTACGATCTCCTCTGGGGCGAGCGAACCGTCCGCTCCGTCGCCAACCTGACCCGGCGGGACGGCGAGGAATTCCTGGCCCTGGCGCCGCGAATCCCCGTCCGCACCGAGGTCCAGACCTACCCGCTCGCCGCCGCCAACGAGGCGCTAGCGGATCTGCGGGCCGGTCGCGTGCGGGGTTCGGCGGTGCTGGTCACCGGCGCCGATGGCTGAACGGACGCGGCAAGCGACGGACGAGGCGTTGGTTCGGGCGCTGGCGAACCCGGGGGCGTATCCGTGGCGTCCGCCGGTCGTCGAGATCGTCGAGACGCACATCTCCTGGGTCTTTCTGGCCGGCGATCGCGTGGTCAAGGTCAAGCGCCCGGTCCGGTTCGGGTTCGTCGATCACTCGACGCTTGAACGGCGGCGGCATTCCTGCGAGGAGGAGGTGCGCCTCAACCGCCGCCTGACCGACGGCGTCTACCTCGACGTCGTCCCGATCGTGCCCGCTGCCGGGGGATACGCGGTCGATGGACCGGGGACGCCGGTCGAGTGGGCGACGCTGATGCGGCGGTTACCGGCGGACGGCATGCTCGATCGGTTGATCGCCGACGGAAAGGTTCCACAAGATCTGGTCGACCGGCTGGCCCGGCGGTTGATCCCGTTTCACCGGTGGCTCGCGGCAGTTTGCGGCGGCGAGTCGTACGGGTCGGCGCGGGCGCTCGCCGCGGTGTTGACCGACAACCTCGAAGAATTGCGACCGTTCGCCGGTCCGCGCCTCGGGCCGGTCCAACTCGCCCTCATCGACGAGGCGATGCGCGCGTTCCTCACCGAGAACGCGGACCTGTTGCGCCGGCGGGTGACCGACGGTTGGGTCCGAGACGGTCACGGCGACCTCCGCCCAGAGCACGTTTGCTTAGAAGGCGACGATGCCACCCAAATCTTCGACTGCGTCGAGTTCAGTCCGGCGATTCGTTGCGCGGACGTCGCGAGCGATCTCGCCTTCCTGCTGATGGAATTCGACCGCCTCGGTCTGGGTGACGTGGCGAGCGCAGTGGAGGACCGGTACCGGGCTGCTGGAATCGCGTTACCGGCGCCCCTCCTCCGGCTCTACCGTGCCCATCGGGCGCTCGTGCACGCCAAGATCGACTGCCTGACCCTGGCCAACCAGCACCTGGCCCATCCGGGGCTGGCAGACGAGGCGACGACCTACCTGAACCTGGCGACGAAAACGGCGCTGACCATTGGACCATTTCTGGTCGCCATGACCGGTCTCAGCGGCACCGGAAAATCGACCATTGCCCGCGCCCTGGCAGACGCGACCGGTGCGGCGGTGTTCTCGTCGGACGTCGTCCGCAAGGAACTCGCCGGAGTGACCGGAGGCGCGGCGGCAGATTGGGGGGAAGGCATCTACGCGGAGTCGTGGACGGACAGGACCTACCGCCGGTTGCTGACGCTTGCGGAAGAGCACCTCGGCGCCGGCCGTCCGGTCATCCTCGACGCGGCATTCCTGGACAACGATCGGCGCGACGAGGTGGCGGCAACCGGGCGACAGTATGGAGCGCCCGTATTGCTCGTCGAGACCGTCTGCGACGAGCAAACGGTCGCGGCCCGGCTGGCGCAGCGCGTCGCCCACCACGATTCGCCGTCCGACGCGACGCTTGCGATCTACCGGCAACAGCGAGCAGAAATCGAGAGGAACCCGTTGGTAGTCCCGGAACGGGCGAGGCTTGTTCGCGTCGATACGATCGAGAGCGGTTCGGGCCTGCTCGATCCGGTGTTCGCGGCACTCGTCCAGACCGGAGCGATGGTGGCGCGGGTGCCGTGAGTCGGTCGGTTTGTGGCATCCAACGCGTGACGCTGCCGCACCTTGCCTACGCAAACCGCTCCTGGTGGACAAACTCCGCGATCGGTTTACGAAAACCGGACGGCTTGGGGAGGGCGCGCCGGGCCGCCTCGTCGGGGTAGCCGATGGCGAGGACGGTGCGGACGATGCGGTCGGCTGGGATGCCGAGAACGCGTTTGACCTCGTCCTGGCCGAGTTTGCTCCACCAGCCGATGCAGGACCCGAGTCCGTGGGCAGCGGCGGCGAGCATGATCCTCTCCGCCAACCGGCCCCCGTCGTAGGTCGCGTACTCCTCGTTCGCCCCGTCCATGACCAGGACCACGCCGAGCGGGGCGCCGGCAAGGTGCGCCGCGTAGCCCTCGAATTGCGAAAGCCGGTCCAGCGTCGCCCGCTCCCGGACGACGACGAGCTCCCACGGTTGGAGATTCCTGGCGCTGCCGGTCCAGCGGGCGACCTCGTAGATGTCGTCGAGCACGGCCTCGGGCACCGGGTCCGGCAGGTACTCGCGGACCGCGCGGAGGCCGCGCAGCAGTCGGATCTTGTCGCGGGTGGACGACGACTCGCTCATGACCTTGTCTCCCGAGCACGACGGGCGTCGCGCCATTGGATCAGCTCGCGGAGCGGGCCCAGGTCGTAGTCCGGACCGCCCGTCCTGACGACGAGAAGGGTGATGCCCTTGGCGACGTACTCGTCGGCTCGGGCGACGTCCTCCGGCGTGAGGCTGGTCGAGCGCTCGATCGCGGCCGGATCGCGTCCGACTTTGGTGCACCAGTCGTCGAGGACGCCGCTCAGGGTGCCGATGCGGTCGACGTCGCCGAACCCGTGCCAGATGTCGGCGTGCTGGGCGGCGATGCGCAGGGTGACCTTCTCGCCGGAACCGCCGATCAGGATCGGCAGGTGACCGGTCACCGGACCGGGGTTGAGCTTGCCGAGGCGGTCGCCGATGACCGACATGGCGGCGTCGAAGTCGCGCAGGCGGTCGGGCGCCGTTTTGAAGTCGTAGCCGTATTCGTCGTAGTCGCGTTGGGCCCAGCCGGCGCCGATCCCGAGGATGAGGCGACCTTCGGAGAGGTGATCGACCGTGCGGGCCATGTCCGCCAGCAAGTTCGGGTTGCGGTAGGAGTTGCAGGTGACCAGCGCGCCGATCTGGACGCGCTCGGTCACCTCGGCCATCGCGCCGAGCAGCGTCCAGCATTCGAAGTGCTTGCCGTCCGGATCGCCGTAGAGCGGGAAGAAGTGGTCCCAGTTGAAGACCGCGTCGACGCCGAGTTCCTCGGCCCGGACCCAGGCGTCGCGCATCTGGGCGTAGGACGCCTGCTGGGGATGGACCTGAACGCCGACGCGGATCTGGCCGGCGTGGCTCTTGACCTGGGGCTGACTCACGCTGCTCTCCATCTCGCTGAATCGAACGGACCGTTCGCAGTGTAGCAGCGAAACTTTCGCCCTGGCAGGAGCTCTCTCAAGGGAAGCGCCACCCCGGTCGCTTCCAACCTGCCCCCCAACAGGAGTGGCCAGAGGTCACGGTGCGGCGTGCCCGACCGGGTGACGCGGCCGGTACGGCGGTCCGGCCGTCCGACCGCGATTTTCTGTGACATTCGACCTAACACGCCTGCTTGACGCCCGCGCGGGACCTCTCCATGATCTGAGCGGGACCGGAACCGGCCGGCGAGTCCAGTTTGGCACCCGAGCCGGCGACGGGGCATCATGGCAATCGCCGCGAGGAGTTGAGCCGTGAACCGATGGGGGCGATGGGTCAGGAGAAGTCTGGTCGCGGTGGCGATCACCGTCTGCGCCTTGCAACTGTCGCCGCTGGTGCGAATCGCCGGCGCTTCCGATGCCAGCGGGACCGTGACCGTGCACGCGGTCGTCGGCGCTCGACTGTCGCTTGAAATCAGCGACAACACGGCGACCTTCGGGCCGAACGTCGGTCCCGACGGGAGCAACACGGGGGGCGACGTCACCTCCGTGGTCGGATCGGTGGGCAACCAGGGCGCCTATTACGTCTGGACGACCGATCCGGAACCGCTCGTGCGGGTACGCAGCAATCTGGCCTGGAACGGCTTCGTCCGCGCGAGCGAGACGACCGGCACCTCGCCGAGCATGACGATCGCTTCGGGCGTCCTCCGGTGGCGGACCGACGATCCGGGCACGTACGCCAACGCCGCCGCATCGACCGCATTTTCGACGACGGACGCGGCCTGGCAGACGAATCATCCGTCCGGTGTGGCCGAGTACGTCTACTACTATCTGCTGCGGGTCGATTGGGACGACAGCCTCGGCACCTTCCGCTCCGTCGTGACCTATACGGCAACCCAGTAGCTCAGGCGTCTCCGCCAACAGCAGCCGGCACCTGCTCGGCGGCGATGCGCGCCTCGGCCGTCATCTCGCCGCCGTCGGCCCTGACGACGAAGACGAGTTCGACCGGCAGCCGGAGCGGCCCGTTCTGCGCCAGGAGTTCGACTCCGTACCGGGCGATCGATCGCCCGGCAGTCCCGCCGCTGGCCCAACGCACCGGACCGGTTCCGACGTCGATCGCCCGATCCGTGTCTGGATCGGCGGATCCGACCGGGACGAGGGAGACCAGCGGGACATCCGCCGTCAGCAGCCGGGCCGGGTCGCCCACCTCGACGGAGACGAAGCCGTCCCAGGCGGTATTGCTTTCCACGCGAACGTCGATCGCGCCGAGCGGTAGGCCCTGCCCAGCCGGGACGAACGCGGCGGATGCGAACTCCACGACTCCGGTCGGGTCGGCGTTCTCGACGAAGAGCGCCAGGCGTGGCGTGATCCCGGCACCGACCACGACGGTTCCTTCGGCCGCCCGGGCGGGCGGCGCGGCACGCACGAACACGAGCGCCACGAGGAGCGCGGTGGCCAAGCGCGGGGAACCCGCCGCCATCGTCGTCGCTGCCTCCGCATCTCTGTCGGGGGCATTGCCATCCGGCATCTGCACGATCTCGTGGCGGCATCGTAGCGGGTCCCAGGACCTTCGGCAAGAGCACGTTCGGGTACCGACGCAAGGAAATGCGCGCTCGGATCGACGAGGCCGGGGCGCGCGGGTTACGGACGCGCCGGAGCAGCGCGGGGCAAACGGCGGCGCCGGGAGGGTTCCCGATTGCCGCCGGGAGACTCGTCGACGGATTCGGGGCGGTGGGCGGGATGGTCCGGGGCCGCGGCTGAGGGGCGACGGCGGCGAGCTCGACCGGAAGCCGAGCAGCGACCGGCCCACCATTCATCCAACACGTCGACGCCCGTCTCGGCAGGAAGTTCCTTGCCGGCGCCGTCGACGGCCCGGACCGTTTCGAGGATCAGCACGTCGGTGTCGACGTCGGGAATCGAGGCGTTGGCCGGGACGCAGACCTCCCGCTCGAACAGGAAGCGACCGCCGCCGGCGGTGAGGACGAGCACCAGCACCCCGAGCATCTGCGCGCGCAGCGCGCGGTCGACGGCCTCGGTCGTCGCCAGACCGCGCTCGATCAACAGCGTGCCCAGTGGACCCGCCGCGGGGGATCGCGCCTGCTCGGCCAGCGCCGCGGTCAGCCCGTCCTCAGTGATCGCGTCCGCGGCGACCAGGAGCTGCCCGAGGCGCAACGCCGGATCGGTCGAGGTGGCGAGGACGAGTCGCCCCCGCGCGAGGTAGAGGTGGGCCAGGATCCGCGACGTGACGATCGAAAGCCGCCCGGTCTGGTGGCGCAGGGCGAGCAGGTAGAGGAGATCGGCAACGCCGAGATCGGTCAGATCTCCTTTCATTCCCCTCGTCCACGCCGGTCAGGCGACGGCGACATAGGTCACGACCGAGTTGAAGGACCCAGGCTGGTCGGTCCATTCGACGCGAAGCCCGTAGTCGTAGTTGTAATTGTTGACACCGGGGGCCGGGTTCGGCAGGCAACCGTTGCCCAGGGGCGGCGACGGCGAAGTGATGGTGAAGGCGGTCCAGGCCGAGCCGCCGGTGAATCGCCATTTGAGCCGGCCGCCGGCGATGGCGATCGCCGAGGCACTCCCCGTGTTCTCGGCCGCCTGGCACGACCCGGACCAGTTCGCGTTGCTGATCACCGTCACGTGGACGGCGCCGCCGGCGACGTAGGTGGCGCCGGTGCCGTCGACCTGACTGGTGACCCCGACCGCGGCCGGATCGACGCCGCCGACGGGCGACACGCTCCCGTAGGAGACCGCGCCGGTGTTGATCGTCAGGGTCAGCGTCGGCAACACGGTCGTGGTGTCCGTCGCGAAGGCCGCTTCGTTTGGATGATCGACCGAGGTCGCCGTCACCGTCGTCACATCGGGTTGGGTGGCCGTGGCATTGGCGGGGACCGTGACCTTGACGACGATGGTAGCGGACTTGCCGCGCGTCACTTTGCCGGAATCGGGGATGCCGTCGCCGTTGGTGTCGGGGAGCGGCGTCACGCCGTCGGCCTTGAAGAGGGCGACCGCCCAACCGCGGGACGAGACGGCGGTGATGTTCTTGACGTCGTTGCCGTTGCCGGGACGGAGGTGTTGAACGAGATGGGTGTAGGTCGCGACGGTGCCGGCGGCGACCGCCTGCGCGTTGTCGGGCGTGATACTCGTGTCGCCGCTGACGCCGGGCAACGCGAGCGACGACACGGCGACCCCGCTCCCATCCCCCACCTGCTCCGCCAATGACGGCCTCCCGAGATCGCCTTGCGAAGCGTCGACCTCGGACGAGGACGGCCCGTCGCCAGGCGGGACTTCGGTTGGGGTAGCGTCATCCATTGCCGCGGGGTCGGAGGGGTCGCCGGCCGTCGGCGTCACGGTCACCGCGTCGGTCGGCGTGTCCGTCGCGCCGTCGCCCCCATCGGGGTCGTCGGTGGTACCGGGGTCGCCATCGAGGGGCGGTTCCGCCACCGGCGAGGCGGCATCCTCGACCGTGGCCACCACCTCCGCGTCGAGCGAGCCGTCCATTGCGTCTTCGGCGACCGGCGTTGCGTCGACGGCGGCCGGGTCGTCCGCCGTGACCGCTCCGTCGTCGGCAGAAGCCCAATCCAGGTGGGTGGCCCCCGCGAGCGTCACCAACGCCGCGGCGATGACGAGGACGACGATCCGTCGGATGACATCACCGAGCGACGTCATCCGAGCCACCCCCTCCCGGTCTCTGTCCATCTGGCCGTCCTTTCGTTCGCGGGGTTGCAGCGGTGTTCGGTCGCGCGTCGAAGGAAACGCTCTGGCCGGCACCGTGTGCAGGACCGTGACGTCAGACACGGCAAGACGCCGGGATGCGAGACTCCCGGCGCCGCGATTAGCCGAACCGAATCGCAATGTCGGATGCGGTCGTGTTACCGGTTCCGTCGCCGCCGGACTGGGTCTCGGCGGCACAGGGCGGCGTCGATCCGTCGACCAGTCCACCGATGCGGAACGGCAGTTCATAGGTCAATGGCTGCGCCTGACCGACGCCGACCGTGACGTCGACGACGTAGTCGCCGCTGAGCAACCGGCCGGGATAATCGCCGGTGACCTCGGCGGTCTGATTCGGCAACACGAGCGGCGGCGCACCGGGACCCGCAGCGACCAGCGACGTGCCCGCCGCCTCGCGGACGTTGAAGGCAACCGTCGGTTGGACGCCGATCGACCCGTCGTTGCGGAGGGCGACACCAAAGGTGGGACCCCGTTCCGGGTTATCGCAAACGGTCACACCCGCAATCGCGAGGAGACCGGTGGTCGTGAAGGTCGAAGTCACGGTCGCCGCTTCGTCGCCGCCGTAGTCGATGCGGGCGGTCGCGACGTAGGTGACGCCGGGATCGAGCGGAACTTCTCCCTGTGCGACGATCTGCTCGGCGCTAGAAGGCAAAATGGCCGTCGTCTGGGGGAAGTCCAGGCGGCCGACCGGCGTCCCATCCTCGCGCGTGATCTCGACGACGCCCTGGCTGACGAAGTGGAGATTGCCGTTGTTGCGGATGCTTCCCCAGAAACCGACCTGGCCATCCGGCAGGAGAATGGGCGCGAACTGGTCGAACGCGGCATAGCGCCGGAGCGGCGCCTTGGCTTGCACCGCGATCAGGAAGGCAACGCCGAGTTTGCCGGCGACGGCGGAGCCGCTCTCCTCCGTCTTTTTCGCCCCGGTCGTCAGCGTGACGGCGGCGTAGCGGCCGCCGGAATCGATCGACTTGGGGATGCGGATGGTGACCTTGACCTTGGTTTGCTGACCGGGATCGAGGTGGACCGAGGCCGGTTCGACCGTCAGCCAATCGACCGCCGACTGCTCGCCCGCGGCGTGCTTGTACGATTCGACACCGGTCGTGGCATCGAACGGCTCGTCGCCTTCGTTGTAGACCGTGAGTTCCTGAGTACCTTTGCCCCCTGGTGTCGCCGAGACCTCGAGCAGCGACGGGGCGACGCTGATCGTCATGGTCGCGGCGGCCGGGGTCGCCGTGACGGCGACCCCGGCCAGGAGGGCCAGAACGAACGCGAGCCGGAGACCGAGTGTTCTGACCATCAGTCGATCCCTAGTTGGCGACGCTGTAGGTCACGGTCGAATTGAAGCCGCCGATCTCGTCCGTCCAGTCGACGCGCAGGAAGTAGTAGTAGTGGAAGGTGCTGACGCCGCTGGCGTGGTTCGTCCAGCCGCCCGGGTCAAGCGGGGTAACCGCGTCGAAGGCGGTCCCGGCCGCGGCAGCCGCGTAGGTCCCGGGAACCGACGTTCCGAAACGGAGGGAGCCGTTGGCGATTTTCATGGTCGAGGACGCGCCGAGGCCGTTGTTCTCGGTCGCCAGGACCGATCCGGTCCAGGTCTTGTTGCTCTTGACGGTGATGTTGGGGTTGACGCTCGGGGACCAGACGAAGTAGGCACCCTCATCGCCGTTCGTGCTGGTGACCGAAGAGATCTCGCCGCCCACGGGAAGCCCGTCCGGGCCGATACCGTTGCCGTAATCAGCCGAGGAGTCCACGACCGTGAGACTGAGGCGCGCGGTGTTGGTGGCGGTGACCGTGACGTTACCGGAATCGCCCAAAGCCAGGGCACTGCCCATCGACAGCATCGACGCCGAAAGACCGAGTGCGACGGCCAGCGACTGGAGTCGCCGGTTGCGAAGGACCGAGAAACGACGCGTGTTCATTGCGATGTCCACCCCCATTGCCGACGAGGAATGCCGAAACGTCTGTTTGCCCTTCTCCCCATGAGCGTCGGTCGGTGCGTCGCGCCCGGCGAGCGGGTCGGCGGGCCCCGGACACCCGGCCAGACCACAATCGTGCCTGCGGAGCACAGCCAAACCCCTCGGGTACGCGGTGAGTCCCGCGCCCGCTCGGCCTCCCACGGTTCGATGATTCGTCGAAACGCTCGACGAGTTTGGCGTAAAGAAAGTACAGTGTTCGAACATGTACGGCAACGACTGAGGTTAGTACCCCGGTCATGGAAAATGCCCGCACGATCAGCACTTTTGCAACGCCGGCCGTACCGGTAGTAACCCGCCGTCTCGGTCGTTCTGTCTCATTCGTGCGCCGGTTCGATTCCCGAGAGGGCACGATACGAGCGGCCGTACGGCTGCGCGTTCGCTCGCCGCGGCAACACGGCGCGGGGCCGAATCGACTGGTCGCCGCGAGTGGACGCGCAGCGGTTCTCTCCAACCTCGCCACGGTTCGTTAGACTGCCGGGGATGACGCGGTACGGAGATCGACGGACGATCAGGAGCGATGGTCATGGGGGAAGGATTCGTCGTCGCACCGGTGACGCTCGAAGGGCGGTGGGCCAGGCTCGAACCGATCGGTCACCAGCACGCGGCCGATCTCGTCGTCGCCGCCGGCGAGCGGGCGATCTGGCGCTACATTCCGGCCGATCCGTCGTCGCCGGCCGCGATGCGCGCCTGGATCGACGCATCGATCGCGGACCGGGAAGCGGGAACGGTGCTGCGCTTCGCGATCGTCGATCGGGCAACCGGGCGAGCGGTCGGCAGCACCAGCCTGTTCGACATCCGGCCCGCCGATCGCGGGATCGAGATCGGTTGGACCTGGCTCGGGCGGGATGCCCAGCGGACGGCGATCAACACCGAGTGCAAATACCTGCTGCTCCGCCACTGCTTCGAAACGCTGGGGGCGATCCGGGTCCAGTTGAAGACGCACCGGCTCAACTTCCAATCGCGCCGGGCGATCGAGCGGATCGGCGCCCAGTTCGAGGGCATCCTGCGCAACCACACGATCATGCCGGACGGGACCTACCGCGATTCGGCCTACTACAGCGTGATCGAGAACGAGTGGCCCGCCGTGAAACGGCATCTGGCGCTGATGATGGCCGGCCGCGAGGAGGGCGGACGCACCCCGTCGCGGTAGCGAACGGGGTGCGTCCGGTCGCCGGCGGCTCGATGTCCTCGGCCCGTCCCCGACCGATCGGGGACGCCTCACGCGACCACCGTCGCCACCTCCTCGGTCTGTCCCACCATCGCGGTCACCTCCTGCCGCCGCCGCAGCGGCGAGGCAAGCAACCAGGCAAAGGCGACGAACATCCCCGCCTCCCCCACGACCAACGTCCAGGGCAAACCGATCGTGCTGCCGAGCCACCCGCCGAGCAGCGAGCCGAGCGGCTGCATCCCCCACGCCGCCGTCGCGAAGGTGGCGTTGACCCGCCCCTGGATGCGGTGGTCGGTCAGGCGCTGGCGGAGACTGGTCGCGTTGACGATGTAGACGAGCAGGGTCAGCCACTGAAGAAACTCGGAGGCGACGACCAGCGGCAACGCGACGCGCGGTACCAGCACCGCCAGCGGCACGAGCAGCCCCGTGACCCCGAACCCGAACTGGGCGGCAATCAACGTCCATCCCGTGCCGAGGCGCCCGGCGACGCGACCGGCGACCACCGCCCCGATGAACGCACCGGCGCCGCCGGTGGCGAAGACCAGACCGATCGCGGTCGAGCCGAGATCCAGGTCCTCCACCATGTAGAGCACGTAGACGGCGAGGAAGGCGAAGCCGAACAGGTTCGTCACCGCCGAGCAACCGACCAGAGCGCGCAGCACCGGTTGGTGGACGACGTATCGCACCCCTTCACGGATTTCGTGGCGCACACCCGGTCGTTCGTCCGCCGGCGCCGGCGACGGTTACGCTGCCCGGATGCGCGAGAGGAAGAGCGCCGAGCACAGAAACGACGCGGCGTCGACCAGGATCGCGAACGGCGCCGTCAAGAGCGCGACGAGGAGACCGCCCAGACCCGGTCCCGTCACCTGCGCGATCGAGGCGCTGGCCTGCAACTTCCCGTTGGCCTCGACGAGTTCGTCGTGTGCGACCAGGGCCGGCAGGTACGAGAAGTAGGAGACGTCGAAGAAGACGGTCAGCGTACCGGCCGCGAAGGCGACGCCGTAGAGCAGCCCCATCCCGAGTCGGTCGACGGCCGCCGCGATCGGGATCACCAGCAACACCGCGGCGCGCGCGAGGTCGGCGATCATCATCACCGGTCGCCGGTGGCGGCGATCGACCCAGGCGCCGGCGAACAACCCGAACAGCAGCATCGGTGCCTGCCCCGCTGCGGCCAGCACGCCGATCTCGAACGCCGAGGCGTCGAGCGTCAGCGCCGCGATCAGCGGCAGCGCCAGCAGCGACACCTGGCTGCCGACCTGAGAGACGCTCTGCGCCGCCCAAAAACGGAGGAAGTCGCGCTGCCGCCAGAGACCGGCGCGTGGCAGGCGCATCACCGGCCTCCGATCGCCGGGCAACCCCGGCCCGGCTTCTGGCAAGCAATGGAAAGGGGGAATTCAGAGCGGATCGGTTTCGGGCCGACCGAGCGCAACGATCGTCTTGTGACCACGTGCAAGCACCCCCATGTTCGATGGGGAGGGGGCGCCCGGTGCGCGTACCCTCCCGCTGTCCACTCGCGCGAGTGTTTCAGGACAGCGGGAGATCGAGCATCAGGATGGTCAATTCGTCGCGTTCGTCTCGTCGCATCTCGTACCCATTCGCGCCGCTCGCCCGGTGACGGCGGCGCGGTCATGCCAGTAGCATACGGGGCGGGTAGGATTCTGCCAAGGGGAATCAATGCATCGGTTACGCCCGACACGCGGCCGGACATCCGAACCGGAATCGAGCGAGTCGCCGCAACTGCCCGACGCGGTGGTACCCCAGACCGTTCCCGAGCCCGCCCCCATCCCGGCCGGATCGCCGAACACGTCCGACCTGGATCGCACCGATCCGGCCATCGCGAAATCGCTGAACCCGCGCGTCCTCCTCACCGAACTCTGGCACGCCTTCTTCCGCACCGGCGTCACCGGTCTTGCCACGCAGTTCGCCTACAGCCTCTTCTTCGCGACCTTTCCCTTGCTCGTCCTCGTCATGTCGCTGGCCGCACTCGTCGAGCACTTCTTCCATGTCCCGGTGGCGGACACGCTGCGGGACGTCGTCGATAACTCGGCCCCGGCGATCCTCCAGGATTTGCTGCGGGAGTTGGTCGATCGCGCGATTTCGCAGGCAGACGCGAGTTCCGCCTCGATCGGGGCGGTGGTGGCGATCCTGCTCGCCGTCTGGGGCGCCTCCGGCGCGGTGGGGACGCTCGTCGGCGCCTGTTCCCGTGCCTACGGCGTCCGCCCGGCCCGGTCGTTTCTGATCCGCCGGCTCATCAACGCGCTCCTGGCGTTGGTGATCGTGGTCCTGATCGTCTTCGCCGCCGTCCTCTTCGTCTACGGCGAGGCGATCGGCCGCCGGTTGGCGACTTTGCTGGGTGGCGGCGAAACCGAGACGTTCTTGGGCGTGCTCCGCTGGGCCCTGATCCTCGGCTTCACCGCCACCGCGTTGCTGACGCTGTACCGGATCGGACCCAACCTCGACCTCGAATTCGTCTGGTTGCTGCCGGGGACCGCCGTCGCGACGGTCTTGTGGTTGCTCATCCTCAAGGGGTTCAGCGCCTTGCTCACGATTACGAACCCCGGCGATCCCTACGGACTGTTCGGCAGTCTGGTCGTCTTGCTCTGGCTCTTCTACCTGACCGGTGTCGCCTTCATGCTCGGCACCGTCGTCAACGCCGTCGTCGGTCTCCCCTACGACACGCGGCGGCGGGCCGACCTCGCCCGCAATCCCCGAAAGCGCCTTTTCTGCGACGACGGCCGCGAGGCGTAAGTGGTGCGTGGATACCCGCCTGGTCACATCGTCTCACCGGGCCAGTGCCTGCACCGTTCGTGCGGTCGCCGACGGTTTCTCCGACCGTCGTCGCACGATGATTCCTTCGGCGCGCGACAGGGCGATCGCCAGCACCGCCAGCCAGAGCATGGTGGCGTAGATGTTGACGCGCTCCTCGATACCCGCCCACGGTGTCGGCTCACCGGCCTCGATCCGGCCGGCCTGCAGACTGGTCAACGCGCCAAACGCGAGGACCGTGAGAATCGTCCCGTAGGAGTAGGACCGGAATCGCTTCCCGAGCAACGTGGCCCCGACGCCCATCGCCAGCACCAGGCTGAGCGACATCGCCGCCGTCGCCGGGATGTGCATGGTATTGCGCAGCGTACCCTCGCCCGCCGCCAGCGCCTCGCGCGGCTTCATCGGGAAAGCCACTCCCCCCGCCACGCCGAAGACCGCGTAGCCGATCAGCAGCGCCCCGGTGGTGCGCGCCGACCGTTGCCGGCGCGCCGCCGACCCGACGCCCACCCCGAACGCCGTCACCAGCACCGTATACGGGATGCCGTTCAGCGCCACCATGAGGGTTCGTGTCGGAGCCCCCTGCGCCGTCAACTCGCTGAACCACTGGTCTCTGTAACGGTAGCCCGGATACCGCAGCGCCCCGAGAACGTCGGTGGCCACATACAGCACCGATGAGACAAGTCCGCAGCCGAGCAGCACCTTTCGCCACATCGGTCGCCTCCCTTCTGGACGCGAAGGGGGGTCTCAGGCGGCGCACCCATGGTGGCGGAGTTGCCACGTGAGGCACCGCCGTCCTCTCCGCTGCAACCTACGGTAACCGGACGGGCGTCACAGCCACGACCGTAACCCCGACACGTCCGTGTCACGGTCGTGTCAAACCAGGCGGGGCGCAGCTGAGCACCCGATCACGCAGTGCGGTGCATTGCGGAGGAGTCCTGCCATGTCGTTTGTAGGGGCGGACCGCCGTGTCCGCCCGGCCACGAGTGCGCTCACGCACGAGGGCGGACAGCGCCCAAGGGGCACCCGGTCCGCCCCTACGGCACCGCGAGGACCAACTTCTCTGCAAACCACGACTGGATGGATCTTTCGGCACCGATCAATCATTCGGCATCGATCAAGGCCCAGATCAGTTCCCGTCGCTCTCCGCGTGTTTCAGCAGCGACATGACCAGTGCTTCGCCATCCTTCCGGTCGGACGCGGGGCGCGCCGCGACGTTGTGCAATTCCCCATCGAGATAGGTCTCGATCACCACGGGATGGACGTAGCAGCGGCGGCAGATCGCCGGGGTGTTGCCGAGGCGTTCGGCGACGGTTTCGATCGCGGCGACGACGTTGTGGCGTGCCGCCGTCTCCGAGTCGGCCGGACCGAGGCGGACCAACTCCGCCGCCGCCAGCACGGTACCGGCCCACGTCCGAAAATCTTTGGCCGTGAACTCCTCGCCCATCACTTCGTGCAGATAGGCGTTGACGTCGGCCGATCCGACGACATGCTGCCCGCCTTCGGTGTCCTCGTATTGGAACAACTCCTGACCGGGCAGATCGCGGCACCGTTTGACGATCGCCGCCAGCTTGCGGTCGTGCACGCCGACCGTGTGCTCCTTCCCGCTCTTGCCGCGAAACGTGAACGTGACGTCCGCACCCGCGACATCGACGTGGTCGTCGCGCAAGGTCGTCAATCCGTACGACTCGTTGTGGCGGGCGTACTCCTCGTTGCCGACCCGGATCAACGTCGTCTCCAGCAGCCGGACGACGGACGCCAGCACCTTCTCCCGCGACAAACCGGACCGCGCCAGGTCCTCGTCCACCCGCCGCCGCAACCGCGGCAATGCCTCGCCGAAGGCGCGCAAGCGACCGTACTTCGTCTCGTCCCGCACCTCCCGCCAGCGCGGGTGGTAGCGGTACTGCTTGCGGCCCTTCGCATCGCGTCCGGTCGCCTGGATGTGCCCGCGCGGCGACGGGCAGATCCAGACGTCGGTCCAGGCGGGCGGTATGGCCAGGCCCTCGATCCGGTCCAACACCCGCGCATCGCGAATCGGCCTGCCGTCGACGTCGAGGTAGCCGAACCGCTTCCCGGCGTGCCGCCGCCGGATGCCGGAGCCACGGTCCGAGACGTGGCGCAAACCGGCCGCCCGCGCCGCATCGTTCGGACCGGCGTGGAGACAGCGATTGCGGTGCTCCTCGTGCCGACCGGACGGCCCGGCGGCGCGGTCCGGTCTCGACGGCATTGCCGTGGCAACGGATGTCATGGTGGTCCAACGTCCTCCGCGTTTTGGCGCCGGGGCACCGAGGAGTCGTGCGGCGCGAGCGCCGTTTCGATGCAGACATGAAGCACGGCGCATGCCAGGGCCGGGCTCTCCCATGACGCCGCTCCGAGGGGAGCCGTTGCTACAATGCCCCATCGTCGGCAGCCGGCCGCAGTCCACCGGGGTGGAGTGAGACGATGGAAACGCAAGAAGCCCGACGCGACGATCCCGTCGTCTACCTCGCGACCGTGCCGAACGAACCGCTGGCCCAGATGTGGGCGGAGACGCTTCGCCGCAACGGCATCGAGGTGATGGTCAAACCGCTCGGGCCCGGTCTCGGCGCCTGGGGTTCCGCCTTCACCTTCGAGCACGAGCTCCACGTGCTCAAGTCCCAACTCCCCCAGGCCCTCCTCGTGATCCAGGACCTGGAGGCACCGGCGGCGGGGACCGACGCGGAATAGCCCGAGCCCGGCTTCACCGCTCCCGTCGCACGGTTGCCCGCAACGTCACCGTACCGGCCTCGGCGGTGACCGCGGTCTCCTCGACCGTGCACGGGGTCCGATCGACTCCGCCCGGCACCGCCAGCGCGTAGCCCCACCCCGTCAGCCCCTCGTCGGTCCGCACCAATCCGTCGAACTGGACGGCCCGCACGTCGTAGGCGTCGTGGTCGATCTCGTCGAGCAGTGCCGTGGCGAGCGCGGACAGGAGGCTGGCCAGATCGACCGCTTCGGCGCGCAGCGGGAGCGCGGTGGTCGCCTCATCGGTCTCCGCGTTCGGGGGTTCGCCGCGGTAAACGGCGAGGACGCCGGTGAGCGCCGCGGCCATGACCGCGACGGTCGTCGGACCGGTTGCGGTCACCACGGCTCGCCCGTCCTGCCAGGGACCGATGGCGACGACCTCGCCCGATTCGCCGCGGCGGTGTTCCGTCATCTCGCCCGTCGTCCTTCCCTACTCCGAAGCCGGCAAGCCGCGTGCGACGAACAGCTCGCCACCGGGGAAACGCTCGCTGCGTCCCAACCGTAGCACCGATGGCATCGCCGTGGTCCATTTGTTTTTATGTCAACTACTTGCCTGGCAATGGTACGGAGTTTGCGTTCTACCGGCAGTCGCCAGCATGGGTTCGCCCGGCCGGCAAATGCGTCGCCTCCCGCCCACCCAAGGAGCACAGGACCGTGAAGATCGCCGGGGTCGACGTCGTCTCGACCGCCAAACAGACATTCCAGGACTTCCGAGAAGACGATCTCCAGGGGCGCGCCGCCGAGGCGGCCTACAACCTCCTCTTCTCGATCGTCCCCCTCCTCATCTTCTTGACGGCACTCTCCGGTTTCGTCGCTCGCTCCGCCGGCGTCGCCGACTCGATGCAGCGCATCACGACCTGGCTGTTCGACCACATGGGCACCAACCAGGCGCAGGCCGTCCGCGATCCGATCGAGCACGTCGTTCAGGAGTCGCGCAGCGGGTTGCTCTCGGTCGGCGCCATCCTCGCCCTCTGGGGTGGCAAGAACGCCGTCGCGGCGATCACGAAGGGCCTGAACATCGCCTTCGACGTCGAGGAGACCCGTTCTTGGCCGAAACGCACCGCCGTTGCGATCGGGCTGACGATCGCCCTCGGCCTCGCCCTCACCATCGCCTCCGCCGCTTTCCTCGCCGGCTCCGCGCTCGCGACCGACCTCACCGACAAGATCGGGCTCGGCCAAACCTGGCAAACGGTCTGGTCGATCGTACGCTGGCCCGTGATCGCGGTCATCCTCGTCGTCGCCGTCTCCGCGCTCTACTGGGCCGCGCCGAACATCGACGCCCCCTTCACGTGGCTGACGCCGGGTTCGGTACTCACCGTCCTCGTCTGGGCCATCGCCACCGTCGGGCTCGGCTTCTACTTCGCCCACTTTGCCGGTTACGCCGGCGGCGCCTATGGTGCACTCGGCGGCGTCCTCGCCTTCATCTTCTGGCTCGACCTGATGGCCCTGATCCTCCTCATCGGCGCCGAACTCAACTCCGTCCTGCTTCGCCGGGCCGCCGCTCCCACCACAACCGCCCCTATCCCCGTCCAAAGCGTTCCACGTGGAACGTACACCCCACAACCGGCACCCGCCGCGACCGGCGGCGCCCTCCGCCGCGCCCTCGCTTCCTTCCTCGTCGCCCTGATCCTCGCCACCACCAAAACCCTCCTCAAAATCCGCCCCTACGCATTCCGCTTGACCTCCGCCGCCCACCGCTAGCCATCCCTCTCCCGCCTTCCGCCCTCCGCCCTCCTCCCTCCGCCTTCCGCCTCCCGCCTCCCACCTCGTCCTCCCGGCCCCTTTTGGTATCCTGAGGTCCTCATGAAGACGGTACCTCTGTCCTTTCGGCCTTTTGCCCGCGTCCCAGGAGAAACGAAGCGGAAACGTGGGGCGTTTGAAGTGCCGAAAGGAAGGGGCTGCCGCCGGCATGGACCAGGTCTTGACGTGGCATGGAAGCGCAGGGAGCGCACTCGGGACGCCCGCGCGGGTGGGGAGCGGCGGCGTGGTTGACGACGGAGACCTCGTGGCGCGGGCCCGCGCCGGGGATTCGGTCGCCTTCGAACGACTCTTCGAACGCTACCACGCCGCCATCCTCAACTACATCCACCGCATGGTCGGCGACCGCGCCCTCGCCGAGGACTTGACCCAGGACGCCTTCATCAAGGCCTACCGCGCCCTCCCCGGCACTCGTCCCGACCTCGCCTTCAAAGCCTGGCTCTACCGAATCGCCACCAACACCGCCATCTCCCACCTGCGCCGCCGCAAACTGGTCAAGTGGATCCCGTTCCTTTCCGATCAAGACCACGCCACCGACGAATCGGTCGAGCGTTCGATCGGCCGCAAGCACGACGTCGAGCAGGCCCTCGCCAAGATCCCGCAGCACTACGCCGCCGCCCTCCTCCTCCGCCACTACCAGGGTCTCTCGCTCGCGGAGACGGCCCAGGCACTCGAAATCACCGAAAACGCGGCCAAACTGCGCCTCTTCCGCGCCCGCAAAGCCTTCGCCATCGCCTACGGCGGTCCGATCGCCGCCGATCCCGACCTCGCGGGCGTCACCGACGACGGGGAGAACGAGCGGTGAGTACCCTCGGCCGGGACCCCGCCCCCGCACCGGGCCGCCTGACGCACGACGCCGCCCAGGCGCTGATCTCGGCGCGCCTCGACGGTCCGCTCGATCCCGCCGCCAACCGGTCGCTCCTCGCCCACCTCGCGACCTGTCCCGCCTGCCGCGCCTTCGCCGACCAGATGGAGACGGTGGCGCGCGGTCTGCGCGATTTACCGCACCTGCCCGCCAGCCCGACCGTCAGCCGCCAGGTCCGCGAGCGCGTCGCCGCCGGTCGCCCCTGGTGGTCGAGTCTGTCGCTCGCCGCCGGCGGCCGCCTCGGCGGTATGCAGGCCGCGGCGACGCTGTTGATCCTGCTCGGGACCGTCGCGGCGGTCCTCCTCGTGCGCATGATCGGCGACAACGGCAACGAGCATCCGCCGGGCACGTTCAGCGCGGCCAGCATCACCGCCACGCTCCAGGCCGCCCAAACCGCGTCCCCGGCCGTCGCCGCGACCGAGACGCCGCCGACCGCGGTGCCGAGCCCGACCCCGACCCACACGCCGCGCCCATCGGCGACGGCGACGATCGTCAACGTCCAGGTCACGGTGCCACCGACGGCGACGCCAACCGACACCGCCCAGCCGACGGCGTTGCCGACGGACACCCCGGCACCGACGGAAACGTCGACGCCGGAGCCGACCAACACGCCGCGGCCGACCCGGACGGCGACGACCGAGCCGTCCCCGACCGAGACGAACACGCCCGCGCCGACCGCGACGGAGACCGCGCCGCCGACGGCCACGTCGACCGAGGCGCCGACCGACACGCCCGCTCCGTCGGGCACGCCGAAGCCGACCCGGACCCCGATTCCGGCGCAGACCGACACCTCGACGCCCGAACCCGCTCCGTCGGCGACGCCGGCACCGACAAAGACACCGACCGCGGAACCGTCCGCCACCGCGACCGAGGAGCCGTCGGCGACTCCGACGGAGGAGCCGACCGAGACGCCGGC
>DATBFX010000325.1:0-1585 GCA_036558305.1 Thermomicrobiales bacterium | reverse complement strand
ATGACGACGTAGTCGCAGACCTGCTCGATGTCCTCCAGGATGTGCGACGAGACGACGACGGCCATCCCCAGCATCCGGTGGATGCGGATGATCAGCTCCAGCATCTCCTCGCGACCCTGCGGGTCCATCCCGTTCGTCGGTTCGTCGAGGAAGACCAGTCCGGGGTCGTGGACGATCGCCTGGGCCAGTTTGACCCGTTGCTTCATCCCGGTGGAAAAGCCTTTGATCAGGCGGTAGCGCTCTTCGTCGAGCCCGACCTGGTAGAGCACGTCGGCCGCCCGCTGCCGCGCCTCGCGCGAGGGCAACCCGCTCATCTCGGCCATGTGCCCGACGAAGTCGGCGGCGGTCGTTCCCGGCGGCAGCGCGTCGGACTCCGGCATGTACCCGACCCGCTCGCGGATCGCGATCCCCTGCGTCCGCGTGTCGAACCCGAGCACACTCGCTGCCCCCTCCGTCGGCCGCGACAGCCCGAGCAGTAGCTTTAGAAGCGTCGTCTTCCCCGCCCCATTCGGCCCGAGCAACCCGACCGCCGCCCGCGGAATCGTCAGGTCCATCCGGTCCAGCGCGACGACGCTGCCGTACGCCTTGCGCAACCCACGCGTCTCCACCACCGACTGCGCACCGGCCAACCCGTTGGACGCCGTGTCGGTCTGGGACGCTGGATTCGGGGCAAGTACCGTCGCGTTCGCCATATTCCCATCCATACGTCGGATCGCGCCGAGCGGTTCCGTTGGGTCCAGTGTACCAGTGCCGGGCCGACCAACCGACCCGGCTAGCCGGAATCTAGGAGGCGACGCGGCGCCGCCGCTCGGTCAACTCGGCGATGCTTGCGCCCTTGACGGGACGGTCGCCTGCCGCCATCGATTCGATCGTCTCGATGTCCTCTGGTCTTAGTGGTGAATAGCGAATCCCATGGTCGCCCGGATACGCTGATTGGTGATTATGGCGACCTCTCCAGATGGGCATCGGGATACCGCCGGGAAAGGCCGCGCAACTTCGGTGCGGCAGGAACACCCGATGCCGGCAGTAGTCGCAGATTTTGCTCGTCGCGGGGATATGGATCTCCCGATCGTCGAGTCCGTCCATGGTCACGCCCGCTCCCGTTGGTAGAAGAAACGCCCCCAGGACGAGAGGTGCAACATCGTCTCGTGAGCGACGCGCCGCTCACGCTCGTCATCGGTGACCTCCCGGCGCAGCACCGCGGCGACGAGCAAGATTTCGACCGCCGCGCGAGTTTCATCGAAGACCGCGCCCATCAGATCTTCGTCCACCGGCCAACCGCCCTTGGGACGACTGAGCACGAAGCGCCAACCTGGGCTCACCAGACGCATCTCCGCCACATCGAAGCGTACCGCGAAAGTCACGTCAGTGCGGGAAAACGTCAAGGCTTCGGGGACCTCGCCTTGGCCGATCGGATGGTTGTGAGCGACAACGGCGTCTTTGAGTTGCGGAAGTTCTTCCGCCGCGAAGAATACGGTCTGTCCTGTGCCGCGGCGGCGGAAAAGTTGGCGACCATCCGCGTCGACGACGTACGCCCACTCAACCGTCGCATGCTGGAGATGGCGCTCCGCCTCTTCGATCGTCC
>DATBFX010000324.1:0-29987 GCA_036558305.1 Thermomicrobiales bacterium | reverse complement strand
CCGGCTCTCCATGCCGGCGGTGTCGCTCGGCTTGAGGATGCCGTAGCCGGCGCCGTCGCGGGCGGCGTGCTTGAGGTCGGCGTAGTCGGCGTACATCCGGCCGAGGTCGACGGTGCCGAGCAGGAACAGCAGCAGCACCGGCGTCGCGATCGCCAGCTCGACCAGACTCTGCCCCCGCCCACCGGGACGGTTCCGATCCGTGCGGTGCGCCGTACCGCAATCCGGAACGCCGGGAACCGGCGTGTTTCGATGTCTCCGTACCATTCGAGCCTCCCGACCGATGGCGAGAGCGGTCACGCCGGTACCGGGGTCAGCGAGTCCCGGCACGACCGCCCGCGCCACCGTTCACGCGACGGGGGCAGGACCCACCTGCCCATCGCGGCACCTAAGCTGAACCAAGCATACTGCCGGCGAATACGCCCAAGCTTTCCTCCAATGGAGTGAATTCGGTCCTGTCCATACAGCCCGACCACCGACCCGATGTTCCTAGCCTCCCAACGACGCCCCCAAGACCATCGCCCCCGCGTCGCGGAAACAGGGATGGCCCGGAGGGGCCGCCGGGCACCTAGGAGCGCACGGAGCGATGGCCCACAGTACCCACGAGCGTCCGGGACGATCGTCTCCGGCGACCAGGATCGGACCGGCCGAGAGACACCGAACCGCGCGAGGTTGCCGTCCCTTACCCCTACTTCGCCTGTGGCGCCGGCGTCCCCGCGGCCCCCTTCGTACAGTCGAAGATCCAGACGGACGCCCGTGCTCCCGCGGTCACCACTACGTTCCCTTGGTCGTCCACCCGGTCCGACTCGGCGTGGCACCAATCGGCGCCGACCTGCACGAGCCGGTAATGTCCGGGCGCGAGATCGTCCGCGCGCAGGACCCCGTCGGCGCCGACGGTTTCGCTCCGCTTCCACCCGGCGTTGTCGCCGTCGAGCGCCGTGAGTTCGTAGGTCGCCGTCTTCTGCGGTTGGGCACACGCCGCGAACCAATCGACCGCCGGATCGGTCGCCCCGGCCGCGAACGGACACGAAAACCCCTGAACGACGATCGCGCCGGTCGCCTTCGCGGTGCTGCTCGTCGTCTTCGCCGGCTCACAGCGCAACCCCGGTCCGGCCGCCGCCTGCACCCCCTGCGCGGTCCGCAGCCAGTAGGTCGCCGTCCCGCCGGTCGTGACCGTTCCGGCCAGGACCAGCGTCACCACGTCGGGTTGCTCGTGCGAGACGAACGCCGGCCCCCGGTATCCGGACCCGACGGCGTACCAACTCGCGGCACCCGCATCGCCCGCGGAGGAGGTCCCGTCACTCCGGGCAAAATCACCGGCCACGACCGACGCACAAACGGTCCCCTCCGACACCGCCAACCCGCTGACCGTCTGGTCGGCTGCCGTCGCGACGCCGGCAAAGACGCAGGTCGATTGGCCGGACTGCGCGTCGACGTGACAACCGACCGTCACCCGGTACCCCGCCTCCGGTTGCACGACGACCACCTGCACCGGCTCGGGTGCGGCCTCATCGTCGTCCTTTTGCTTCTTCTCTTTCTTGTCCTTCTTTTCGTCGCCTTTGTTCCCGTTGCCGTGGTTGCCTTGGTTGTTGCCGTCTCCGCCGTTCCCCTCGCCTTCGTCGTCGTCTCCGTCGTCGTTCGCGTTGCCCTTGCCGTGATTGCCCGAGTCGCCGTGACCGCCGCCCTTGTCCTTGGCGACGGCGAATCCGCTGCCGACCCGCGGCACCTCGAACGTCGTGCCAACCACCATTCCCAGCAGCAACGTCAGCAGCGCCAGCCAGCGCGCGATGGCGAGGGAATCGCCTCCTTTGCCAGTCATCTCGGTACCTCCTCCGCGGCGGACGCCCCGTCGTCGCGGCGCCCCCCGGTTCTGGCTCGCACGGGCAATGCCACGTGTATTCCCCAACGGATAGCGGCATCGACCGGATGTTCTGGTACAGGGACGACGAGCTGAGAGGTGTGACAGGAGTACGGCGATCCACCGAGGTGGATCCCTGGCTCCTGCCTACGCCATGGCGTATCCCGGACGGTGATCGTCCGGAGTCGACAAACCGGGCAACGCGCGTGCATCCGGCCGCTCACGACAAGTCGTAGCTGTAAGGTAAGGAGGAAACTCGATCCAGAGAGGAATGTGAACGGTGAACATCATCTTCCCTCGACGCTCCCTCGTGACCGCCGCGATGGCCTCGCCGCTCCTTGTTCGCGGCCGCTCCTCTCAGGCAGCCCCAACAAGCCCGATCTTTGGCCTCCCGGTCGGCTTCCCCGATCGCCTCCCCGGCGACGGTTTCTTCGTCCGTCACGGCTACGCCTGCGAAAACACCTGGTACAACCCCGGTTGGTGGCACACCGGCGAAGACTGGTACGCCCTCGGCGGCGACACCGCGGGCGCCCTCGTCTACGCCGTCGGCGACGGCGACGTCGTTTTCGCCGGTTCCGATTACCCCGGTCTCGTCGTCATCGTCCGCCACGCCCCCGATCTCTCCTCGATGTACGGCCACCTCGATGTCGCCGCCTCCGTCGAACCGGGCCAACCGGTGCGCCGCGGCGACCGCCTCGGCACCGTCCTCGACCGTACCGACGGCCGGGCGCCGAGTCACCTCCATTTCGAGTTACGAACGTTCCTGACGACCGCCGAGGTGAACGGCAACGCTCCCCGCTATGGGTACGCCTGCGGTTTTCAGTGCCCGCCCGGTCCAGGCTACTGGCCGATCGACGCGCCCGAGCACCCGTCGGCGATGGGCTGGCGCAACTCGACCCACCTCATCGCCCACCGCCTCTTCGCCAACGGCGCGCCGCCTGCGGACGCCGAAGTCGTCGTCCCCCAGGGTTCGGCCGACTCGACGACACGCTGGTCGGAGCCATCGGACCACGACGCTGCGGAGCGACTCGGCGATCTCGCGCTGGATGCAGGCGACCGCTATCGCCTGCTCGCGATCGCAACCGGTCGGGAGGCATCGACGGACACGAGCGCCGAGGGATACCGACTGTGGTATCGGATCGAACTGCCCGCCGGCGACCGCGCGTGGGTACAGGCTGCCGTTCCGTCCGACCACGATACCGGCTCGGACGGTCGCCCGTCGTCGGTTCGGTTCAACCTGTTACCGGCACTCGCCGCCGATTGACGCGACTCTCGACCGAGGTCGACCGAATCAACCAGGGCGGGCGATGGGCCCCACCATCCCGCTCCGCCGCGGGCAGTCCACGCGACAAAGCCCTCATCGCTCCCTTCGCGTTAGACTATGCAAGCAAAACGTTCTTCGCCCCGCGGCGATGAGGGAGCACAACCATGACCCACGGTGGCCGATCCGCTCGGCTTCTGCCGCTGCTCGTCCTCTGCCTGACCGTCTGCCTGTCGTTCCCCTCCGCCCGGCTCGCCGGGGCCAGCAAAAGCAAACAACCCGCCACCGCCCTCGCCAACGTCATCCCCGACACCCCGGCCGGCGAGCAACTCGCCTGGGCGCTGCAGCAGGTCAACGACGGCGGCGCAACGCTCACGCCCGACGACGTCGTCGGGCGCTTCAGCGACGACTTCCTCGCCGCCCTCCCGCCGGCGGATCTGATCGCCGTCTTCACCAACTACGCGGCCCCCAACGGCCCCATGACCGTCGCCCGCTTCGAGGGCGGCGTCACCGCCACCCGCGCCAACGCCCTGCTCGCCACCCCGAGTGGGCAACCCTGGCACATCCGCCTCGGCGTCGAATCCAAGGCGCCGTACCGCATCGACGACCTCTTCTTCGAACCGGCCCCGCTCCCGCCCACCATGCCGAATCCGCCGACCTCCTGGAACTCGCTCAATCGCCGGTTGAGAAACGTGGCGCCCGAAGTCGCCTTCATCGCCGCCGATGTGACCGGTGGCACCTGCCAGCGCATCCAATCGCTCAACGCCAACAAGGAGTTGGCGATCGGCTCCAACTTCAAACTCTTCGTCCTCGGCGAATTGGCCCGGCAGATCGAGGCCGGCCAGGCGAGTTGGGACGAACCCCTCAAACTCCGCGCGAAGCTCAAGAGTCTCCCTTCTGGCACCATGCTCTACGAAAAGAACGGGTCCGTCTTCCCCATCCTCACCTACGCCGAGCACATGATCGCCGAGAGCGACAACACCGCCACCGACCACCTGATCCACCGCCTCGGCCGCGAAAACATCGAGCAGATGATGGCGACGATGGGTCATGCCAACCCCGCACTCAACACGCCCCTCCTGATGACCCGCGAATGGTTCGCCATCAAGCTGCGCCTGTCCGACGACCAGATCGCGGCCTACCTCGCCGCCGACGACGCCACCCAGCGCAAACTCCTGACCGACGAAGTCGATCCCCAGGCCGATACCCTCTGGGACGGCGAAGAGTGGGTCAATCCGTATCTCATCGACTCGATCGAGTGGTTCGCCTCTCCCGCCGATCTCTGCCGCGCCATGGCCTACCTGTTCGAGCAGTCGGGCCACCCGGGGATGACCCCGATCCTCGACTGCCTCTCCCTCAACCCCGGTATCCCCTTCGACG
Source organism: Thermomicrobiales bacterium (assembly GCA_036558305.1). Classification (GTDB taxonomy): domain Bacteria; phylum Chloroflexota; class Chloroflexia; order Thermomicrobiales; family UBA6265; genus DATBFX01. The sequence goes on along the minus strand of DATBFX010000324.1, from coordinate 25,491 downwards.
CCGCCACCTGGAGCTACGTCGGCTACAAGGAGGGCTACGAAACCGGCGTCAAGAGCCAGGTGTGGCTCCTCCAGCGCACCGACGGTCGCTGGTTCACCATCGCCGCCATCATCAACGACCCGACCAAGGAGATCGACGGCCTCGCCCTCAAGCAACTGATGGTCCCGGCGGCGGCGCTGTTGGCGAAGACGAAGTAGCCACGAGCGCTGCTAGCGGGCGCCGTTCCGTTCCAGGATCGACAGCAAATAGGTCCGGTATGCCTCCGGGGCTATCTCCATGAGCAGACGCCCCACATCCGGCAGCGGGTCCTGCCACAACCACTCGGGATCGATCCACAACCCCGGCAAAACGGTCGAGTGGTAACGGCCCCGATCGTCCGGTAACACCTGCTGATACCGATCCTCGGCATCGAGCCGGTAGAAAAGGAAACGGTGCCGACGTGGACGGATGTCGATCGGTAGGTATTCGGGCAGACCGGCCATTTCGTATTCGGTGAGTTTTGCCCCGGTATCCCGTGCCGCGCTCTCGTCGGAAAGGTACTCGACCGCGAGGTCGCAGGGTCCCTCCAGCCAGCGATCGCCCACGCGGTCGAGGTGCTCGCGACGAACGAAGGCGATGTCGGGCATGCGGCCGGACGGCCGGTTCGGCAACCGCATCAGGAGTTGATTGGTGTAGACCCGCCCAAGATCGAACAGGAGGGCATATCGACGGAAGAGGTCGGCCAGGAATTCGGTGCAGTCGATGTGCCGCGGATCGTTCGACACGTAGGCGATCCCCTTCCCGTCCTCCCACTCCGATTGCCCTTCGTCGCACCAATCGAGGAACTCTTCCCACGTCATCGGATACCAGACGCCGCGGACGAGCGGCAAGGTCTTCTGCTGCAACATGGCCGTCTCCTCCGGCGTCTGGGTGTGCGGCACCGTCTCGTGATCATTCTAACCGCCCCACGCCGGTCCCAGGCCGATCGCGCGCCGCTGTAACATCTTTGCCTCTCCGCTCTTGTTTCTGGTAAAGGGACAATCGGACTCCGACGCGAGGGGGCAAGATGCGCGGTTGGCGGCGTGTCCGGCAACCAGGGAACGGCGAACCGCCGGGACGCGATCCCGGCGACGCCGACCTCGTCGTCGCCGCGCAACTCGACCGCCGTGCATTCGCTCCCCTCTACGAACGCTACCAGGACGACCTCCTGCGCTACTGCTTCTACTGCCTGGGCGATTGGGACGACGCGGCCGACGCCACCCAGTAGATCTTCGCCAACGCGCTCGCCAAGCTGCCCGGTTTCGTCGATCGCGGCGGAAGCCCTCGGGGCACGTTCAAACCCTGGCTCTTCACGATCGCCCACAACGAGGTCTGCGCCCGGCAACAACGGCGCCGGCGTCGCCCCGAGCGACCGCTCGCGGAAGACGCCGAATTCAAGGACCCGGCGCCGTCACCCGAAGACCTCGCGATCGCGACCGACGACCACCGCCGGCTCCGGGCGCTCCTCGCCTACCTGCCGCCCGGCCGCCGCCGCGTCTGCGAGCTGCGCCTGGCCGACCTGACCGATAAGGAGATCGCCGGCATCCTCGGCATGACCGAGGGCGCCGTGCGGACCGCCCAATCCCGCGCCGTCGAACAATTGCGCGACCTGATGGGCGTCGCCTCTGCCACGCGGAAAGGAGGGCGCGATGCCTGACGACCGCGACCAGCACCACCCCGACGACCTGGCGCTGAACCGGTTCTGGAACGAACTCGTCCGTCCCACCGGCGCTCCGGACGCCGCGGTGGCCGACCTCGACCCCGACCTGGCGGAGACGGTCCGCCGCCTCCGCGCCATGGCGAAAACCCCGCCACCGGTCTCGGCTCGCGAACGAGTCCGGCGCGGTCTCACGGAACACCTCGGCACCAATCGCAACGGCAAGGAGACGACGATGCTTCAGACCGCCACGTTGACGTTACCCGGTTCGCGCCTCGGCCCGAATGCCGGGTACCTCGTACGGTGAGCCGCCCCGGACCGACACGCACCGGTCTGCGCTGGTTCTCAATCCAGTTTGCGACCGTCCTGCTCCTCCTCATCACCCTCTTCTTCGGCTACCTCGCCTACCGCGACAACCACCCCGCCACGGTCCCGAGCGTGCAAGCGACGCCGACGGCGGTGGCAACTCCGAACGACCATAGCTGGCCGATGGCCGGCGGCAACGCCGCGGGCACGCGCAACGTGCCGGGTCCGGCGCCCGCCGGTCAGCCGATGGTCCTGTGGACGGCCGACGTCGGGTCGAACAATAACGTCGAGACGGGGGTCCTCGCCGGCGGCGTCCTCTACTGGCCGGGCAACGGCCGCCTCGCCGCCCTGGACACCAAGACCGGTCAGCGGGTGTGGTTCACGACCGAGGTCACCGGTCAAGCCGCGATCGACGGCGATGGCCTCATCGTTCCGAGCGCCGCTCCCAACGGGAACGGTTACGATCTGGTCCGGATCAGGCGGTCCGACGGTCAGGTGGTCTGGCGGGCCGCGGCGGGCACGCTCCCCGAACAAGCGGCGGTGGCGATCGCCGACGGCGTCGGCTACGTCCCGAGCGGGCAGGACCTGCTCGCGTTCGACCCCGCGACCGGACAGGAACTCTGGCGGGTACCGCGCGCGAGCGCCGGCCAGGCCTACCAGTCGGTTGCCGGCGATATCGGGGCCATCGGCGGCGAGGTCAACACCCTGACCGCTTTCTCGACCAACGACGGCGACGTTCTCTGGACCTACCAGATCAACGAGGAGTCCGTCGGTAGGCCCGCGCTCGCCAACGGCACGGTCTACTTTCGAAGCCAGGGCGCGGGCGAGCTCGCCTTCTACTCCCTGGACGCCGCGACCGGGACGCTGAAGTGGCGAGTCCCCGCGGCGGGCGGCAACCGCTTCTCGAACCCTGCCGTCAGCGACACGACGGTCTACACCGTGGGCGCCGACGGCAATCTCTACGCGCTCGACGCCGCGACCGGGGCGACGCGCTGGACATTCCCGACGACTCCGGCCGACCTCATCAGCGCCGTCCTCGCCGGCGACACGGTGTTCATCACCTCTCCCCAGGGGACCCTGTACGCGGTCGACGCGGCCAGCGGGACCGAGCGCTGGCACTTCCGGTTCGACGGTCCCATCGATACCCCTCCGGTCGTGGTCGACGGCGTCGCCTACGTCCACTCAACCGCCGGAGTGCTCTACGCGATCGGCGGCTCTGCATCCGGCGCCGTCCCCGTGGCGAGCCCGGCCGCGCCGGCATCGGTTGCCCCGGCCGGGACGCCGGTGATCAGCGGGGGCGTGGCCGAGTTCCTCTGGACGATCCCGCGCGACCCAAGCACGATTACCCCAGTCAGTGGACCAGATTTCGATCCCTACGGTCGGATCTGGATCGCGGACGGCGTCTCCAAGCAGTACCGCATCTACGACCTCGACGGCACCTTGCTCGACAGTTTGGGCAGTGCCGGCAGCGATCCCGGCCAAATCAGTTTCGACCCGTTCCTGGACACGGAGTTCGCAGCCGACGGGAGTTTCTACGTGCTCGACGTCGGTAATCACCGCATCCAGAAGTTCGCTCCCGACCGCTCGTTCCTCTTCGCCTGGGGCAGCCAGGGTACCGGCGACGGCCAGTTCGCCGGCGGGCCGTCCGACGTCGCGATCGGCGCGGACGGCACGGTCTACGTTTGCGATCACGGCAACCACCGCATCCAGGTCTTCGACGCCCAGGGTACCTACCTCCGCCAGTTCGGCTCCCCAGGCCGCGGCGACGGGGAACTGCACCAGCCGTTCGGGTTGGCACTCGACGCCGCCGGCAACGTCTACGTCGCCGACACCGACAACCATCGGGTCGAGGTCTTCGCCCCGGACGGGATCTACCTCGCGCGGTGGGGGTTACCCGGCCAGTACTCCGATCCGTGGCGGATCGTAGTCCGAGGCGGCACGGCCTATGTCAACGATGGGGACAACGTCGACAAGTTCAAACTGCTCCCGCCGCTCGATCCGTCCTGAGCTAGTGCTGAGCGCATCGGGCCACGGAGCGCAGTCCCCTCGCTGATTGCGCTCCGTCGTTCAGGCGGGACCACCCTCGCCGATCGCGGCAGCTCAGACGTCGCCGAAGGGTCAGGTTTGCACATCCTCACTCGCCGCTACGCTCACCCAACCACGCCCTGCGCTTCGCCGCGAGCCAGTCGTCGTAGGCAGGGCCGGCGATGGCGAACATGACGTCCTCGACGTCCGGCAGCGGGTCCTGCCAGAACCAGATCGGGTCGAGCCAGAAACCGGGCAGCACCTCGGAGTGGTAGCGACCCTGCGCGTCGGGAGCGACTTCCTGGTAGTGACCGGCGTCGTCGAGGCGCAGGAACAGGAAGGTAAAGCGGCCGGGGCGGGCGTCGATGACTGGGTATTCGCGCATGCCGGCGCGCTCGTACTCGGCGCGCTTGTCGACCAGGTCGCGCTCGACGCTGTCCTCGGAGAGGTACTCGATCCCGAGCAAAGGTGGCCCCTCGACCCACTGTTGATGGATGCGGTCCAGTTGGTCGCGCCCGACGACGAAGATATCCGGCATCCGCCCGGACGGACGCGTCGGCAGGCGCACGAGCAGGTTCTCGGCGAAGACCTCGCCGAGGTCGAAGATGCGGACGTAGATGTCGAGCAACGTGGCGAGGAATTTGACCCTCCGCACGTGCAGCGCGCTGTTCGACACGTAGGCGATCCCCTTCCCGTCGACCCACTCCGATTGCCCCTCGTCGCACCAGTCGAGGAACTCCTCCCAACTCATCGGGATCCACTCGCCTCGCACGAGTGGCGGTAAGGTTGCTTGCTGCACCATCGCTTTCGCTCCATCGGATCGACGAGCCAGGACCGCCCCACCCGAATCATACCGCCTTGCGATCGCCACCCCTGACCTCGATCCCGGATCGCGCGAGGATCGCGGACAATGCCCGTAACCTTTTCCAGCCATCAGTGTCTTGGTTGCGGAACGTTCCGATCACTTGCTCGACGCTCCCGCGGGGACGACGGTCGCCATGCCGCGATCACGCCGAAGCGAATCGACTGCCCTGTTGACGCCGGTCAATGAGACCGACGAGGCGGTCGTCGTCGCCCTTGCCAAGGTGGATCGCCGCGCGTTTGAACCGCTCTACCGCCGCTACCTCGGACCGATCTTCGGCTACTGCTACCACCGCCTCGGCAACGCGCAGGCGGCGGAAGACGCCACCCAACAGGTCTTCACCCATGCGCTCGCCCAACTCCACACCTGCCGCGACGAGTCGTTTCGGGGGTGGCTCTACGCGATCGCCCACAACGTCACCGCCAACCTCGTCCGCTCCTGGCGACCGAGCGCCTCGCTCGAATTCGCCTTCGATCTTTCCGACGACGGCGCCTCCCCCGAAGACATGGCGATCGACGCCGAGTCGGCGCGACGCCTCGGCGAACTCCTCGCTCAACTCACTCCGGAGCAGCGCGAGGTTATCGAGCTGCGCTTCGGCGGCGTCAGTATCCGCGAAACCGCCCGCCTCCTCGGCAAGAGCGAGGGCGCGATCAAGCAGGTCCAATTCCGGGCGACCACCCGGCTGCGCTCGTTGATGGGGCTCGATCCCCAGGGGGAGGAGGGTCGCCATGCCTGACGACCTCCGACCACGGCACGACCAACCCGAGCGGCCGGGCGAGATCGACGCCCTCGACCGTGCCATTTCGCGCATCACCGGCGAGTTCCCGGTCGGTCCGGACGGCGGGGACCTCGATCCGACCCTGGCGGAGACCGTGCGGCGAGTGCACGCGCTCTACCGGTCGCCGCGACCCGACCCGTCGTTCGCCGATCGTCTCTGGGAGGACCTGATGCACCGTTCCGCGTCTGCCCTCACGCTCCCGTTGCCCCTGCGCCCAGGCGCCGGGACGAACGGCCACCGCCTGGGCCGGCCACTTGCCGCGCCGGCTCCACGACCACGCTCTGCCCCGGTCCGCTGGGCCGCCGTCCACCTGGCGACCGTCGTGCTCCTGCTCCTCACCCTCTTCTTCGGCTATCTCGCCTATCGCGACAGCCGTCCGGCGGCCATCCCGAGCCTGCAGGAGACGCCGGCGCCTGTTCCGACCCCGACGGTCTCCGCACCGAACGGCTGGCCACAATTCCGCGGCAACGCCGCTCGCACCGGCAACATGCCAGGGCCTGGGCCGACCGGCGACCCGGTGCAGCTTTGGATGGTGCATCCGACTGGCGACGTCGGCCACGACGAGATCTCCGACCCGCCGGTGATCGCCGACGGCGTGATGTACATCGGAACCGGCCGCGGCTTTCTCGCCCTCGACGCTCGGGATGGGTCCGAGCTCTGGCGCGTTCAGGGCTACGGCGGCGGGCCGGCCATCGACGGCGACGGGCTGATCGTCCGTAGCGAAACCGGCCAGGCCGATGGTCTCTCCCTCGCGCGCATCCGCCGCTCGGACGGCAGCCTCGTCTGGACGGCGGAGACCGGCCAGCAATTCGTTGGTTGGTATCCCGCGCTCGCGGATGGCATCGTCTACGTCCCGAGCGGTCCCAACGACCTGATCGCCCTCGATCCGGCGACCGGCGAGGTGAAGTGGCGGACAAAACTCGACTCTCCGGCCTCCCGCTCTGCGGCAGTCGCGAACGGGGTGACTTACGTCGGGGATCAGGCCGGCAAGCTCTACGCGGTCGAAACGGGCAGCGGCGACGTCCTCTGGACCTACCAAACCGACGCCGCCACCCTCGGCGTCCCGAGCGTGGCCAACGGCACCGTCTACGTCAGCTCCAAGGATGGACCGAGTAACGCCTACTATGCCGTCGACGCGGCGACCGGCACCCTCAAGTGGCGCTTCGTGACGCCGAGCGGTTCCGGATTCTTCTACGCGGCGGTGGACGACACCACGGTCTACGTGCCCAGCATCGACGGGGTCCTCTACGCGCTCGACGCGCCGACGGGTGCCCTCCGCTGGAAGTTCCAGACGGGCGCGGAACTCTGGGCCATGCCGGCGATCGTCGGCGATACCCTCTACCAGGCCGGACGCGACGGTTTCATGTACGCACTCGACGCCGCGAGCGGGAAGGAACGGTGGCGCTTCGCGATCGATGGACCAAGCCAGATGAGTCCGGTCGTGCTCGACGGCATCGTCTACGTGACGACCGAAACCGGCTCGATTTACGCCATCGGGGGCTCGGAATCGGCCGTGGCGACCGGATCGCCGACCACCGGCAACGCGGCCGCTGCGACCATTTCCGCGGTCTCGCCGACCGCCCAGGCCCCGATGCCGTCTCCAACGACGTCCGTCGGGAGCCCCGAGGCCGCCGCGGCTTCCGCTCCGGTCGAATTCGTCCGATCGATCACCGGCGAGGGCGATCACCGGATTAGCCAACCCGGCAACATCAAACTCGATCCGCAGGGCCGGCTCTGGGTGCCGAACGGCGACGGGCGCATCTTCATCTTCGACCGCGACGGCACGTTCGTCGAGGCGTGGGGTAGCGCGGGCACCGGCGACGGCCAGTTCACTTTCAACACCTTCGGTGATGTCGCCTTCGGCCGAGACGGCAGTATCTACGTGCTCGACACCGGCAATCACCGCATCCAGAAGTTCGACAAGAACCGAAAGTTCGTGAAGGCGTTCGGAGGTTCCGGCACGGGCGACGGCCAGTTCCTGAAACCGATCGCGCTCGCGGTCGGTCTCGACGGCGCCCTGCTCGTGGCAGACAACGACGGCAACCGGATCGCGCGATTCTGGCCGGACGGTTCCTGGGCCGGCGCGATCGGCACCACCGGTTCCGGTCCGGGCCAATTCATCCGGCCGATCGACGTGGTCGTCGACGACGATGGACGCATCTGGGTGACGGAAGAAGGAGGCGGACGTGTCGAGGTTTTCGACACCGACGGCACGTTCCTCTACGCATTCGGTGGCAAGGGCTCAAGTCCGGGCCAGTTCAACGTACCCGCAAATCTCGCGGTGGATGCGAACGGGCACGTCTTCGTCAGCGACGCGACCCGTGTGGTGATCACCGACGAGCGTGGAACGTATCTCTCGGAGTGGGGCGAAAAGGGTAGCGGCGAGGTCCAGTTCTCGTCGTCGGGCGGAGTCGAACTCGACGGTGAGGACGACATCTTCGTCATGGACTACGACAACAACCGGGTGCAGGTCTTCCGCCTCCTGCCTCCGTACGCATCGGCCGCGGCGGCCACGACCGCAGTCGCGACAACCGTGTCCACACCGAATCCGACGCCGATCGCCAGCCCTGCCGCGTTCGTCACCGCGATCACCGGCGGCACCCATCCCCTCAACAAGCCCGGCGACATCGCCATCGATCCCCAGGGCAACCTCTGGATCGCCGACGGCGCCAACAGCCGCTTCCAAATCTTCGCCCCCGACGGCACGTTCCTCGAGGAGTGGGGCACGCCGGGGTCCGGAGACGGCCAATTCAACCTTGTGGAAGCGACCGGCGACGGCTGGGGCGGCATCGCCTTCGACGCCGACGGCAATTTCTACGTTGCCGACACAGGGAACTTTCGGAGCCAGAAGTTCGATCGCAACCGGCAATTCCTGACGTCCTGGGGAACCAACGGCACCGGGGACGGGCAATTCCTCAATCCCGTTGCCCTCGCTGCCACTCCGGACGGTACGATCTACGTCGCCGATCGGGCGCGACGCAACATTCAGAAGTTCGACGCGAATGGAACCTTCCTCGAGAAATGGGGCAGCTCGGGAACCGGTCCAGGTCAGTTCAACGGCGTCCTTCTCCTCAGCGTCGACGGTCAGGGCAACGTTTGGGTCGCCGATGACGGCAACAACCGTATCCAGATCTTCGACGGCGATGGCAATCACCTGGCCACCTGGGGGAGCTTCGGCACCGGACCGGGTCAGTTCGATGTGCCGGCAGATTTCGCCTTCGACGCCACAGGCCACGTTTTTATCTGCGACACCACGCGAGTTCAAGTCTTCGACCGCAATGGGGCGTTCCTCGGCCAGTGGGGCAGTTTGGGCAGCGGCGACGGCCAACTCAACGGCGGCGGCGGCATGGCGATCGACGGGGAGGGCAACCTCTACGTCGTCGACTATTTCAACAATCGCGTCCAGAAGTTCAAGCTGCTGGCGCCGCTCGGTTCGGCCTGATCGGGGTACGGCACGAAGAACCACGGCGCGCCGGGCATTCGGCACCGGCGCGCCGTTTCAACAGCAATACGCTCAAGAAGCGACGAGCCCGGCCGTCCCCACCCGGGTCACCATACCCCTTGCCCGGCCCCGGCTACCCCTCCGCCGATTCCGCCAGGAGTTGCGCCAGGTAGCGGCGATACGCCTCGGGCGCGATCTGAAGCAGGAGTCGGTTCACGTCGGGCAGCGGGTCCTGCCAAAACCAATCGGGGTCGAGCCAAAAGCCCGGCAGGACGAGCGAGTGGTAGCGGCCCCGGGCGTCGGGCTCGACCGGCTGGTAGCGCCCGTCGGGATCCAGCCGGTCGAAGTCGAACCGCCCGGGGCGCCGCCGACGATCGACCCGTAGGTACTCCGGAATACCGGCTGCCTCGTACGCGGCGCGCTTGCGCTCGCGATCGTGCACGGCGGTGTCGTCCGAGGTGAGTTCGCCGACGAAATCGGCTGGGCCGACCAAGCGCTTCCCCTGCCACCGATCGGCATGCTCCGGCGCGACGTAGAGGACATCCGGTTCCGGCCGCGCTCCCTCACTCAGTCTCATCTCGAATGGGGCGATCATGACCCGCCCGAGGCCGAAGAGGCGAGAGAAGGCTCCGATCAATTCGGCCAGGAAGAACGCACCCCATTGGTGTTCTTCGGTCGGTGCCACGAAGATGATGCCCTCCCCATCCCACCACTCGCCGTGCATGCCGTGCGGCACCCACCGCTCGAACTCCTCGTACGTCATCGGGTACCACGCGCCCCGCACCAACGGCGGCAGGGCTGCTGTTTGGGCCATCGGTGACTTCCCCTTGTGAATCGCGGCCAGTCAGCCGTGCCCGCATAGCATATCGCCCCGATGCCCGATACCGCCGACCGCCCAGCCACCCGCCCCACCGACCGGAGACGACGCCCGTGACACTTCCGTAACCGATCCGCCATCGCCCGGCCACATCCGCTCCGTAACCTGGGCAACGTTGATCGCGCGCCATTGGGGGCCGCGAGGGCGGATGCGGGCAGTCTGGAGAGTCCCGCGGATCGATAAGAGGAGCAACACGGTGCGTATGCAGCAGACACGGTGGACAAAACTGGCCGGCGCCGGCGTCGCCGCGACGCTTGCGGCGGTGATCGGACTCGGCGCGACGACGGCCCTGGCCTCTGCCGAGAGCGCCCAGCAGAACGTCGCCCTGGGCGGTGCCCAATCGGCCCGTGTCGAGGTCACATTGGATGCCGGTGAGCTGAAACTCCACGGCGGCGCGGCAACCACCGACCTCTTGAGCGGCACCTTCGGCTACGAAGCCGACGGCGGCAAACCCAAATTCGACTACGTGGTCGATGATGGCCGCGGCGACCTCAAGGTACAACCGGAGGATAGCAACGACTTCCACATCACCTGGCCCTGGGACATGGTCGACGACACCAAATGGGACGTCGCCCTCAACAATACCGTCCCCACCGATCTCAAGGTCGACGTCAACGCCGGCAAACTCGATCTCACCCTCGGCGGCACCAACGTCACCGACCTCGAAGTCGACGCCGACGCCGCCCAGGCCGAGGTCGATCTCTCCGGCTCCTGGACCCACGACCTCACGGCCGATCTCAAAACCGACGCCGGCCAGCTCGTCGTCACCCTCCCGAGCGACGTCGGCGTCCGCATCGAGACCAACGTCGATGTCGGCGACAAAGACGTCGCCGGTCTTCAGGAAGTCGCAGACGACGTCTACGTCAACGACGCCTACGCCACCTCCACGGTCAAACTGACGATCAAAGCCAACGTCGACGCCGGTCAACTCAAGGTGCGCGTCGCGGACTCTGCTGCCGACCTGTAAGGAGGGCACCCGGTTCGCCTCCACCCATCCGCGAGATGGCCATTCGTCGGGTCGCCGATGCCATTGCCGTCGGCGCCCGAACCGAGCCGCCGACAAAGCGAGGGGCCGCCGGGGCATATGCCCCGGCGGCCCCTCGCTTGTGCATAACCTTGTTGGCGGGCTACTCGCTGTCGCCGTCGGTGGAGTTGCCCTCCTGACCCGCCGGCGACTCGCCCTTCATGTCCGGGCTGACCTTCCAGATGTTGGGGCGCGGTTCGAACGTGGTGGGCCAGTCGTCCTGGCTGACCACGTTCCCGTCCTTGTCGGTCACGATCCGCTGATAATCGACGCTGATCCCCTGCTGGGCGAAGCCCGTTTGCTGAACGGTTCCCGCCGGCAACGTCTTGTCGACGTCTTCTTCGTCCGGCAGCGCCGGCGTCGGATCGCTCAGGACCGGATCGGTGAACGTCACGGTGTACCCCAGATCCGGCCCGTAGATGATGACGTAGACCCGGTCGTTCTCCGTGTAGGACTCGACCAACATCCAGGAATCGGACGGATTCTGGAACTTGAAGTCGCCACCACTGAACGGATCGCCTTCCGGTTGCAGGATCGAGGCATCGAAACCCGGCGGCCACCCGTCTTGCTCGTAGAACGCCAGGCGGAAGGTGTGCGGCCACCACTCGGTGATCGGCACACCGGCCTTCATCGCGGCGCGGAAAACCGTCGTCGAGACCTGACAAATGCCCCCGCCGTCGTCGTGACCGATCTTCGTCCCGTCGATGATCTGCGCGGTGACGAAGCCCTTCTCCTTGTCGATCACGCCGATCGCGTGGTTGAACGAGAACTCCCCGTGGGGACGGATCAACGTCCCGTTCAAAAGCCCCGACCCGACTTCGATGTTGGTCGCCCGTCCCTCGTCGGACCCCTCGTAGTCGGAATCGCCGACGGCGATCTTGGTGGTGATCCCCAGCGCCCCCAGGTTGTTGCTGTCGACGTCGGGCTTGATCACCGTGACCGGCACCTCGACCGGCGCGTGGTCGCCCATCAGACTCGTCGCGACCGACCGGGCGAGGCTCATCGGCTTGAGCTTGTAGCCATCCTTGCTGGCCGCGGTCGCGATCAACCCGTTCGCGTCGTCGCTCCAGGCCACCTCGGCGTCGACCGGATCGCGGTTGACGTCGTTCGCGATCTGCTCGCTCAGCCACTTCGACAGCGCCGCCTCGTCGACGCCGATCGTCAGCGCGGCGGCGCCCTGCTTGGTCGGGTCGGTCGTCTGCGTCACGAACGTGCTCAGCGCCGCGGGGTCGAGGTCCCAACTCTTCTTCTGGAAGGTCAGATGCACCGGTTTCGCCACCATCTGCTCGATCTGCGCCTTCGCCGGCGCCAGATCGGCCGCCCGCACCTGCGCCACCTTCGCGATGACCGGGAGCGGTCCCCCGGCCGGTCGAAGCGAGAGCGCCGCGCCGTAAACGACTTGCTGGATTTGCGCGCGGTCGGTGATCGTGCCGTCCACCTCCGGCACGACGGTGACCTTCGTCCCGTCGATCGTCAGCAAGGCGTCGTGGGGCGGCAAGCCCAACTCTCGGTCGACCCCATCGAGCCAGCCGTTCAGCACCTTCTGATCGAACCGGACGACCAGCGGAAACCGGCGATCGTGCCGCAACAGCCCGCCCATCGCGAGGAGTCGATCGCGCGCGTCTTGCTCGCGACCGACGTCGTACGCGTGGTCGAGCGATTGGTCGAGATCGATCGTCACCCCGACCTCGCTCAACGCCGGCGTCCAGGTCTTGCCGCCGTAGCTGAACGCGAGCGTGCCGCGCTCGAGGCTATCGGCCCGCTGTTGCAACAACGCCTTCGCCGCGGCCCGGTCCTTGCCGCCGATGTTGACGTTCTCGACGTAGACACCCGGGTAGACCCGATCGGCGTAGACCGACCGCATCACGCCGAGCGCACCCGCCACCGCCAGCAACACCACGGCGGCGGCGAGCGCGACGCGCATCGCCAACCGGCGGCCGCTCGCCCACGCGCGCGACCCGGCCACGCGGGCCGTCATCGGCCGCGGCGGTAATGGCGGGACACGACCCGGCGGGACGGCGCTCAGTTCGGCGACGTTCGAACGCTGCACGATGATCGGCCCCCTCCCGGCATACCCCCACGCGCTGGTGCCTGTGCCGCGACGGCACAACGCGCTGATCAATCCCGACGATAGTCTACACCGCCCCGGCGCTTACGCAACGTTAGTCGCATCCGCCCGCAGCCGCTTTGGGTGGTCTTGCCTACCGGGAACCGGCGATACGTCACCCCGCGGGCGATCATTCCGTCTCGCGACGGGGCGAGGGAGAACCGACGATTTGTGCCAGGCTGTGACTGCTCCGCGGACCAATGCCCAGACGGGGCCCTGTCGGTCGCCCGCGTGCTACCGCCCGTCGCCGTCGATTCGATCGCGAATCTTGGCAAGCAAGCGCGCCGCGTACGCCTCCGGAGCGATTTGGAGCAGCAGATCGTCGAGATCGGGCAACGCGTCTTGCCGAAACCAATCCGGATGAAACCAGAACCCCGGCAACACCTCCGAGTGGTAGCGACCTTGGTCGTCCGGTTGTACGCGGTCATAGATGCCCGTTTCGTTAAGACGGAGGAATTCGGGCTCACTCGCACGCACGATCGTGTCGACCATCAAGTATTCCGGCTGACCTGCTTCCTCCAACGCGCGGCGCTTGACGGCTCGGTCGCGTCCGACGCTGTTCTCGGAGACAAACTCGACGGAAAGACCAGCCGGACCGTCCACCCACTTCGGATGCACCCGATCGAGATCCCGCTTCAGAACCACAACGACATCGGGCTCAAGTCGAGCTCCGGACGGCAGTCGCAACTCGACCGCCCCGAGAAAAACCTGACCGAGATCGAATAGTTCGCAGTAGCGGCGCAAGAGTTCGCCGAAGAGCAAGACAAGGAGTCCGTGCCACGTTCCCGTCGACACGAAGATCATCCCCTTCCCGCCGTACCACTCGGCCCGCAGCCCTTCCGGCACCCAGGCGTCGAACTCCTCGGCCGTCATCCGGAACCACTCACCTCGCACCAGCGGCGGCAGGGTCATCTGCTGCACCATCGCCGTCTCCTCTCGGTGTTCGCCCCCGCCGCGGCGAGGGATTTCTCTCGGTGATGATACCGCCTGCACAGAGCCGACTCGGGGTGCCCCTGCCGGCACCCGAGACGAAACCTCGACCAACAACCCGTATTCCTGGACCACCAACGGACCGGGGAGAACGTCCTTCACCCGCGCCTCGAACCCCTGCCACAGCCGCGTTCACCCTGTCGCGGTCGCCGTCGCGGACAGAGCGCTCGCGCTTCTGCCTTCTGGCCGCTCGGCGGCCGGCTCAGGCCGCGAGCGGCACGGTGACGACGGTGTGCGGGGTCTGGACCAATAACAATCCGCCCTTTGGGGCAACGACCAACCCGTTCACGGGCGTCGTGACGTCGCCGACGCGGTGCCAGGTGCCGCCCCCATCGGACGAGTCGTAGAGCCCGCCTACGGTGCCGGCCCACAGGTGGCCGGCGTCGACGGGGTCGAGTGCGACAGCGGAGATCCCGAAGCCGCGTCGCCGCTCCGCGTCGGGGACCGGCGTGCCGAACGGATCGACCGAAACGGTCACGTCCTCCAGACCGGTACGGCTCTGCCGCCAGGTCACTCCCGCGTCGTCGCTGACGAAGACGCCGGTGGCGGTGCCGACCAGGTAGCGGTCGCCATCCCCGGCCGCCGCCCCGCCGCCCCAGAAGCGGAGCAGCGGATCGCTTGCCGTGGGGTGCGCCGGGTCGGACAGGTCCAGGCGCCAAACCCGGCTGGTTCCCCCCTCGGACGTGCCGATGACCAGTCCCAGCGGTTTGCTGGGGTCACCGCCTGCCAAGGGGGCGAAGACCGACACCAGATAGTCGGCGGGCACGAGGGACGACCGTTGCCACTGCCGACCGCCGTCGGTCGAGATCAGGAGGCCGGCGCAACTCGCCCCCACGGCCAGGTCCGACCCGTTCCAGGCGGCCAGGGGCGCGATCCCGGTCGCGCCCTCGACCTCCTGCCAGGTCGCCCCCCCATCGTCCGACCGATAGAGCGGGCGCTCGTTCCCACCGGTGCGGGCGCAGGGCGGGTAGGAGCCGGCGAGGAGGAGAACCGGATCGTCCAGTGCAGCGACCACCCGGCCGGGCGGGGGAAGCGGCCCGGCGCGGTGCCAGGCAAGCCCGCCGTCGTCCGACCGGTAGAGTCCCGCACTGCCGACGGCGTAGATCGCCGGCGCATCCGGCGGCGCCGCGACCAGGGTGGTCAGGACATCACCGGCGACGGCAAGCGGCGCCGGTGTGGCGGCGTCTCCCTCTTGGGCACCGGCCCGCGGACCGGAGAGCACGGCGAGGTAGAGCAGCAGGACCGCCGGGACGAGCCTGAGCAGCGCCGACCGGGTGCTCCGCGCTCGGCCATCATGCCGCGCCAGTCCGACGACGATCGGTTGATCGCTGCGCATACGCTCCCCACCTCGAAAGGTCTCGCCCCATTCTACGTCACGGACACGGCGAAGCAGAGCACATGGACCGGCGTTCGCGGTGAGACCTCAGATCGATTCCACCACGCCGCTGGTGTGAATGTACTGCGGGGGCTGGTCGTTCGTCTGCAACCAACGGTCGTCCCCGTCGACGGTCTGGCCGTGGACGTAGCCGACGCAGGTGATGGCAGCGCCCGGTTGGAATGTCCTGACCTGCGGCGAGTCGGTGCTCGGACCCGACCGCGAGAGCGCGCCCTGCTGCGCATGGAACGTCCGCGGTTGCGGGAACTTCACCACCTCTCCGTTGCCGCCACCGCCGGACAACTGGTACCGCTTCAGGATTGCCTGGGTCCGGTTGTGGATGTCGGTGGTCTCGTTCATCACCAATTGGCCCGGACAAATCTTGCCGGTGCCGATGCAGAACTGTTGGTGAAAACGGGTGAAGTTGAAGTCCTTGCCCGGCACCCGCGGGTAGCTGTCCCACGGGATATGGAACTGGTCGGCCCAGTAGGCGCTGAGCGCCGCGACCGAATCCTTGCAGGCGTCGCTGATCGGGTCGTCGTTGGGGTGGCCCTCGTCGGGCACCGAGTACCACCCGGAGATCTCGATGCTGACCTGGTCGCGGTTGACGACGTTGAGGGCGGCCTGGTTCGGGCCGCCGTTCGGGTCCCATCCGTTGTCCAGGAGAAACGCCTTCCCGTCCCCCCAGGGCGAGCTCACGGGACCGGATGCCCAGCCCGCGCGGTTGGCGCTGACGCCGGGATGCGGCGCACCCGTGGGGTCGTTCCAGCGCAGGATCTGCCCCGTCACGTCGTCGACCCCGTAGTCGGTGAGGCCATTGCAGCCGCCCCAGTTGAAGTTCGGGGGATCGTTCGGCCCCGGGCAGTTGCTCAGACCGCCCGGTGGCGGCGTGCGGAAGTAGGAGTCCGTCCCCCAGTTGGGTCCGAGTTGGCGATGGTAGACGACGCCCCGGACGTGGCGCTGGCCGAGGTTGTCCCAGGCGCCGTTGTCCACGTCCGGGATCAGGCGGTCCGTAAATGCTGGGTGGGGCACATTCCCGAAGGAGATGGTCCCGGTCGATCCCCCCGAATTGTCCGCGTCGGGCAGGTTCGGGAAGATGGCGTTGCCGCGTTGGGCGATATTGACGGCGTACTGCGGATCCACCGCCCAGTGCCCGGACAGACCGGCGATCGTCTTGGCGATGCCGGCGTAGCCGGCGGCGAGCGCCGCCTGATAGCGTGGATCGAGGGCGCGGAAGGGCGCCAGCACGTGGCCGTCCGGGATCGGGCCGACCGCGTAGACGAACAGGTGGACGAGTTGGGCGCGGGCGGCGTCGGTCCCGTTCGCCCAGGTGCCGGAGTTGGCGTCGTCCGTCGCGTCGCCGGTGATGCCGATCCCGGCGGGGTTGAGCCGTTGATTCCACCAATCCGACGTCCAGTAGCTGGTCTCCTCCGCACTCTGGGCGACGACGATCGCCGGGTCCAGTTTGGCCGCGGGTGCCAGCCGAAACACCTCCGCCAGATAGGCGCTCACGTCGTCGGGTCGCAGGGCGCCGTGCGCCTGCGCGAACGCCGAGGCCGTGGCGAGCTCGCCGCGCGGCGATTCGCACAGCGCATCGTTGGGCGTCATGGGCATCACCACACCTCCTGCTGTTCGCCGATGGTCCGACGGGGACGGAGGAAGCCACGACGGGCTCCACGATCGACAAAAATACCCAGAATCGGGCGCAAACGCCCAGTGGATCGGTTGTTCAACCCGCCGGTAGCGTACATGCGCGCTTGTTCACCCGCAAGACTGTCCGTATAGGATATGCAACCCATACCCACGACCCATCGCCGCCTGGACCGCCACACCCGGGTCGGGCGCCCCTGGACCAACGGCTTCGTCGAATCGACGAACGTCATGAGAACATCTGGCCACTCAATTGAGTACCTCCACGCATCGCTTCTGGCAACGTTCCCTCCTAAAGTAGTGAGTATCGACTCAAGCGGCGACTTGTCCGCCCGGCTGACCGGACGATCGGTCGACGCACAGACTGCCGGCAGGCAATCCATCGGGTACACCACGCGAAGGACCCGACCTCGGTCCGCCCTCGATCGGCCGCTCCGACCAGCGACGCTCGTTCGCACCGAACCCACCGGTGTCTTCCTGACGTTCGCGTCGAAATTCGTCGACGTTCTCCGGCACATTCGTGAAACGCCGCCACGTTCTGTCGCAGGTGAACCCGGGCATGGTGGCGACCAGCGAGGTCGTCCCGTGATCGGTCGTAGACCAAGCGCGTAAGGAGGTCGAGGTGCACACGCTCAGCCGTCGCCAATTGCTTCGCACCGGATGCGCCGCCGCGCTCGGTCTCGGTCTGGGCATCGGCCGTCGCACGTCTTCCTCCGCCTGGACGACGGCAACGCCGGGACCGACCCCTACCCCGGTGGATCCCCGCGCGCTCGAACAACTTCGTCAAGATCTCACGGGCCATGGCCAGGTCCTGCTTCCAAGCGACGTTGGATTCGCCGACGCGAGCGCCCCGAACAATGGCCGTTACCTCGCCACCCGACCGGCCGCGGTCGCCGTCGTCGAGGACGAGACCGGCGTCGTCACGTGTGTGAACTGGTGTCGCAACAACAACGTCACGCCCGTGGCGCGAGGCGGCGGTCACAGCTACGGCGGTTTCTCCACCGTCGACAACGGCTTGGTCGTCAACATCGGTAAGCTGAACTCGGTCGACGTCGCTTCGCAGCCCGGCGCCGCCGTCGTCGGTGGCGCGGCGCTCAACGAAAACCTGTTCGCCAAGACGGTGAACGGTCGGTACTTTCTGCCGGGCGGGACCTGTCCGAAGGTCGGCGTCGGCGGGCTCGTGCTCGGCGGCGGCATCGGCTACAACACCCGCTCGTACGGACTGACCTGCGACCACCTGACGGCAACCCGGATCGTGACCGCCGACGGTCAAGTCCGGACTGCCAGCGCGGACGAGAACCAGGACCTGTTCTGGGCCTGCCGGGGCGGAGCGGGCGGCAGTTTCGGGATCAACACCTCGTTCACCTTCCAACTGGAACAGGTACCGATACAGAAAGTCAGCTACTACCGCTTCGACTATCCGGCAGGAGCCGCCGCGGACGTCTTTGGCACGTTCCACGAGATCCTCCAAGTCAACCGACCGGAGTTGAACGCGGTGGCGTGGGCACAGTCCGTGCCCAACCAGGACGGCAATTCGGTCGTTTCGCGCGGTCAATTCATCGGCAATAGCAACCTCCTCAAGTTTCTCGTCCAACCGCTGCTGGATTTGAAACCGCAAAAACAAGAGCTGATGGAATACGACTTTTGGACCTTGTGGCAGCAGAAGCTCACGACTCCCGTGGCAGCTCCGCATTCCTACGGCGATATCTCCCGGTTCGCCAAGACGGCGATCTCGAGCGACGTGATCGCAAAACTCGTCGATCTGCTCGCCAAGTGTCCGAGTCGCACCGAGACCGCCAACGGTTCGATCTATTCGCTTGGCTGGGTCGGCGGCAGCATCGTCAACAAGTACGCGCGAACCGACACCGCCTACGTCCACCGGGGTGCGATGACGTTGCTCCGACCGACCACGATCTGGCCGAACAACGCGGAGGGATCGGTCGCTCAGGAACTCAACGATTGGACCAGTCGGGTGATCGCGGCGATCGGAACCGGCCCCTACGAGAGCTACCAGAACTTTCCGAACCGCGACATCCCCGATTGGCTGAACGCGTACTATGCCGAAAACCTCCCCCGCCTCGTCCAAATCAAAGCGGCGGTCGACCCCAACAACCTGTTCAAGAACCCGCAGAGTATCCCAACGCAACTGACCGGCTAAGGGGCACCTACGCCCGAACGGGCGACTCGTCGCGCGATCGTGATCGGAGCGGGACGACGCTGGTCGCGACATGAGCCCAGACTCCAGCGAGGACGCCGACCTCCACTTCGCGCCAGCAACGTGCGTCCCGCCGGTGAGTGAGGCGGCGAGCGAGGCCCGGGGGGACGGGCAGGGAATTCTGTGGATCCGGTTCTGGCATCCGGCGACCGGGGGCGGCCACGCGCGACGGCAATTCGACCACCGCGTCTGACGCGTCCCCGTCGTCATCGGATCGAGGATAGCCACGCGCTCGTGTTTCCGAACGATCCCAACACACGCTGCCGGTTGCCGTCCGCCGCGGTTCGCCACCGGGTGGCATTCCTGGGTGGAACCCCGGACGCCACCCCGGTGGCGCACACCGCCCTCGCCCAAGCGGCGGCCCCGTGCGACCGCCGGCGCCGCCGGCCGGGCTGGCTCACGTGTCGTACTGCTTGAGGTTGGTCTCGATGAGCCGCAGCGCGTTCGCCTGGTTTTGTGCGCTGAGCTGGTTGTAGACGGCGACGGCGCCCGGACCCAGGAATGCGTTCAGGCGCACCGCCGAGAGCCGGATGTAGTCGGGAAACTTCCAGGCGTCGTAGAGCTCGCCGTGGCAGCCGCGATTGGCGACGCCCGCGATCTGGAGCGCGATGCAACACAGGAGACAGGCCTGCTTGGAGATCCCCACCTGCGGCATGTTGGGGGGCGGGAAGGCGTCGAGGAGCGTCATCTCGGCGTGCATCCCCTGCGCGCCCCTGGGGACCTTGTTCAGGGCGCGGCCCCCGGCCGCGAGGCCCCCGGCGGCCACGTTCCCGTTGGCGTTCGTGTTCGTCGCGTAGTCGACGGGGTTGAGGCCACCGGGGTCGCGCACCGCCGCGCAGTCGAGGCTGTTGGTGGGGACGATGGCCATGGCGATGTTGTCGGGCGGGTTCGGGAAGTCCGGGGTCACCGGGCACGTCACATGGGCGTGCGCAAGGAAGGCGTCGGCGAACTCCTGCTGGGTGGGGGCGTTCCATGCGCGCATGCGTTCACCTCCGTGGCGCCGGGCCAGTGGCGCCGGATCGCACCGTGGCGGCGGGCCGCGGCCCGCCGCCGCACGAGACCGTAACCGGACTGCTGCCGACCGGGCCGGCGCCACCGTCCAATTCGCGCCCATCGCGACGATGTACGGCCGGTTCCCCCGGCCATTCACCGTGGCGTCCTCGTTCCTGCCGGATGCCCGGACACCGACCGGAGCGGGTCGTGCCCCCGCCGTCCGGGATCAGGCGTCGGGGTACGGCGTGCCCGTCATGGGAACGTGCCCACCACCTCGAACTGGGCCGGAGTGCCGGCCACGAGGCTGTTCAAGCTTTGGGTGAGCGCGTTCTGGATCAACTGGAGAGCCGTGGCCTGCCAGGCGACGTTGTTCCCTGCGGTCGTTCCGACCTGCTGCTGGACCAGTGCGGTCGCGATGGTGCTCTTGCCCTTGACTCCGTTCAGTTGCGCCTGGAGGTTCACCTCCTGGTTCGATGTGGTCCCTTGGTTATCGACCCTGACCAGATCGGTGTTGCTGATCGTCCCCGCCCCCCTCCACACGTCGTTGTACTGGATCCCCGCAATCGCCGTGGCGGCATCCCGCCGCATATCGCGGTTAGGAGTGCCCGGCGTATTCCGCATCGCTCCCCCCTGCTGCACGAGTGGCGGCATATGCTGCTCCTTCCCGAGCCGATGGTGATGAGGCGTCGCCGAAGCGCTTGCTCACGGTGGTCTTGCCCGCGTCGATCGTCGCCGGGCACAAGGGCGGAGGGCCGCGGCGCACGGCCGCACGGGACCGTCCCCGGGCTGCTCCCGACCGGGGAGGCGGCACCGTTGACGTCGACGCTTCCCGTCGCGTCCTCGGTGCCGCCGGTTCCCCGGACGCCGACCGAAGCAGGTCGCGCCCAGCCGGCCCGGATCGGGCGTCGGGGATGCCCGCTATCGCCGTGGCGGCATCCCGCTGCTGGCTGCGGCTAGGAGTTCCCGCCCTGTGCGGCTTCGGCCCCGCTGCCTGCGCCTGCGGCAAGGAGTGCCGCCGCAAGCGCCCCGGGCTGGGTGAAGATCTGGCCCACGGGGGTCACGTTCGCACCGAGGATGATCGGGTTGCCGTTGACGCTGCTGCCCGTCACCGTCATCTGCCCGCCGTCGAAGGTAGCGGCCGAGTGACTGTAGCCGCCCGACGCCCCCAACGAGAAAAACGGCCAGATGCCGACCGACAGGTCGGCATTGATCTGCTGCTGCTCCTGCGTCGAATAGGTGGCCGCCGAGGTAATCTTGGTCGTGATGCCGTCGACGATGACGAGAGACGTGAGCAGGCGTTGCATGTCCCCGCTCGGGCCAAAGGTAGAGTTCCAGTTTGGCGTGCCCGGGTTCCAGAGGGTGTTGTCCTGCGTCTGAAAGGCCATGCCGAGCGCTCCCGCGTTGTACCACGCACCCGGTTGGGCGGTGAAGGTAAACACGTGCTGGAACTGGACGTCGACCGTTACCTGGGAGGAGGACGCCTTGGCGTTGAGCGACGACCAGTCCACGCTGGCCGAGCCGGAAAAGAAGTCGTAGAAGCCGCTGATCGAGCCCTTCGCCCAGGTGTTGGTTACGTCGGAGCTTGCCGTGGCGCTGTCGAAGGTGAACCCACCAGCCGGTGCAATCTGATCCGCCTGGTTCAGATCGTCGATCGTCTGGTTGAAGTTCGGCGTGTTGTTCAAGAATCCGGTCTGATTCAGAACGTACTGCTGCGCCAGCGAGACCGGGTCGTGGATGAGCGCTTGGTAGTCGGTGTAGCCCTGGGCGGCGTGGTCCGGGCAGTAGATCGCGGCCCACGACCGGAAGGTGTTCGGGAGCTGTTCCGGCGTGGGGAGCGGGTTGAGTGCCTTCACGTACGACATCCAGGGCTGGTAGCAATCGGCGAGGTCCCGCTGAACCCGCAGAGCGGTCTGCGCTTTCAGCTGATTCACGACGGCCTCGTACGTCGTATAGAACTGGTTGAACTGCGCGGTGTTCAGGTTGAAGTTCAGGGAGGCGGGCGGGATCGCATTGAAGTACGCCCAGATTTTGTCGGAAGTGTTCCCGATCGGTGTGTTGGGTTGAAGCATCAAGTACGTGTCCGGATTGAGGTGTAGGCCGTTCACCATGGAGTTGTACCACTGCGCCTCCAAGGTAGTCATCGCTTGGTTGCCTGCACCGTTCGACATGGTGATGCTCCCTTCTTCTGCGGCGAAACGGCGGGAAACGTCTCTCGGTTCCGTACCGCCGGCGGACGCAGGTCCGCCGCGGTGCGTGGGGCTTCTTTCGGGACGGCGAAGCTCTTGCTAGACCATTGAACACCTCCTGGGCGCGGCGAGGATCGGACGGTCGGGATTCCGTGGCAACGAGCTGCTGACCGGAAAGACGGACGCAAGAACGCACACGCCCCGATCGTGACGCCGAACCAGTCGGGCGTGAAACGCGCGAACCCAAACCTTTGGCGACGGTTGGTCTCTCTACCCGATCGGGATGGCAATGCCGTCGCCGACGGGGACCGCGATCCCCGTCTCGTTGGGCGGCGTCGGCCGAACGAACGCCGCCTTCCGCGTGCCCTGCCACGCAACGATCCAGGTGGTGATACCCGTCGCCGGATCGGGAAAACCCGCACTCGGCCCCAGGAAGACGGAGACCGCAGAGGACCGAAGCGCATGCTTCGCCGCGACGAGGTCTCGGTCCGCGCGATCCTCCTCGCGGCAAAATGGGAGCATGAATGCCTAGCCGTCACCGGCCATGGCGTCCGAAAACGTTGTGCTGACGACCGTCCGCGAGACGATGATCGCGGACGCGCAGATGAGGGACGGCAGGGGTACCAGCCCGAAAGACGACCCCCACCGCAGCGTGTGGATGACCCCAGGTTAGCCCTGGACAGTGTCGACCGCAATAGTCAGTTGTGCCCGTACGTTCGTGTTACCTTCGGGTGGTGGCCCGCACCCTGCGCCTCATCCGCAATCAGCCTGTATCGGGAGCTACATGGCGACAAGACGAGGCGGTCGCGGAGACCCAGGGACACGGGTCCCCTCCCCCGACGTGACACCGCAGAGCGTCGTCCAAAACCGGTCACGGGCATCAGAGGAAACGGAGTGATGGCGCCCCCCAACGCCTCGGCCCGTACCGGTTCTCAGGCGCTGTTAGACCTCCACCAACATGTCGTATGCCTCGACCACCAACGGACCGGGGAGTATGTCCTTCACCCGCGCCTCGAACCCCCGCAACAGCCGCCGGCTCACCGCCGGGTCCGGCAGCCGCTCCCAGACGGTCACCACCGCGAACCGTGTGCCGTCCACGTCACCGCCGACGAACGCATGGCGAAACTCCGGCAGGCCCGCCAGCTCCGCTGCTACCGTCTCCTCCCATCGCCTTGCCGCCTCTTCCGCCTGCCCGGCCAGCACGGTCCCGGTCACGATCCGAAACATCATCACCGACCTCGATTCCGCGATTCGGCCCCCAACTCCCGACTGTCCGGGGCAAGCATCGAAGAGACCCGGCCCGGTTGTCCAAACCGGGTCTCCCGTCGTGCGGCTGCCCACGACCCGGGTCGGGGATCATCGGTGACGCACGGCAACCGGTCAACGGATCGATCTGACCGGTTGGCGGCCCGACCCGGAGTCGTCAGGGACGCCGAGCCGGCACCGTGCCGGAACACCGGACCGCAAATCGGCAGGCTTGCCGATGTCCTCTCATACACGAGAGCGCACGATGGACGGGCGGGACCGGGCGTGACACGCCCCACGGCGGGTCCGACGCGTGTTCAGTTGTTCATTGAGATCGAAACCGGGAGGCCACCATAGGCAACATCGGAATCGTCGGCTCCGGCCTCGCCGGACTGCAATTGGGTCTGTTCCTCCAGCAACGGGGCGTGCCTGTTACCCTCTACGGCGACCGCACGCCGGAGGAAATCCGATCCGGCCGGTTGCCCAACGCGGTCGCCCGATTCGACCACGCCCAGGAACGCGAGCGCAGTCTCGGGGCGGCGCGGTCGTACCGAGTGCGCCAACGCCGCGTAGCGTTTCGCACCTCGCGCCCATCGCCTCGATTTGACGCCGCACTTTGCCTCGTCTAGCATCTGGCAATCGGACGACTGAGCAACCCACATCGACGAGAGGGCCAGTGACGATGAACCTCTCACCCCAGGAGATCGACAAGCTCTACGTCTACGTCGTCGCCGATCTCGCCCGCAAACGTCAGGGACGCGGTCTCAAACTCAACTACTCCGAAGCCGTCGCCCTCATCTCCGAAGCGATCCTCGAAGGGGCCCGCGACGGCAAAACCGTCGCCGCCTGCATGGAACTCGGCAAACAGGTCCTCACCCGCGACCAGGTCATGGCCGGCGTCCCCGAACTCCTCCACCTCATCCAGGTCGAAGCCATGTTCCCCGACGGCAGCAAACTCGTCTCCTGCCACGATCCGATCCCGTGACGGAGTCGTCAGTAGAGACGGACAGACGGACAGACGGACAGACGGACAGACGGACAGACGGACAGAGCGCCGTTCTAACGACTGACGACTAACGACTAACGACTCACAGAGGAGAACCCGATGCCCATCCCCGGCGAATACTTCCTCTCCGACGAGCCGGTCGAGATCAATGCCGGTCGCCGCCGGGTGACGCTCTCCGTCAGCAACACCGGCGACCGGGCGATCCAGGTCGGTTCGCACTTCCATTTCTTTGAGGTCAGCCGCGCGCTCGAGTTCGACCGCGCCGCCGCCTTCGGCATGCGCCTCGACATCCCCGCCGGCACCGCCGTCCGCTTCGAACCCGGCGACACCCGAGAGGTTACCCTCGTCGCCGTCGGCGGCACGCGACGTATCGTCGGGTTCAACGGTCTCGTCAACGGCAGCGTCACGGCGCGAAGCGGGTCTCAGGTCTCAGGTCTCAGGTCTCAGGTCTCAGGTCACAAGCACCTGCAGCGGACTGCTTGAGACCTGGGACCTGAGACTCCGCCCCAACCACTCAAAGGACCGCCCATGACCACCATCCCCCGCCGCCAGTACGTCGACCTCTTCGGCCCCACCGCCGGCGATCGTTTCCGCCTCGCCGACACGAATCTCGTCTGCGAGATCGAACGCGACCTGACCGTTCCCGGCGACGAAGCCGTTTTCGGCGGCGGCAAAACCATCCGCGACGGCATGGGGCAGATGCCGGGCATCACCAACGCCGCCGGCGCCCTCGAC